>JAODAS010000188.1 GCA_025463555.1 Schumannella sp.
AGGCGGCGTCGCGCACCCGGCCCGCGGTGCCGGGTGCGGCATCCGGAATTTCGGCGCACAGGTGCAGACCCGCGCTGGAGGGCAGCAGGGTCAGCCGGTCGGCCCGAGAGTGCAGACCCTCAGCGAGCGCCGCATGGCGCGCCCGGTAGGTGCGTCGCGCGCGACGCATGTGCGCCGCGAACTGGCCGGTCGCGAGAAGTCGCGACAGTGCACCCTGCGTGACGAGGTCGCCGTGCCAGTCGAGCAGCCGGCGTTCGGCCCTCAGCGGTCCCAGCAGATGTCGCGGGGGGATCACGTATCCGACACGGAGGCCGGGCAGCAGTGCTTTGGAGAAGGTGCCGACGTAGGCGACGACTCCCTCTCCGGCTGCCGATGCGTCGAGCACATGGAGCGGCTCGAGGGGGCGGTCGAAGAACCGGTACTCCGAGTCGTAGTCGTCCTCGATGACGAGGGCGTCGTGCGCGGCCGCCCAGTCGAGCAACTGCAAGCGGCGCGGACGCGACATGACGACACCGGTCGGGAACTGGTGCGACGGGGTCACGTACACGATGCGCGTGCTGGCGGGGAGCGCGGACGGGTCAGCCCCTTCGGCGTCGACGGGCATGCTGACGACCTGCGCGCCGGCCGACTGGAACGCCTGCCGGACGGGCGTATAGCCGGGTTCCTCGACGGCGACGATGTCGCCGGGGTGGATCAGCACGCGCGCGAGGAGGCTGATCGCCTGCTGCGCTCCCGAGGTGACGAACACGCCATCCGCGTCGGTGGTGACCGCTCGCGCCATCCCGAGATGGTGGGCGATCCCGGCGCGCAGTCCGGCGTGGCCGGAGGAGTCTGCGTGCCCGTCGACGAGCGGCGCGACCGTGTCGAGTTCACGGTTCACGTGGCGCCGCCAGGCCGTGAGCGGAAAGAGGTTCACATCGGGGATGCCCAGCCTGAAGCTGTAGGCGGCGGGCGCCGCGGCCGGCGACTGGTCGGCGGATGCGGCCGTCGAACGCGGTTGGACGCGGGGCGCGAAGAGGGTCGTGTCGTGGGATACGTACGTTCCGGAGCCGACGCGCGCGTCGGCGTACCCCTCGGCGGTGAGCCGTTCGTACACGAGGGTGACGGTGGAGCGGGATATCCCGAGTTGCGCGGCGAGTTCGCGGCTCGGTGGGAGGGCGTCTCCACCGGCGAGGCGGCGGTCGCGTATGGCGGCGGCGAGTTCGCGGTACAGCCGGTCGGCGAGCGTTCCGGGTCCGTCGAGGGTCAGGAGGAGGTCCACGCCAGAACCCTATATTGGTCTGTCGGAATTGCGACCCGGTTGGCCTGTCTGCGATACCAATGGCTGCGTAGCGTCGGTGTCATGACAGAACGCATTCAGATCTCGGCCCATAGCCCGGAGGGCTACCGCAAGGTGAACGGGCTGGACGCCTACGTGACCAGCAACCTCGATACCGAGTTGGTCAATTTCATCTACCTGCGGGCGTCGCTGATGAACGGCTGCACCTATTGCGTGGATGCGCATTCGGTGGATCTGGCTGAGGGCGGCACGGATCCGCGACGCATCTATTCGGTACGGACGTGGCGGGAGTCGTCGTTCTACTCCGAGCGTGAGCGTGCCGCGTTCGCGCTGACCGAGGCGATCACAGTGTTGAGCGAAGGTGTCGACGACGAGACCTGGGATGCCACGGTCGCCGTCTTCAGCGAGAAGGAGTTGAGCGACATCGTGCTGGCGATCGCCACGATCAATGTGTGGAACCGCATCGCGATCCCGACGCGCATGGCGACCCCCGCGCTGGATTCGGCGGACCCCGCGCTCCTGGAGTCTGCCGCGCATTAGCCCGCCTTCCGTCGCATCCACCCGCTCGGCCTCTCGAGAATGAGGCCGTCGAGTTCGAGCAGGCCGAGTTCGGCGCGGACGCGGTCGAGAGCGAGACCGGAGAGCGCTGCGATCCGCTCGGCCCTTCGAGGCGTGCGGTCGCTCAGCGCATCGAGCACGCGGATGCGGGTCCCGGTGAGTTGTGCTTCTGCGATCGGCAGCTGAGCACTCGCTCCGGTCGCCGGACCCACGAGCTCGGCCATCTCATCCGCGTTGGTCACGCACACGGCCGCCAGTTCGCGCAGCAGTCGGTGGCATCCGGCGCTGGCGGCGCTGGTCACAGGTCCCGGAACGGCACCGAGCGGCCGGCCTAGCGTTCCAGCATGATTCGCGGTGTTGAGTGATCCCGATCGCCACCCTGCCTCCACGACGACGGTCGCACCGGCGAGCGCGGCGATGAGGCGGTTGCGAAGCAGGAACCGCCACTTCGTCGGTGTGGTTCCCGGAGGAACCTCGGCGACGGCGATCCCGCGATCCACGATGCGTTTCAGCAGTTGCTCGTGACCACTCGGGTAGAAGCGGTCGAGCCCACCCGCGAGCACGGCCACGGTCGTGCCACGACTGGCGAGCGCCGCGCGATGCGCGGTGCCGTCGATCCCGTACGCGGCACCGGAGACGATGGCAAAGCCGCGATCGACCAGTCCGCTCGCAGCCTCGACGGTGACGTGCTCCCCGTAACCGGTCGCGGCGCGAGCGCCGACGAGTGCGATCGATCGTTCGAGCGCTGCCAGCCGACCCACATCGCCCCGCGCCCAGAGGGCGAAGGGAGCGTGCTCCTGCAGATCATCGAGCTGCACCGGCCAGGCGTCATCCCCCGGAACCAGAAGCCGCATCCCGTATCTCGCCGCCTGGCGCAGTGCCAGCAGCGTGGCCGCGGAGTCCGCCCTCGGCGCCCAGCGCTTGAGCGCCTCCGTCCATCGATCCGCATCCGACTCGAATCCGCCGTGATCTGCTACCTGTTCGGCGACGCGGTCGGCATCGGTGCCCGCGAAGACGACGTCGAGTGCGGCGACGGGCCCGAGGGCGCCGATCAGCAGACCCGCGTCCCGGTCACCCGGCTCCGCCACGGTCGTCCACGCCGCGCGTGCGAACCGCTCCCCCGCTTGCCGAGCATCGAGCTCGTCCCCTGCCACAGCCCGCACCAGCGAGGCGTATTCCGCCTCGGCCACCGTTCCGATCCTCATAGCGCCGCCTTCCGCAGCAGTAGCGCGCGACCCACCTGGTCGGCGTCCGGCCTGTCGATCTCGTCGAGGTCTGCGAGCGTCCAGGCGAGCTTCAGCACGCGGTCGTAGCCCCGCATGGTGATGCCCCCGCGCTCCAGAGCCCTGTCGAGTGCGGCGGTGGCGCCGCGTTCCGGCCTCCCCGCCTGCGAGCGCAACCACGTGCCGGCCACGTGCGCGTTCATCCGCCACGGTGTCTCGCGCAGCCGTTCACCGGCACGGGCGCGAGCGCGATCGATGCGCGCGCGAGCGACGGCCGACGAGGGGTTTCCGCCGCGCTTCGCCATGCGGACCTGGGCCGCAGTGACCCGCCGCACCCTCAACTGGATGTCGACGCGATCCAGCAGCGGACCGCTGAGCCGTGCGAGGTAGCGCCGCCGGACATGCGGGGAGCATGTGCATTCCGCGTCCCGCACGTCGTAGTTGCCGCACGGGCACGGGTTCGCGGCGAGCACCAGCTGGAAGCGAGCGGGGAACCGCGCCGACCCGCTGGCGCGAGAGATCGTGATGACCCCGGACTCGAGTGGTTGCCGCAGGGCGTCGAGCGACGCCGCGCTGAACTCGGGTGCCTCATCGAGGAACAGCACCCCGTGCGCCGCGCGGGCGGCAGCGCCCGGGCGGATCAGCCCGCTGCCTCCCCCGACGATCGCGGCGGCGCTCGCGGTGTGATGCGGCGCCTCGAGCGGCGGCCGCCGAACCAGGTCGGCGCCGACGGGCATTCCGACAAGCGAGCGAATCGAACTGACCTCGATCGCCTCAGCGGTGGAAAGGTCAGGCAGTAGGCCGGGAAGTCGCGACGCGAGCATCGTCTTGCCCGCACCGGGCGGTCCGAGCAGGTAGATGTGGTGGCCACCCGCCGCGGCGACCTGCAGAGCCTCCACGGCATCCGGGTTGCCGATGACCTCGGAGAGGTCGCCTGCATCGTCGTGGGGTACGGCGAAGGTGATCGGCAGCAGCGGCTCGACCTCGACGGGTTCGAGCTCGGCTCCGTGGAATATCGCGGCTTCGCGCAGCGACGCGACGCCGACGACGTGCACATCGGGAACGAGCCGCGCTTCCGGCGCATTGCCCGCCGGCACAACGACGGTGTCGAACCCGGCCCGCAGCGCGGCGAGAACCGCCGGCAGCACACCCGTCACCGGACGCACCCGCCCGTCGAGCCCCAGCTCACCGAGGTGGACGACGCCCGCGACCGACGAGGCCGATACCTGCCCGTCGGCGGCGAACGCAGCCATCGCGATGCCGAGGTCGAACGCGGCGCCGTGCTTCGGAAGCGAGGCAGGCGACAGGTTCACCGTCAGCTTGCGGTTCGTCAGCGGGATGCCCGCGTTGACCGCCGCCGCCCGTACCCGGTCGCGGGCCTCTCCCAGGGCCGCATCGGGCAGGCCGATCAGCACGAAATGCGGGAGCTGCGACGAGATGTCCGCCTCGATCTCGACGACCGCCCCGTCGATGCCCAGCAACGCGACCGCATGTGCCCTGCCGACGGGCATCAGAAGACCCGCTCGAGGTGATCCACCGTGGCGGGCGCACGGCGGGGAGCGACGACCGCGACAGCGTCGATGCGGATGGGTCCTGTGCCGGGGTGTTCCGCGCACCAGGCGGCTGCCAGTCGCCGCAGGCGGGCGAGCTTCTCGACCGTGATCGCTTCGAGCGGGTGACCGTACGCGACACTGGTGCGCGTCTTCACCTCGACGAAGACCGTCTCGTCGCCCTCCCTCAGAACCAGATCGATCTCGCCCTGAGGGCATCGCCAGTTGCGGTCGAGCACCGTCAGTCCGCGCGC
The DNA here is from genome assembly GCA_025463555.1 of Schumannella sp. GTDB lineage: Bacteria > Actinomycetota > Actinomycetes > Actinomycetales > Microbacteriaceae > JBDSKH01. The sequence continues at coordinate 4,865 of JAODAS010000188.1, forward strand.
CACCAGGTGTCGTTCGGCGATGCGTTCACCGCGTTGCCCGAGTTCGTCTTTCGCCGCCATGCATCGAGGATGCGGTGCGCGCCAGGGGGGCATCGCGGACTTGGCAGAGCTGGCGGAGAACGGGGGTCGACCGCGCACGGGGGAGGAGATGACGGGCGGGCCGAGGCGGGATCTCGACACGCCGCTTCGCGGCTACTCGATCAGCGAGGCGGGATCTCGACACGCCGCTTCGCGGCTACTCGATCAGCGAGGCGAGGGCTACTCGTCGAGCGCGAGTTCTTTCGGGAGCTCGAGATCCTTGTCACCGCGGACCTCGACATTCACGTCTTTGAAGGTCAGCACCCGCACGCTCTTGACGAACCTGTCGGACCGGTAGACATCCCACACCCACAC
>JAODAS010000150.1 GCA_025463555.1 Schumannella sp.
GCATCGGCAGCGAGGCCGGGAAGGACGAGGATGCCGGTGCCCAGCACCGCGGCGACGTACAGCGCGGACGCCGAGGCGAGGCCGATGGTGCCGGCATGCGTGGTGGCCTCGGGCGCGGGCGTCGGAACGGCAGCAGGTTCGCTCGTGGTGGTCACGACTCCCAGTGTGGTGGTGGCAGGTATGCCCTCGGTGCCGCCACCCTACCGGGAGGCTACGACGTCAGGTCGTAGAGCACTGCTCCTGTCATCTGCTGCGCCGTGAAGTGGCTCTCCACCCAGGCGGCGATCTGGCTCGACGAGCTCGCGCCGCCATTCGAGCGTCCGACTGAGCCCGCGATGAAGTAGTGGATGCGGCCCTCCGCGACGAGCTGCTGGAACTCGGCCAGCGTGGGTGAGGGGTCGCTGCCGTTGAAGCCGCCGACCGGCATGACCGGCAGCTGCGTGGCGAGTTGATACCCCGCTGCACGCTGCGAGCCGACCGCCGCGGCGACCCAGGTGTAGTCGGAGGCGTGATCCGCGAGCATCGCCGCCACGTCGCCGCTCACGGCGGCCGCGTCGAGCAGCCCGCCGGAAGACCGCGGGCCTGCGCCCGAACCCGGTCCCATGCCCTGGCCGCCCTGCCCTCCCTGGCCCCCCGGTCCCTGCCCTCCCGGTCCCTGGCCCCCCGCGAGCCCTCCCGCCGGAGGCCTCTGGCCGCCGTTCGCCGGATGGAAGCTCGGCGGGAGCGCCGCGCTGATGCCCGAGGCGGCGGGGCCGGCGGTCACGATCGAGCCGCTGTGCGAGGTTGCCACGGTCTGCGCGGCATACGCGGCGGGCGCCAGCAGCAGCGCTCCGAGGGCCACGGTCGCGGTGGCCACCGTTCCGGCGCGGCCGCGAGGCGGCAGAAGCAGCAGCAGTGCCGCGATGACGGCCAGAGCCGGGGCCACGACCTCCAGCCACGGCATCCACCCGGCGACCAGCCGGAGCACCAGGAACGCGGTCAACCCCGTCACGAGGATCACCGCGGCAGCCACCACACGCGCGCGGGACTCGGCCCGCCGCGCCCACAACTGCCCGCAGCCGATCGCCACCACGGCGGCGATCGCCGGGGCCAGCGCCACCGTGTAATAGGCGTGGAAGATCCCCTCCATGAAGCTGAAAGCTAGACCGGTGACGAGCATCCAGCCCGTGAAGAGCACGAGAGTCGCACGACGCACGGAGGTGCGGGGTGCGCGCCGCAGCAGGACGAGTCCGACCACGGCGAGGATGAGTGCCGCGGGAAGCAGCCACGAGACCTGACCCGCGGTGTCCCCGGACACCAGCCGGAGGATGCCGGTGTCGCCCCAGCCGCCGGGGCGGCCGCCTCCCACGCTTCCCACCTCGGCGCCCGTCAGCCGGCCGAATCCGTTGTATCCGAACGTTAGCTCCAGGAACGAGTTCGTCTGCGATCCGCCCACGTACGGGCGCCACGCGGCGGGAACGAGTTCCACGACCGCGACCCACCATCCCGCCGACACGACCACCGCTCCGAGGGCCGCGAAGGAGTAGCCGATGCGCCGCTTCCAGGTGCCCGGCGCAGCCCAGAGGTACACCCCCGCGAGCACGGGCAGCAGCAGAAAGGCCTGAAGCTGTTTGGTCAGGAACCCCAGTCCGATCATGGCGCCCGCCCACAGCACCCACCGCAGCCGGCCGTCCTCGATCGCCCGGATGGTGAAGTAGGCGCCCAGCGTGAGCAGCAGCACCAGCAGCGCGTCCGGATTGTTGAACCGGAACATGAGAGCGGCCACCGGCGTGAGCGCCAGCAGTGCTCCGCCGAGCAGTGCGATTCCGGCCGAGAACCGGCGACGCAGGGCGAGGTACAGCACGAACACCGTCGCGACGCCCATGAGCGCCTCCGGCACGAGGATGCTCCAGGCGCTGAGCCCGAACAACCGGACCGACAGGGCCATGATCCAGATGCTGGCGGGAGGCTTGTCGACGGTGATCGAGTTGCCCGCATCGGAGGACCCGAAGAAGAACGCCTCCCAGTTCGCCGACCCGGCCTGCGCGGCGGCGGAGTAGAACGAGTTCGCCCAGCCGCTGGCGCCCAGATCCCACAGGTAGAGCGCGGCGGTGCCGAGCAGCAGCCCGATCAGCGCGATGCGCTCGGTTCGCCGGCGCATCAGCTCGCCCTCAGGTCGCGCGCGACGAGCCGCTCACGCGTCGTGAGCTCTGCCACCGGCAGCGGCGTCGGTTCCGCGGGGCGGCGCTGCGCGCGGAACACCCACAGTCGCAGCAGCAGGAAGCGCATCACCGTGGCCAGCAGGTTCGCCGCGGTCAGGATCACCAGCTCCGAGCGCGCACTCGCGCCCGGGTGAACGAGGTGCAGCATCGCCAGCGACCCGCTCGTCAGCCCCCAGGCGAGCGCGAACACCGCGAGACCCTGGAACTGGTGCCGCACGACCCCGGCCGGCCCGCGCACTCCGAACGTGAACCGCCGGTTCGCGGCGGTGTTGGCCACGGCCGTGAGAAGCAGGGCGACGAAGTTGGCAGCCTGCGACGGCATCAGGTCGGCGAGCACCAGGTACAGCAGCGCGTAGGCGACCGTCGAGAGCCCGCCGACGATCAGGAATCGCAGCACCTGGCCGAAGAACGTGGGGGTCGCCTGCGCGGCGAGCGGGCGGCGGCCGAGTTCGGCGTAGATCCGCTCCAGCGGGATGCGGCCGGTCGCGATCGAATGCGCCACCCGCGCCATGCCCTTCAGGTCCTCGATGGCGGTGCGGGCGACATCCACGGTGCTCTGCTCGTCGTCGACCCAGTCGACGGGGACCTCGTGGATGCGCAGCCCGGCACGCTCGGCGATGACCAGCAGTTCGGTGTCGAAGAACCAGCCGGTGTCACCGACGAATGGAAGCAGTTCGCGGGCGACCTCGGCGCGCACCGCCTTGAAGCCGCACTGAGCGTCGGAAAAGCGTGCACCCAGCGCTGCGCGCAGCAGCAAGTTGTAACTGCGCGAAACGAACTCACGCTTGGCACTTCGGATGACTCGCGACGACGAAGTCAACCGCGAGCCAATCGCCAGCTCGGAATGGCCTGAGATCACCGGCGCGACGAGGGGCATCAACGCCGACAGGTCCGTGGACAGGTCGACGTCCATGTAGGCGACAACGTCCGCAGGCGATTTCGCCCACGCCGCGTGCAGCGCCGCGCCACGGCCCTTCGCATCGATATGGATGACGTCGACGTCGGGGAGTTCGTCGACGAGCCTGTGTGCAACGTTGAGTGTGTCGTCCGTACTTGCGTTGTCGGCCACCGTGATCCGCGCCGAGTACGGCACGTAGGTGCCGACATAGTCATGAAGGCGGTGGATGCA
>JAODAS010000218.1 GCA_025463555.1 Schumannella sp.
TGCCACCCGGGTGGGCTTCACAGTTCGTCATGCACGGCGGTCGTGCGGGGAAGCCCGCCTAACCTCGCTGCATGACCACCTCATCCCGGCCGCTGCGCGTCGTGGCGGTGTCCGGCAGCCTGACCTCCCCGTCGCGGACCACCGCGCTCGTCGAGGCGATCGCCGAGGCGTTCGGCAGGGTGCTGCCGGTCGAGTCGCACCTCATCACCCTGCACGAACTCGGGCCCCATCTCGGCGGCGCGCTCACGCGCAAGCAGCTTCCGCAGGTGGCGGAAGACGAGTTGCAGCGCATCGAGAACGCCGACCTGCTGGTGGTGGCGAGCCCCGTCTACCGTGCGTCGTTCACCGGGCTGTTCAAGTACCTGTTCGACTTCGTCGACCAGTACGCCCTGGTGGACACCCCCGTGCTGCTGGCGGCCACGGGCGGCAGCGAGCGGCACGCGCTGATCATCGAGCACCAGCTGCGACCGCTCTTCGGCTTCTTCCAGTCACTGGCGCTGCCGGTCGGCGTCTACGCCCACGACTCCGATTTCACGGACTACCGCATCTCGGATGACGGGCTCGCCGACCGCATCGAGAAGGCCGTCGGCCGCGCGCTGCCGCTGGTCAGGTCGAGTTTCGAGGAGCGCGAGACGATCGAGCGCACGCTGGCCGGCGAAGAGGCCGTCGACGCCCTCAGCGACTGATCCCTCTGCGGCTGATCCCTCAGCGCCTGATCTCTCAGCGAGTGGCGGCCGGGCCGGTCTCTTCTTCGACACCCTCGGCGGCTTCCGCTACCGCCGGTGCGGCATCCGGGTCCGCCGGTATCTCGGGAGCACGTTTTCGCGTGACGAGGTATGACCCGCCGAGCACGAGCGCGAAGCCGATGATCGTGACGACGGTGACCGCCTCGCCGAGCACCAGCGCGCCGGCGACGATCGCCACGGCCGGGTTGAGGTAGGTGATGGTGGTCATGCGCATCGGCCCGATCTCGGCGATCAGGGTGAACATCAGCAGGAACGCGAGGGCGCTGCACACGACTCCGAGCGCGATCACCGATCCCACGACGCCGGGGGAGGGCCAGGCGGTGGGGAACGAGCCGGTGACCGCCACGATCGGGATGTAGATGAGGGCGGCAAGGGCAAGGGAGGCCGCGACCACTCCGATGCCGGGCAGGTCGCTCATCCAGCGCGACAGGATCGCCGGACCGAAGGCGTAGCCCACGACCACGAGTGAGAGCTGCGCGACCCCGATGAGGTCGGAGCCCGCCACATCCAGGCCGACGAGCGCGGCAACGCCGACGGTTCCGAGCAGAATGCCCAGCCAGTTGGAGGCGGTCAGGCGCGCAGGCCGCCCCATGACCACGGCGACACCCACCCCGACGACCGGGATCGCGGCGAGCAGCAGGCCTGCGGTGGAACTGGGCAGGCGCTGCTCGGCGGTGCTCAGGAAGAACCACGGCACGACGATCTCGACCAGCGTGTACGCCAGAAGCGGCTTCCACCGACGGAGCACCGGGATCAGCTGCCGGCGGAAGATGGCCACCGGCAGCAGAAGCAGGGCTCCGATCGCGCTGCGCGAGATCACCACCATCGCGGGGTCGAGCTCGCCCACCGCGATCTTGATCAACAGGTAGGGGATGCCCCAGGCGACGCCCAGAGCGGCGAACAGGATCAAGCCACGGCGCGTCACCTGGTCATCCTGCCACGGCGCACCCATCGGGTCCCTGCCGTTCGTGCCACCGTTCGTCAGGTTTCCGCCGACCAATCGGAATTCGGCGAGAATCGATCCAGCCGAAAGGACTCACATGGATCTGACCCATTCCAGTGCCGTCGTCACGGGGGCCGCATCCGGCCTGGGAGCTGCGACGGCACACGCCCTCGCCGCCCGCGGCGTTCGAGTGCTCGGCCTCGACCTGCCGGCGCAGCTCGAGGACATCGCGCCCGCGCCCGGCGTCGAGTACGTCGCCGCCGACGTCACCGACGAAGCCCTGGTCGCGGCCGCCCTCGAACGCGTCCCGACCGAGGCGCCCCTGCGGCTGGTGGTGAACTGCGCGGGCATCGCGCCCGCCCGCCGGCTGCTCTCGTCGAAGGGGGTGCACGATCTGGCGACGTTCCGGCGCACCATCGAGGTGAACCTGGTCGGCACGTTCAATGTGCTGCGGCTCGCGGCCGAGGTGATCGCCCGCACCGAGCCGGACGCCGACGGCCAGCGCGGCCTCATCGTGAACACGGCCTCGGTGGCCGCCTACGAGGGGCAGATCGGCCAGACCGCGTACGCCGCATCGAAAGGGGCGATCGTCGGACTCACGTTGCCGGCCGCCCGCGACCTGGCCCGCCACGGCATCCGGGTCAACACGATCGCGCCGGGGATCGTCGCCACACCGCTGCTGACAGCCCTGGGGCCCCAGGTCGTCGACAGCCTCGCGGCGAGTGTGCCGTTCCCCCCGCGACTCGCCCGTCCGGATGAGTACGCGCAGCTCGTGCTGATGCTCGCGGAGCACGACTACCTCAACGGGGAGACGATCCGCATGGACGGCGCGCTGCGCATGGCGCCCCAGTGACGACCGCGTCCGCGCCGGGCGGCTACCGCCCCTGGCGCGGACGGCCCGGCTTGCGTTCGCCCTTCACCGCGGGCGCCCTGCCCTTGCCCTTCGAGGCCTTCGCCTTGCCGCCGGGCTTCGCGGCCGACGCGGCAGCCGCCCTCGCCGACGTGTCGAGCTGACGTTCGGCGTCGACGAGCAACGCCTCCCCGGCGGGAGTCAGCCGGGTCGAGGTCGCGTCCTTCGCGAACAGGTCCTCGCCGAGCTGCGCCTCCATCGCCCGGATCGCCGTGATCAGGGTCGAGCGGGGAATGCCGAGCTCCCGGGCAGCATGCGCGAAATGCAGGTGCCGGGCTGCGGCGACGAACTGCCGGAACTGGGCGTGGTCCATGCGGTTCAGGCTACGCGGCCTCACGCTGAGCAGCGTCAGGCGGGCAGCCGCAGCCCCGCCATACCTCCGTCGACGGCGAGCAGGGTTCCGGTCGTCGACGACGACAGCGGCGAGGCGAGGTACGCGATCGCGTGCGCCACCTCGTGCGCCGACA
>JAODAS010000245.1 GCA_025463555.1 Schumannella sp.
TCGATGTTCTCGAGCCCGACCGAGAGGCGCACCAGGCCGGGGGTGACTCCGGTGGTGAGCTGCTGCTCGGGGCTGAGCTGCGAGTGCGTCGTCGACGCCGGGTGGATGATCAGCGAGCGCACGTCGCCGATGTTGGCGAGGTGGCTGAACAGCTCGACGCTCTCGACGAGCGCGCGTCCCGCATCCACCCCGCCCTTCAACTCGAACGACACGACGGCGCCGACGCCCTTCGGGGCGTACTTGTTGGCGGCCGCGTACCACGGGCTCGACGGGAGGCCGGCGTAGTTGACCGACGCGACGTCGCTGTGGTTCTCGAGCCACTCGGCGATCGCCTGCGTGTTCTGGTTGTGGCGCTCGATGCGAAGCGACAGGGTCTCGATGCCCTGGATCAGCGAGAACGCGCTGTCCGGCGACAGGGCGGCGCCGGTGTCGCGCAGCAGTTGCACGCGGATCTTGATCACGTAGGCGATCGCGTCGCCCAGCACCGTGGTGTAGCTGGCGCCGTTGTACGACGGGTCGGGCTCGGTCAGCCCGGGGAACTTGTCGACGTTCTCGCTCCACGCGAACTTGCCGCCGTCGACGATGACGCCCGCGATGACCGTGCCGTGACCGCCGAGGAACTTGGTCGCCGAGTGGACGACGACATCGGCACCGAACTCGAACGGACGGATGAGGTACGGCGTCGCGATCGTGTTGTCGACGATCAGGGGCAGCTTGTTGTCGTGGGCGACGCCGGCGACGAGCTCGATGTCGAGCACGTTGATGCGCGGGTTGCCGATGGTCTCGGCGAAGAACAGCTTCGTGTTGGGGCGGACGGCGGCCTTCCACTCCTCGGCGTCGTCCTGGTTCTCGACGAACGTGACCTCGATGCCGAGCTTGGCGAGGGTGTACTTGAAGAGGTTGTACGTGCCGCCGTAGATCGAGCTGGAGGACACGATGTGGTCGCCCGACTGCGCGATGTTGAGCACCGCGTAGGTGATGGCCGATGAACCGGATGCCACGGCGAGGGCCGCAGTGCCGCCCTCGAGAGCCGCGACGCGCTTCTCGAGCACGTCGGTGGTCGGGTTCATCAGGCGGGTGTAGATGTTGCCGAACTCGGCGAGCGCGAACAGGTTCTTCGCGTGGTCGCTGTTGTTGAAGACGTACGAGGTCGTCTTGTAGATGGGGGTGGCGCGGGCGTTGGTGACCGGGTCGGGTGCGGCGCCGGCGTGGATCTGCTGGGTCTCGAACTTCCAGTCGGACATGGACTGCTCCTTCGTTGGGTGGCTGTGAGGTCTGTGGCCGACAGTAGGCTCCGGAACTGGGGAAGTCGAAGGCGTCAGCAATGAGGCGTAACAGAGTTGACATCCGCGACTAGTCGCGCGAGAGTACTCGCGTGAGTTCCATTCGGCTGTTCATCCTGAGCGCCCTCGACATCGAGGGCGAGATGCACGGGCATCAGCTACGCCACCTGGCCGAGAAAGAGCACATCGACATGTGGACCGACATCACGGTCGGCGGGCTCTACGGTGCCATCAAGAGGCTGGCCGCCGAAGCGCTGATCGAAGAAGCACGGGTCGAGCGCGAAGGCGCCTACCCCGAGCGTCAGGTCTGGCGCATCACGGATGCCGGGCACGAGGCCCTGCACACGTTGCGATTCGAGGGCCTACGCGACATCGTCGTCAAGCCGGACCCGTTCGACCTCGCGATCGCCCGCATGGATCTGGACGAAGCGGACAAGCTGCCCGCCGTCCTTCAGGCGCGGCTCGCGCGCCTGAGGGCCATGGTGATCGAGACCGAGGCGCACACCTCCACCATCGAGCAGTACCTCAGCGTGGGCGAGCTCCACGTGATGAAGCACAAGGTCGATCGGCTGCGTGCCGAAATCGCGTGGCACGAAGAACTGATTCTCAAGCTGCCGGAGATCATCTCCGACGAACGTTCCCGAAAGGACGACAGATCATGACCGCTCCCCAGACACCCAGCGCACAGGCCGCGCCCGCCTATTCCCCGCCGCCTATTCCCCGCCGCTCGTGGCTCGCCTTCGCCGTCCTGATCCTGGGCATCGCGATGGCGCTGATCGACACCACCATCGTCAACGTCGCCCTGCCCGTGATCCGCGAGAGCCTCAAAGCCGATGAGGCGACCCTGTCGTGGATCATCTCCGGGTACGCACTGGCCTACGGGCTCGCCCTCATTCCCGCCGGCCGCATCGGCGACCGCATCGGCCACAAGCCGGTGTTCATCGTCGGGCTCGTCATCTTCACGGGCGCCAGCCTGTGGGCAGGACTCGCGAACGACTCCGCGTCGTTGATCGTGGCGCGGGTCGTGCAGGGCCTGGGCGGCGGCATCTTCTTCCCGGCCGTCACCGCGTTCATCCAGCTGATGTTCCCCGGGCGTGCGCGCGGCAGGGCCTTCGCCATCATGGGTGCGACGATCGGCTTCAGCACCGCACTCGGTCCCATCGTCGGCGGGCTGCTGATCCAGTGGCTCGGCGACGCCGACGGCTGGCGCTCGATCTTCTTCGTGAACCTTCCGTTCGGAGTCATCGCGGTCATCGCGGCGCTGATCCTGCTGCCCTCGGGTGCCGAAGGCAAGTCCGCGACCGGCGCCGACCTGGTCGGCCTCGTTCTGCTCGCCGGGGGCCTGGTCGCGATCCTGGTGCCCTTGATCCAGGGCGAGCAGGCCGGATGGCCGTGGGAGACCTACGTCTCGATGGCCGGCGGCCTGGTTCTGCTGGTGCTGTTCGCCCTGTGGGAGGTCTGGGTCGCGCGCCGCGGCAAGAGCCCCCTGGTCCCCCCGCACCTCTTCTCGCACGCCTCGTTCACGGGTGGCACGATCCTCGCGCTCGTCTACTTCGCGGCGTTCACCAGCATCTTCTTCACCATCTCGATCTTCTGGCAGGCGGGCCTCGGTCACACCGCTCTGGAGTCCGGCCTGGTGTCGATCCCGTTCGCGATCGGCTCGATCATCGGCGCCTCGCAGAGCAACCGGCTCGCCGAGCGCCTGGGCCGCACGACGCTGTCCATCGGAACCGGCATGGTCGCACTGGGCCTGATCGCGCTGTGGCTCGTGCTGCTGCTGATCCCCGCGTCCGACCTCACCAACTGGGAGCTTCTCGTCCCGCTGCTGGTCGCCGGTATCGGTTCGGGGCTGTTCATCGCCCCGAACGCGCAGTTCATCGTCGCGACGGTCGACCGCGCGGAGGCCGGGGCGGCATCCGGTGTCATCGGAACCGTGCAGCGCATCGGCTCCGCGATCGGCATCGCCGTGATCGGCTCGGTGTTCTTCGGCAACCTGCCGGCCAGCTTCGCGCCGACCGACGCGCAGGTCGCCGCTGCGGGTCAGGAGTTCGGCTCGCAGGGTCAGGATGCGGTGAAGGCCGCGATCCAGAAGATCGTCGACCAGAACCTCGCCGACGGCTTCGGTTCCAGCGCCACGATCGCTCTTCTCGTGAGCGCCATCTTCGCCGTGGCCGCGTTCCTGCTGGTGTTCGCGCTGCCCCGGCGCATCTCGCGCGGGTACGACACGCCGCCCGTCGGCGAGTAGCGCTGCTCGCTAGGTGCGGCGCGCCCCGGTCGGATCGGTCCGGGATGCGCCGCGCTCGCGCGGCCCGCTCCGGTCCTCGCCCGCCCGGCGCCTTCTCTCGTCGCGGTGAGTGAACAGCCAGTCGGGTTTCGGCTCGATCAGGGGCCGGAAGATCTTGCGCACCAGGGGCGAACTGAGTGCGAGAGAGATGGCGATCGAGGCGAACACCATGGTCAGCAGCCATACCGCCGACGAGTGGTCGTCTTTGAGCACGCCCGACTCCCTGATCGGGTACAGCACGAAGGAGTGCAGCAGGTAGACGTACATGGTGGCCTGGCCGAACACGCTGAAGATCGTGTTGCGCCGGGGGATGAGCGCATAGAACGCCGCACTCAGCAGCACGGCGAGGACGATCAGCCCCAGTCGCAGCAGACCCGCCCACCATTCCGCCTCGCCCAGGTCGCGGTACGAGTCGTCGTAGAAGAACCACCCCTGCAGGTGGAAGTCGCGGAACGGCACGATGTCGACGATCACGACGGTCAGCCAGGCGCCGAACACCACCAGGGCCGCGGCACGGATCGCCCACACGGCGGGCCAGCGCAGGTGCCTCCACCAGTCGACGACCTTCCACTGCCGCAGATACCACCCGAGCAGGAAGAAGGGCAGGATCCCGATTGCTCGTGACAGCGAGAACGTCGAGTCGACGTTCGCGAAGTACCCGACCCCGACCGACGCGAGCACGGCCCAGAGCAGCGGCCAGCGCAGCATCGCCAGATACGGCAGCGCGACCCGGAAGATGGCGAGCGCGAGCAGGAACCACAGCGTCCAGTGGGGTTCGGTCAGGTTGAGGCTGCGCACGCCTTCGACGAGGTACTGCACCGCCGACCAGATGGTCTGCATGATCAGATACGGCAGCAGGATGTCGGTGATGATCTTGCGCATCTGCCGGGTCCCCGGCGGGGTCGCCTTGGAGAAGTACCCGCTGATGATCGCGAAGGCCGGCATGTGGAACGCGTAGATGAGCAGGTACAGCGTGAGCGCGTTGTTCGAGTCGCCCGTCTGCCGCTGGATCGCGTGGCCGATGACGACCAGCACGATTGTTCCGAACCGGGCGTTGTCCCAGAACGGGATGCGGATGCGCGGTTTGAGCGACGGGCCGCGTTCGTCGACGGCACCGCCGGGCTGGTCGATCGACGACGTCGCAGTCGGTATCGCACCCGAGCGCGGTGCTCGCTTCGACGTGCCGGGAAAGGGCTCGGTCATCGCGGCCAAGCCTAGAAGGGAATACTGAGGTCATGGCGAAACGCGTGGTCGTGACAGGGGCGAGTTCGGGGATCGGGGAGGCGACGGCGAAGCTCTTCCGCGAGCGGGGCTGGGATGTCGTGGGCGTCGCCCGGCGCGGCGAACGTCTCGATGCGCTGGCGGCCGGCCACGGCATCCACCCCGTCGTCGCAGATGTGACGCTTCAGGCCGATGTCGATCGCGCGCGGGAGGAGATCGCGGCGCTCGGGCCGGTGAACGCGCTCGTCAACAACGCCGGAGGCGCCTTCGGGTCGGCGAGCGTCGAGCTGAGCGACCCGGAGGATTGGCGCGCGATGTTCGACGTGAATGTTCTCGGCACCAAGCGCATGATCTCGGCGATGCTGCCGCTGCTGCGGGACGCGGCGCGCGCTGACGGGCACGCCGACATCCTCAGCATCACCTCGGTCGCGGGACACGAGGTCTATGAGAGCGGTGGCGGGTACAACGCGGCGAAGTTCGCCGAGCACGCGTTGATGGCCGTGCTGCGTCTGGAGCTCGCCGGCGAGCCGATCCGCGTGCTCGAACTGGCGCCGGGAATGGTCAAGACCGACGAGTTCGCGGTCAAACGGTTCGGGGGAGACGTGGAGCGCGCCGCATCCGTCTACGCGGGGGTCGACGACCCGCTGGTCGCCGACGACATCGCGGCCGCGATCGTGCACGCGATCGAGTTGCCCGGCCACATCAACCTCGACCTCGTCACGATCCGGCCGGTGGCGCAGGCTGCGCAGTTCAAGGTGATCCGGCAGCCCCTGGTGCCCAAGAACTGACCGCTGGTTGCCCACTTTTGACGCCTCCGGGGTGTGGGAGACGTCAAAAGTGGGCAAACAGGGTTACTGCGGCTCGGGGAGGGTTACTGCGGCTCGGGGAGGGTTGGCGCGGCGTCTGCGAAGGCCAGCTTCGGGACGAAGAAGAGCAGGATCGCGGCGAGCAGGGCGCCCGCGCCGCAGATGATCCACACGGTCATGTAGCCGCTGAGGCTCGCGGCCGTCCCGGCCGCCGAGATGACCCCCGCCGCCAGGACGATGCCGAACACGGCCGACGCGAACGACCCGCCGATCGTCTTGGTGGTGTTCGTGAGTCCTGCCGCGATGCCGGTCTGGCCGCGCGGTGCCGCCGCTGCGGCCGCTGCCGGCAGCGCCGCGACCAGTGCTCCCGACCCGATTCCCGCGATCACCATGTTGGTGAGCACCTGCGGCGTGGTGTCGTGGAACGGCAGGAAGAGCAGATACCCGGCCGCCACGAAGAACGCGGCCACGATGAGCGCGATCCGGGGGGATGTGCGTTTCGACAGCAACGGGAACAGCACCGCTCCGACGATCATCGAGACCAGATACACCCCGATCAGGATCGACCGCATCCCGGTCGAAAGGCCCAGGCCGTAGCCGACCACACTCGGATCGGTTCCGGCGTAGGTGGACAGCGGCGCCTGCGCTCCGAGCACGGCGATGCCGAACAGACCCGCCGTCAACTGCACCGGCCACATGGTCGGCTGAGCCAGCACCTTCAGGTCGATCGCGGGATCCGGCTGGCGCTTCTCGTACTTCGCGAACGGGATGAACACCAGGACTCCGGCGACGATGAACGCCCACACCCACCACGTGCCGGGCCCGTTGATGCGCAGGAACGTGAGGCCCGACGTGATCAGCAGCAGACCGATCGTGAGGATCACGAAGCCGCCGGCGTCGAGCTTGCGTCCCGGGACCGGCTCGGACTCGGGCACACCGAAGAAGATCGCGAAGAACACCAGGGTGACCGCGATCGCCGGCACGAACAGGGTGAGTGTCACGTTCTCACCGAGCGCGCCGAACACCAGGCTCGAGCCGAGCGCGCCGATGATGGCCCCGAGCTCGAGCGCGACGACCAGGAATCCGGCCGCCCGGCGGGTCTGCGAGGCGCCGCTGCTCGTGCGCCGGCCGCGGTCGAAGATCAGAGCTACCTCGAGCGGCAGCCACACCACATAGAACCCCTGAAGCGCCCAGGCGATCAGGAACGTGGTGAAGTCCCCGGCGAACGCCAGCCACCAGCTCGCCCCGGCGGTCAGCACGGTCGAGACCAGCAGGATGCGCTTGTGCCCGAACATGTCGCCGAGCTTCGCGAGCACCGGCACGACGAGCGCCGAGAGCAGCAGCTGGGCGGCCTCGAACCAGTTGAAGTCCGCATCCCTGATGTGCAGGTGCACGACCAGGTCGCTGATGAGCGGGACGTAGAAGCCCTGCAGGATGCCGGAGGTCAGTTCGACGAGGAAGAGGAACCCGACGAGGCCGAATGTGATGGCTCCGAGCGAGCGGCGCTGGTCGGTCATTCTCGGATGCTAGTAGGTCGGTAGCCTGGAAAGCGTGGCCGACGAGCGCGAGATCCTGACCTACGAACTGTTCGGCACGGCCGCGCGCGAACTGGCTCAGAGCATCGCGGATGACGGCTTCCGGCCCGATGCCATCGTCGCGATCGCGCGTGGCGGGCTGACGCTCGCCGGGGCGCTCGGATACGCGCTCGACGTGAAGATGCTCGGCAGCCTCAACGTGGAGTTCTACACCGGCGTCCACGAGCGGCTCGAGGAGCCTGTCCTGCTTCCGCCGACACTGGATCGCGCCGCGCTCGCCGGCAAGCAGGTGCTGCTGGTGGACGACGTCTCCGACTCCGGCCGCACCCTGTCGCTCGTGCTGCAGCTGCTGCAGGCCGGCGGCGGAGAAGTCCGGACCGTCTGCCTCTACAGCAAACCGGGAACGGTTCAGCTGCCCGACTACGTCTGGCGCACCACCGACCGCTGGATCATGTTTCCCTGGAGCGCGGAAGGGCCCGTTCTATGAGCATCTATCTCTGGGGCGGCGGATGGTCGCCCGCCGGGGACCCCGATGTGGTCGCGCCGTTCCTCTTCGAGGCCGCACAGCGCGCCGCGGGCAGCGGCCGGATGATCCCGCGCATCGGGTTCCTGCTGGTGCGGGAGGACGACCCGGAGTCCGGGTATGCGACGGGCTTCCCCGCCTCCTTCGAGGCGGTCGCCCCGTGCGAGCCGATCGTGGCGCTCCTGACCGTTCCGGGCGAGGGCCCGTCGACCTTCGGCAGCGAGGTGCTGAACGACATCGATGCGCTGGTCATCGGCGGGGGAATGACCCCCGACTATCTGGCGGCGGTCGAGCCGATCATGGAGGAGATCCGCCTGCTCGTCGCCGACGGACTGCCCTACCTCGGGTTCTCGGCGGGGTCGATGATCGCCTCCGACCGGGCGGTGATCGGCGGCTACCGGATCGACGGAGTCCAGGTCTGCCCTGAAGAGACCGGCGAGGACCTCGAGGAGGTCACGATCGTCGAAGGGCTCGGGCTGGTGGATCTGGCGATCGACGTGCACGCCGCACAGTGGGGCACGCTCGGCCGTCTGGTGGCGGCGACCGAGGCGGGACTGGTCAGTGGCGGGGTCGCGATCGACGAGTTCACCGCGTTGGTGGTCGCGGACGATGGGCTCAGTGTCGTCGGCGCGGGCAGCGTCTGGCGGGTGCTCGATGACCCCGCTGGCGTGATCGTGGGCGCACTGGCGCCGTGAACGCACCGCGGCCGCTGGCCGAGCTCGTCGATCCGGGGTGGGCCCGCGCGCTCGAGCCGGTCGCACAGCAGGTGGCGGCGATGGGGGACTTCCTGCGCGCGGAGACGGCGGCGGGGCGCCGCTACCTGCCCGCCGGCGAGCATGTGCTCCGCGCGTTCCAGGCTCCGTTCGACGAGGTGCGGGTGCTGATCGTGGGCCAGGACCCGTATCCGACGCCGGGGCATCCGATCGGGCTGTCCTTCGCCGTGGACCGCTCGGTGCGCCCGCTTCCGCGAAGCCTGCAGAACATCTACCGCGAATTGCGCGACGACCTCGGTATCGCCACTCCTGCCCATGGGGACCTGACCGCCTGGACGCGCCAGGGGGTGCTGCTACTGAACAGGTCGCTCACCGTGCAGGCGGGTGCATCCGGCTCGCACCGGGGCAAGGGCTGGGAGGCGGTGACAGATGCCGCCATCCGGGCCCTCGTCGCCAGGTCAGAGACACCCGGCGGCACGCCACTGGTCGCGATCCTGTGGGGCCGGGATGCCGGCACGCTGCGTCCCCTGCTCGGCGCCACCCCGGTGCTCGCGTCTGCGCATCCGAGCCCCCTCTCGGCCTCGGGTGGCTTCTTCGGATCCCGTCCCTTCAGCCGGGCGAACGAGCTCCTGGTCGCCGCGGGTGCCGAGCCGGTCGACTGGTCGCTTCCGGCGTAGGCCGTGGCCTCTTTAGACTTGCGCCGTGCTGGAAGAGGAGTACAACCCGCGACGGCGGCTGCCCCCGCACCTGCGGCCGGCCGCATCGCCTCCGCCGGCGTTCGAGTACTCCATCCGCGATGCGGACCCGCGCGACATCCCCGACATGCGCGAGATCTACAACCACTACGTCGCCAACTCCACGGTCACGTTCGATGAAGACGCGCTGACGCTGGCCGAGATGCGCAAGAAGTACAAGCGCGTCGCAGATCTCGGTTACCCCTGGCTGGTGGCAGTCAGTCCCGGCGGCAACGTGCTGGGCTACGCATACGTGACCCCGTGGAACTCGAAAGCCGCGTACCGGTTCACGGTCGAGAACTCGATCTACCTCGGCCCCGCATCCACCGGAAAAGGCCTGGGTGCCGCCCTCATGGCGGAACTGCTGGTACGGGCCAAGGCGGCGGGCATCAAAGAGATCGTCGCGGTCATCGCCGACCGGGGTGCCGATGCCTCGATCAGGCTGCACGAGCGATTCGGGTTCACCGAGGTCGGGCGCATGGGGCGGGTGGGTTTCAAGTTCGGCCGGTGGCTCGGCACCGTGCAGATGCAGAAGAGCCTGAAGTAGCCCACCCCCGCGATCTAGGCTCGGGGCATGACCGCGTCACAACTCCGGCTCGTGCTCGAGACCGATGATCTGGATGCCGCCCTCGCCTTCTACCGCGACGTCGTCGGGTTGACCGAGCGCGAGGCCTATTCCGAGGATGACGGCGCGCGCGTGCACATCCTCGAGGTGCCGACCGCCACCCTCGAACTGGCGAATCCGCGGCAGGTGCGGTTCATCGACCGTGTCGAGGCGGGCGGCGAGGGGGTCGCGCACCCCTATCCGCTGACGGTGCGCATCGCATTCGAGGTACCGGATGCCGCGGCGGCCGCCGAGGAATGGACCGCGGGCGGGGCGACAGCGGTGGCGCCGCCGACCGAGACCCCGTGGAGATCCCTCAACGCACGATTCGAGGCGCCCGGAGGCATGCAGGTGACGGCGTTCCAGGAACTCGACTAGTCGCAACTAGTCGAGGCGGAAGACGTGCTCGTCGACCTCCGCTTTGCGCCGGGGTGCCTGGGTGCGCTCGACGTGATCGAAGACGAATCCGGCGTTCAGCAGCACCCGCTGCGAGCCCAGATTGTCCCAGACGGTGCTGCCCCAGATCGGACGCCCGGGAAGCTCGCGGAGCACGGCGGCCAGGGCTGATGACGCGATGCCGCGGCCCCAGAGCTCGCGCTCGATCCAGTAGCCGACCTGTCTGTCGCCGTTCATCAGAAAGCTGAGGGCATAGCCGGCGAAGCGGCCGTCCGCCTCGATGACCCAGATGCGGTTGTCGGGGTCTGACCGGATGCGCGCCCAGTGTGTGTCGAACGCCGTGCGATCGCCCGGCTCGCGGGGCAGGAACGCGATCATGTCGGCAGCGAGCACATCCGACTCGAGCGCGAACACATCCTCGAGATCGCTGTCGAGCACCGGACGAAGCCTGACGTCCGAACCGAGGACCGTCACGAGCCGTATACCTGGACGGCGGCTTCGCCGGCGAGTTCGACGGCCTCATCGAACAACCTCTCGCCTCCGAGCGCCTCGATCACCGAGATCCAGCTGTCGTTGCGGAGGATGTTCAGCACCGCCGGGGCGCTGTTCTCGTCGCCGAGCTGGGCGTAGCTGATGCCGTCGTCGATCACGGCCTCGTTGAGGCCCTGCGCGATGAGGTTGTCCACGACCAGCGATCGGGTCGACGCATCCAGCGGGGCGACCGAGACCGTCACCGTGCTCTCGGGAACCGCTTCGTCGCCCCAGATGCATGAGATGCCGCCCTGCTGCTCTTCGGGCGTCGGGTCGGCGTAGTAGTGCGGATACTTGCCACCGGGTCCGCCGAGCAGGATGAGCCCCTGGTCGGCGAAGGTGCTCTGCCGCGACTCTGGAAGCAGCGTCGCGCAGTCGGTGGGCATCGTGAACACGCGGGTGGCCGGGGGGACGCTGCTCGTCGGGGTCGGGCTGGGCGCCGCATCCGATGTGCCTGTCGGGGCGGGTGCCGGCGCGCCCCCGCAGCCGGCCAATGCGAGTGCGGAGGTGAGCGCGAGCGACACCATCACTGCGCTTCGGACCTGCATGGGCGCCCCTTCCCAGCCGGAGGAGTCCGGTGCCGAGAATCTATCATCCGGTACCGGCTGCGTCAGGACCGCGGAGTCGTCCTGCGCAGGACGAGCCAGCCCGCGACTGCGGCGATCGCCGTCGGCAGAAGGAGCCAGAGCGCTGTTCCGGTCGCCTGGGCCGTGACGAAGAACTGCCCGATCGCCGCCCAGCTCCCTGTGAGGGAGATCAGCGCGATGGCACCGACCAGCAGCGCCCCGATCGCGATGAAGAACAGCACGAGTCCCGTCGCGCGCCACCGTACGAACACGGTCGCGACCGCTGCCCCGACGAAGAAGAAGAACAGCATCACGCAGAAGAAGATGATCAGGCGCTGCCAGATCTCGACGCCCGCGCCGCCGAAATACACCGCCGTGAACATCGTGCCTCCGACGCCCCACCCGCCGGTGGCCGTCTCGATCGTCGACAGGATCGTCAGGGCGATCGCGTAGCCCGCAGACAGGGTGACGAACGTGAGCGCACTGCCGAGGTAAAAGTCGCGACGCGTGGATCCGAACCCCAGCGCCAGGGGGAAGGTGAAGTTGATGGCCTGAACGGCCACCACCATCATGTAGAAGAAGATCCACGACGACGCGCCGCTGTACTGCATGCCCTGCGCCGCCTCCGCCTGGCCGGCGCGGTCGCTGGCGGCGAACACGATCCACCAGATGCCGAAGCTCAGCACGAAGATGCTTGCGATGACGATCCACGGCAGGATCACGGTGTTCCACGGGTTGGCGAGATTGAGCCTGACCACGCGGCCGATCCGGCTCAGGGCGGTGGCGGGCGCGGAACGCTCGAGGGCGACGGCGGTCATGAGAGGTCCTCTCCGGAGGTGGTGCCGGTGGTGCTGCGAACGATGAGCTGCTGCAGCGAGACGGGGCTGAGTTCGAGTCCTGCGTCGGTGGCGGCGCGGCGGTCCGCGTCGCCGAGGCCGGCCAGGGTGGCGGTCGCGAGGCCGCCGATTCCCTCGCGGTGCAGCACCTCCCGGCCCGAGCTGAACGCCTCGACGGCGGCGGCGGTACCGGCGACGGTGGTCGCCGAACCGCGCAGGGTGTCGGCGTCGCTGTCGATGATGATGCGTCCGTCGTCGATCACGAGGACATGCTCCAGCAGGTTGCTGACCTCGTCGATGAGGTGCGTCGACAGCACGATGGTGCGGGGATGCTCGGCGTAGTCGCTGAGCAGCCTGTCGTAGAACAGTTGCCGCGCGACCGCATCCAGCCCGAGGTAGGGCTCATCGAAGAAGGTCAGCGGCGCACGGGAGGCGAGCCCGACGATGACGCCGACGGCGGAGAGCTGCCCACGGGACAGCTTCTTGACCCGACGCCCCAGCGGAAGCCGGAACTCCTCGGCCAGCTTGGCCGCGAAATCGGCATCCCAGTTCGCGAAGAACCACGGGGCGCTGCGGAACACGTGCTTCACGCGGAAGTCCTCCGGGTAGCGCTGGCTCTCTTTGATGAACGCGGTCTGCTCGAGCACGCCGGCGTTCTCGACGGGGGACTGGCCGAACACCTCCACGCGACCGGAGGTCGCGAACTCCTGCGCGGTGAGGAGGGACATCAGGGTGGTCTTGCCCGCGCCGTTTCGGCCGAGGAGCCCGTAGATGCGGTCCTCCTCGAGCGTGAAGCTCACGCCGTCGACGGCGCGGACCCTGCCGTAGTGCTTGCTGAGGTTCTCGACCTCGACGACGGTCGTCATGACCGTGCCCCTTTCTGGATCATGGCTGCCAGCTGCTCGGGCGTGATGCCGAGCTTGTCGGCTTCGCGCAGCAGTGGCCGGATGTAGCTTTCGCTGAATTGATCTGCCCGCTGTGCGGTGAGGCGGGCGCGGGCGCCCGACGCGACGAACATGCCGATCCCTCTCTTCTTGTAGAGGATCCCGCTGTCAACGAGCAGGTTCACGCCTTTGCCGGCGGTGGCCGGGTTGATGCGATGGAACGCGGCGAACTCGTTCGTCGAGGGAACCTGGGTCTCTTCGGGAAGCGCACCGGAGATGATGTCGTTCTCGATCTGCTCGGCGATCTGCTGAAAGATCGGACGGTTCTCGTCCATGGGCCTCCCTTCTGGTTCATGGGTTCATTACTTGTGTAACTAACCAACCAGGTCGCTCGGCGGATGTCAAGCCCGCCTAGGCTCGGGACGTGTTCGAACTGCACCACCTGACGGCACTCGAGCAGCTGGACTGGCTGCGCAGGGGCGAGATCACGCCCCGTGAACTGAGTGAGCACTATCTGGCGCGCATCGACCGGCTGGACCCCGAACTGGGAGCCTTCGTGACGGTCACGAGCGAACGCGCCCTCGAGCGAGCGGATGCCGTGGCCGGCACTGCGCGCACCGCCGCTCTCTGGGGCCTCCCGATCGCCGAGAAGGACCTCTGGCGTACGGCCGGGGTTCTCACCCGATTCGGGTCGAGGGTGTTCGCCGGCTTCGTGCCCGACCGGTCCGACGAGATCGTCACAGCGCTCGGCGATGCCGGCACCGTCAGCCTCGGCAAGACCAACACGCCCGAGTTCGGGATGCCGAGCTACACCGAGCCGCTGGCGAACGCGCCGGCGCGCACGCCGTACGACCTGACGCGCGGGGCCGGAGGATCGAGCGGTGGGGCCGCCGTCGCGGTGGCGGCCGGCCTGTTGCCGTTCGCACCCGGGTCCGACGGCGGCGGCTCGATCCGCATCCCGGCCGCCTCGACCGGCCTGGTCGGACTGAAACCATCGCGCGGGCGCATCCCCTCGGGTGCCGGGTTCGGCGACGACGCCGGGCTCGTCGTGCCCGGACCCCTGGCTCGCACCGTCGCGGACGCCGCGCTGATGCTGGACGCTCTCGTCACTGCGGGCCCGTACCGCTACGCGACCGCAGCGCCCACCTGGGACGGCGGGGCGTACCTCAACGCGGCGGTACGCGGCGAAGGCAGGTTCCAGCTGGGGGTGACGACCTGGTCACCGTGGCAGACCGCCTACGAACTCGAGATCGCGCCGGAGGCACACGCGGCGCTCGTGGTCGCCATCGGGGAGCTCGCCGCGATCGGCCACGGGATCGAGGAGTTCGAACCCGCGCCAGAGGTGGCGGAGACGGGCGAGGGATACGCGCCCGCGTTCCGCACGGTGTGGCAGGCGGGCGCGGCCGGAATTCCCGTCGAGGGCGAGGATGTGGCACGCGTCGAACCGCTGACGCGCTGGCTGATCGAGCGGGGTCGCGCGGTGTCGGCGCGCGAACTGAGCGAGGCGCTGCTGTGGCTGTCGCAGTTCGAGAGGCGGCTCATCACGGCCTTTCACCCGTACGACGCCGTCATCACCCCCTCTCTGGCCATGGTTCCCCGGCCGCTGGGCTGGTATGACGCCGACGACGGGGAGCGCAACTTCGCCCAGCAGGTGCAGTTCACCCCGTTCACGAGCATGGTCAACGTCGCCGGGTTGCCGGCGATCACATTGCCGGTCTCGACGACGGAGGACGGGCTGCCGATGGGCGTGCAACTGATCGGGCGTCCAGGCGGGGAGCACGTGCTACTCGCGATCGGCGCGCAGCTGGAGCGACGGCTCGCGTGGCAGAAGCGGCACCCGCCGCAATGGTGAACGGGCGCAGTGGTGAACGGGCGCAGTGGTGAGGGGGCGCAGTGGTTGAGCGGGCGGGCCGCTAGCTCAGACCGAGGATGGCCTCGATCTCGCTGACGCGTGCGTCATCGTTGCCGCAGATCGTGAACTCCCCGACGCGGTAGTAGCAGAACCGGGGGAGCCCCTCCATGTCGTCCGGCACCTCGTAGCCGACGCCGACGTCCCCGTCGACCTCCCGGTAGCCGTCCGCCAGGAACTGCGACCGCACAGGTGCGAACTGGGCCTCGCTGAGCACCGCGTACCCGTAGATCTCGTTGGCCTCCAGGCCCGCGCCGGTCTGGCACAGCACGCCGCCCGCGTCGAAGAACGCCGCGATGGCGTTGCCCTCTGAGGCGAGCTTGGCCGCGAATTCGGCCGGCGGCGTGATCTGGATGCCGGCCGAGGTGAACTCCGCGAGGGTCGACGGGGACACGATGTTCTCGCAGGTGGGTGCGGCTGCAGGGTCGGCCGGTACCGAAGTCGGAGTCTCCGCCGGCGCAACGCTGACGGTCGGCTCGGGCGTGGTGGTGCCGCTCGGCGTGGTGCCGCCCGGATCACAGGCGCTGAGCGCGAAAACGGCGAAGACGGCGAGCGGCGCGGTGACGCGAAGAAGCCTCATGCCGGGAGCGTAGCGGGGCGGACGTCGCCTCGGCGAGGCATTTCGGTTCCAACTCGGTAGCTGACGTTAGGTAAGGCATGCCTATACTCAGGGGACATGATTCTCTCCGACGTTCTCGCCGCCTCGATCGCCTGGCGCCCCGTCGACGGCGATCTCGTGCTGCTCGCGGGTACCGTGGCCGACCTCCCCGTGATCGAGACCGCCCTCGCCACCCTGCCTGCGAAGGCACGCGGTCAGGTCTTCGTCGAGGTCACCGGGCCGGATGAGGTGCGCGATCTGAACGCGCCCGGTCGCGTGTGCGTGACCTGGCTGGATCGTTCGGCCGGGCGCAGCGTCGACGTCGCGCTGGAGGCGTGGCTTGCCGAGATGCTGCCGGTCGAGTTCGATCGCGAGCACCGTGTCTACGCCTGGATCGCGGGCCAGGGTTCGGCGCGAATCATCTCGAGCTAGTCCCGTCGGTCGCTGTTCGGCGCCTGCGCACGTAGCCGCCGAGCTCGAGCCCGGCTCCGACCTCGAATCGGTTGGTGAGCGGATCATTGCCGGCGGCGATGTACAGCGGAATGAACCACAGCCCGTATCTCTTCCACTGCTCTTTGTGCTCGGCCTCGTGTGTGATCACATCGTCGGCGTCGTTGTCGCGCGTGAGATAGATCGCGCCGATCGTCGTTCCGCCGCGGCCAAAGGCCCAGGCCGGCATGCCCGAGAAGTAGTGCATCCCGCCCTTCGTGCGCAGGCGTCCCGGCAGCACCATCCCGTAGACGAAGACGCATGCCGTCGCGAACCAGTAGCCGGGGCGCGTCCAGACCGGCCACAGCAGGAACCAGCGCAACGGCCTCACCCTGCGCACGCCGTGGTCGAGAGAGGCGAAGAACCGCTCCGCGCCGCTGCGCGTCGCCGGCTCGATGTCGGGCAGCGTCTTCACGCCGATTCCTCACGCCCGTACGTCTCGAGGAATCTCAGCCACACCTCGTTGACGGTGGGGTACGCCGGCACGGCGTGCCAGAGCCGGGAGAGGGGCACCTCGGCGACGATCGCGATGGTCGCGGCCTGGATCATCTCGGCCACATCCGGGCCGACGAACGTGACACCCAGCAGCACCTGCCGGTCCTCGTCGATCACCGCCCGCGCGCGGCCCTCGTAGTCGTCGGCGTGGGCGCTGGCTCCCGCGATCCACGACAGGTCGTAATCGATGACCCGGATGCTCCTGCCGGTCTTGCCCGCAGCGTCCGCAGTCAGCCCGACCGACGCGACCTCCGGGTCGGTGAAGGTCACCTGCGGCACCACCTCGTGATCCGCGGAGGCCACGTGACGGCCCCACTTGGCGTCGTCGACGTGGCGGCCGGCGGCCCGTGCCGCGATGACGTCTCCGGCGGCGCGGGCCTGGTATTTGCCCTGGTGGGTGAGCAGCGCGCGGTGATTGACGTCACCGGTCGCGTACAGCCAGTCGTAGCCCTTCACCCGCAGCGTGTCGTCGACCTCGAGCCAGGCGCCGCTGGTGAGGCCGATGGCCTCCAGTCCCAGTCCGTGCGTTCGAGGGGTCCGGCCGGTTGCGACCAGCACCTGCGCCGCGACGACCCGCGAGCCGTCGGAGAGGTCGAGCACCGCATTCGATTCCGTGCGATGCGCCTTCGTCACCTCCACGCCCATCCGGATGCTGACGCCGGCCTTCTCCAAGGATGCCTGGACCGCCTCGCGGGCGAACGGCTCCTGGCCGGCGAGCAGGGTGTCGCCGCGGACGATCATCGTGACTTTCGTGCCGAAGCTCGCGTACGCCGTCGCCATCTCGCAGCCCACGACGCCGCCGCCGAGGATCGCGAGGCTGCCGGGCGCCTCGGTGGCGCTGGTCGCGTTGCGGCTGGTCCACGGGTCGATGCCGGCAAGCCCGGGGATGTCGGGCATCAGGGGATCGCTGCCCGTGCTCACGGTCACTGCGTGCCGGGCCGTGAGTTCGACATCCCCCTCGGGTGTGCTCACCGTGACCGCGCGCTCACCCGTGAAGTGCGCATGCCCCCGCACCAGGTCGATGTCCACCGACGCCAGCCAGTCGGCCTGGGACGTGTCATCCCAGTTGTGGGTGAGAACGGTGCGGCGCGCGAACGCACCCGCGGGGTCGACATCGCCGGTCACCGCCTGCTTGGCGCCATCGACCGCGCGGGCTGCGCGCACGGCGGCCCCGGCGCGCAGCAGGCCCTTCGACGGCATACAGGCCCAGTACGAGCACTCACCGCCCACCAGTTCCGCCTCGACGATGACAGCGGTCAGACCGCCCTTCGTCGCATAGTCGGCGACGTTCTCGCCGACAGCGCCGGCTCCGATCACGATGAGGTCGTACTCGCGGGCAACCATGCACTCACTCTGCCCCAAAAGGACCCGCGGAGGGGCACGGTCTCGATTCGGGAACGGCACCGCCCGGCATGGCCCGCGGGAGGCGAGGTTTCCGCTAAATTCCTACCAGGACCGAACCCTTCGTCCGATACTTGGAGGCCTCGTGCGTGCCCGCAATCTGAAACTCGTCCTCGCGGGCGCCGCGGCCGCCCTGCTGCTGAGCGGCTGCACCTTCTCGCTCACGCCGCAGATCCCCGAGGTCGACGCATCGGGAGTCGCCACCGCGGTGGAGGACAAACTCGAAGAGCAGGTCGGCTCGCGCCCCGATGTCGATTGCGGCACGGACAAGGTGAAGCTCGAGGTCGGCTCGACCCTTACCTGCGTCCTGACCGATCCGGGCAGCGGCCTGGAGTACGACACCGTGGTCACCTTCACGTCGGTCAAGGGCACCACGTACGAGTTCGACTTCCATGTCGCCGACTCGCCGAACAACCCGCCGCAGCCGACAGTCGATCCCGGCTCACCGACCGTGCCCGGCGAGGACATCGCCGCCCTGGTCGTGACGGCTCTCACGCCCCAGCTCGACTCGCCGCCTGAGGTGACGTGCCCCGAGCCCGAGGTGACGATCGCGGTCGACAACACGACGTACTGCACGTTCACCGACGCCGACGGCACTCACGACGTGACGGTCACCATCACCTCCTACGACCCCGACAAGGGCGAGTACACGATCAACGCCCAGGTGACCGACTAGCCGCAGCGCGGTCAGCGCGACGACGAAGCCAGCGCCCCCACGATCCTGAGGAGCGTGGGGGCGTCGTCGATGCGCCCCTGCTCCGAACCGGGCGCGTAGGCCGCGAGTGTGGCTCCGGCAAGGGGCAGGCGCTCGGTCAGCGCCTTCACGGCTGCGACGAGGCCGACGGCCGAGAGGCCGAACGGCTCCGGGTCGAGCAGGCCGCTGAACTCGGCCGGGTCGAGGACATCGAGGTCGATGTGCAGGTAGACCGACGCAGCCCCGCTGGCCGCCACGGCATCCACCAGCGCCGACGGGTCGGCCAGGTCGTCGACCGAGAACGCCCGGATGCCCGTCTGCGCCGCGAACACCTCCTCGCCCGCGTCCCACGAGCGCGCACCCGCGAGGAACACGCGCTCCGCGGGGACCACTGCACCCTCGACGATCGAATGCAGCACCATCCCGGCGAATGCGCCGGATGGCGATGTGTCGGGAGAGTTCAGGTCGGGGTGCGCGTCGAACCAGACCAACGCCACGTCACCCGCGGCCGCTGCGTGAGCGACAGCCGCGGCCGACACCGCGCAGTCCCCGCCGATGGTGATCGCCGGTCCGTCGATGTCGTCCAGCACGTCGGTCAGCCGTTCCCGCACGAGCTGCAACGAGCTGAAGCGGGCGATGCCGCTGCCCTGATCGTCGCCCGCCTCCAGAGGGACGGACACCTCCCGGGTGCGTGCCGAGGGCAGGTCCTCGCGGATCGCCGCCGCACCCTCGGCCTGGCGCATCGCACGCGACGACGGGGATCCCTGCCACTGGGGCACGACGACGAAGGTGACCGGCATCCCTACACCTTAGAAGCGTCGGCCGGGGCGGTGGGTATGCGCGGGGCGGCGAGCCCGCTGATCCGTTTCAGCAGCCACTCCAGCGGTCCCGGCCCGAGGAATCGCCGCCACAGCGTGCCGATGAGCAGCGCCGACACGATCAGCACCGCGAGGGTCGGCTCGGGATACATCCATCGGTCCGCGCCGCCGCTGACGATTTGGCGCACGACCGCCAGGATCATGGCCTGCGCCGTATAGAGCGTGAGCGCCATGCCGCCGGCGGCCGCCACCGGGTACAGCGCGATCCGGATGCCGCGGCCGGCCCGCCCGGGCAGGCTCCCGACCAGCGTGGCGGCCCCGATGATCGCGATCGCGACGCCGCCGGATGCGATCACCTCGGCAACCGTGCCCGAGTGCGCTCGCGCGCTCACACCCGGAATCAGCGCCGCAGCGCCGTACCCGGCACAGGCCGCGACCACCCCTCCCGCGATCATCAGCACCTGCGTTCGCCGCCTGTTCAGGTCGGATCGGGCGCAGAAGAGGCCGGCGATCGGAAAGGCGAGCCAGATCGCCATCGGGTAGGTGCCGAACACGAGCCAGTGGGTGAACGGCTGCACGACCGCCGGGATGTCCGCCGGCTCGACCCGCTGGACGAGCTCATGCACCAGGGCGGGCATCACCGCGAGAACGAGCGCTGCCGCCAGAGCGAGCACCCGGCGCACGGAGAACAGCAACGGCACCAGCAGCAGGAACGCGAATCCGTAGTAGTCGAGGATCACCTGCAGGGGCGGCTGGATCACCACCGTGAGGAACACGCCGAGAACGATGAGCGCGAGACCCCGCAGCGCCACCCCGCCGCGCAGGGAGCCGCGTCGCCCGCGCGGCTCGGGGTGCGATCCGCCGGTCAGCAGGCCGAGCGACACCCCGGCGACCGTCGCGAACAGGATCGAGGAGCGTCCGTCGTAGAAGTTCTCGCTGCGGTCGAAGACGACATGCGCCGCGAACATGCCCAGAAGTGCGATGCCGCGGGCCAGGTCGGGGCCGAACACGCGTCCGGACTCGAAGCCGGCCAGCGGCATCGTCACGTGCGGACCGGTTCTACGAGGTGATCGCCTGGGTGCCGCCTGACTTCAGCGCCGCCAGCCGGGCGTCCACCTCGGTGGCCTTGTCCAGGTCCTCGAGCGACTCGAACTGCGAGTCCAGTGACGACGCGGCGAGCTCCTGCTTGCCCGTCACGAGCGCCTCCTGGCGACGCACCTTGTCTTCGAAACGCCCCAGCTCGCTGGTCGGGTCCAGGACGTCGATCGACTGCAGGGCGTCGGCGACCTGGTTCTGCGCCTGAGCGGTCTTTGCGCGGGCCACCAGCTCGTCGCGCTTGCTCGTGAGCTCGTTGAGCTTGTCGTGCATGCCCTCGATCCCGGCTTTGAGCTTGTCGACGACCTCGGTCTGGGATGCGATGGTCGGCTCGGCGGTCTTCGCCTCGGTCTCGGCGGTGATCTGCTTGCCGATCGCCATCTTGGCGAGCTTGTCGAACTTGTCGGCGTCGGCGGTGTTGCCCGCGGCGCGGAGCTCGTCGCCCTTGGCGCTCGCGGCGAGGGCCTTGCGGCCCCAGTCGGCGGCGGCCTCGACGTCTTCGGCGTGATCCTGCTCCATCAGGCGCAGGTTGCCGATCGTCTGCGCGACGGCGCTCTCGGCCTCGGCGATGCTGTTGGTGTAGTCGCGCACCAGCTGGTCGAGCATCATCTGCGGGTCTTCGGCCTGGTCGAGGAGTGCGTTGATGTTCGCGCGGAGGAGCTGCGAGACGCGCCCGAGGATGGACTGCTTTGCCATGGTGTGCCTTTCTAGAGGGTCGCAATCACGGTATCGGTCGGAACGGGGATCGAACAGGGCAAAGTCCGAACCGTCCGCCGCCGCCGAGGCCCTCAGGTCAGCGTCACCGCCACCGCCGGACCCGTCACCAGGTCGATCGTGGCCCCGTCGTCGTGCATCACGTCGATCGCCGCGGTCAGCAGATAGGTGCCGGGCCCGGCCGCAGGCAGATCGGTGGCGAACGCCTCGGCACTGTCGTCCTCGACGCCGCAGACGAGCGGTTCGAACGTCGTCTGGTAGGTCATCGACTCGCCGGGGCCGAGGTCGACGATGCGCGCCATCAGGTCCTGCGGCCCGTTGGTGTGCCAGATCGTGATCCCGTCGCTGGACAGGGTCAACGCGGGGCGGCTGCCGGTGGTGCCGAAGATCTGGTCCGTCCCCCCGTTGGTCAGGGTGACCGTCACCGGGATGCTGCGTTCCGTCGCCGCGGCCGTCACCGGTTGCACCGTGATCACGAGGCCGTTCTGTGCGGGGGCGATCTCGGCGACCGGAGCGGTGCACACGTTCAGCTTCTCGGCGGGGGCGCGATCGAACTGGGCGCTGGAATCGCCGGTACCGCCGGTCGCGAACTCGGGAGCCGCGCCCTCGTCGCCCGCGCTGAGAGCGGTGCTCTGCGACGGGATGTAGCTCGAGACGGCGGCGGGCACGGCGATCGCTGCGATGGCGAGAACCGACCCGGCGGCGGCGAGGACGATGCGCGGACGACGCCGCGCGCGCACACGACGCAGCACGGCATCCACGTCGATCTCGCCCTGGGGCTGGGTGCCCTCGTGGAACCTGTGGCGCAGCTCGGAGTCACTGGGCATGGGTGCGTCCCTTTCGTTCGCCGGTGCCGGGTCGGGCGCCGGCGGGACCGAGCCGATCGGCGGGTGTGCCGTCGTCGGCCAGCGAGATCGCCATCTTGGCGAGTCCGTCGCTCAGGTAGCGCTTGACCGCTCCCGAGCTGATGCCGAGGGTGCCGGCGATGTCGTCGACCTTCAGGTCGTCGTAGTACCGCAGAACCAGGCACGCGCGCTCGCGCGGGCTGAGCTTGCGCAGCTCTTTGTGCAGGTCCAGTTGCAGGTCGGTGTCGCCGTCGCGCGGCGGCTGCTCGTCGGGCACGTACTCGAGCGGGGCGACGCGGCGCCAGCGGGTCAGGCGGCGTCCGCCGTCGAGGTGGCCGTTCAGGATGGCCCTGCGCACGTAGGCTTCTGCGCTGTCCACGGTGAATCCGTTGCGCAAGCGGCCGAAGGTCTTGACCAGCGCGTCCTGCACGAGGTCGGCGGCCTGCTCGCGCGATCCGCAGAGCAGCATGGCGTAGCGCTGGAGCGCATCGCCGCGCGTCGCGACCAGTTCGGTCACGACTTTCTCCCACTCGGCGGGCTGCACCCTCATAACTCTAAAGACGAGCAGCTGCCGCGGAACGTTGGGGAGCTCGTACCATCCGTGCGGATTCGCAACCACTGCCCGACTCGCCGTGCCCGGTTGCCACCGGCCGGCGCGTCGGGGTGCGGTTGCGAAACGGGACGGGGTGGCGGGGGTGCTGGATGCGGTGGGGACTACTCCTGCGCGGCGCGCATGCGGGTGCGCAACTGGTCGAGCTGTGCGTGCACCTGCGCGGGGACACGGTCGCCGAAGCCCGCGAAGAACGCCTCCGCGTCGTCGGCCTCGGTCAGGTGCGCAGCGGGGTCGATGCGGAACAGCTCCTGCCAGTCCGCGTCGCTGACGCCCGCGCCCTCCAGATCGATCGCGCCCGGAGCAGGAAGCCAGCCCACCGGGCTGTCCACCGCAGCCGCACGACCCTCGACGCGTTCGAGGATCCAGGCCAGCACCCGGCCGTTGTCCCCGAAACCGGGCCACAGGTACTGCCCGGCGTCGCCCTTTCGGAACCAGTTGACCTGGAACACGCGCGGCAGACCGCCCGTTGCACGCAACCCGGCCCCGACATCCAGCCAGTGCTGCCAGTGGTCGGCCATGTTGTACCCGCAGAACGGCAGCATCGCGAAGGGATCGCGCCGCAGTTCTCCGAGAGTGCCCTCGGCGGCCGCCGTGCGCTCGGACGAGATCGTCGCGCCCACGAAGACGCCATGCTCCCAGTCCCGTGCCTCCGCCACCAGAGGCACGTTGGTGGCACGCCGGCCGCCGAAGATGATGGCGTCGATGACGACGCCCCGCGGGTCGTCCCAGTCGTCCGAGATGCTCGGGATCTGGGATGCGGCCACGGTGAACCGCGAATTCGGGTGGGCAGCGAGACGACCGGAGTCCGGAGTCCAGTGCTCGCCCGTCCAGTCGATGAGGTGGTCGGGCGCCTTGTCGGTCATGCCCTCCCACCAGACGTCGCCGTCGTCGCGCAGGGCGACGTTGGTGAAGATCGTGTTGCCCCACAGGGTCTCGAGTGCGGTCGCGTTCGTGCCGGGACCGGTGCCCGGCGCGACGCCGAAGATGCCGGCCTCGGGGTTGATGGCGCGCAGCTTGCCGTCCGGCCCGGGAGCGAGCCAGGCGATGTCGTCGCCGATCGTCTCGACCTCCCAGCCGGGGATGGTCGGCTTCAGCATCGCGAAGTTGGTCTTGCCGCACGCGCTCGGGAACGCCGCAGCGACATGGAATGCGCGACCCCGCGGATTGGTGACCTTGAGCAGCAGCATGTGCTCGGCCAGCCACCCCTCGTCGCGAGCGATGACGCTGGCGATGCGCAGCGCGAACGCCTTCTTCGCCAGGATGGCGTTGCCGCCGTAGGCGGATCCGAACGACCAGATCTCCCGGGTGTCGGGGAAGTGCGAGATGTACTTGGTGTCGTTGCACGGCCACGCGACGTCGACGTCGCCCGGTTTCAGCGGGCACCCGACGGTGTGCGCGGCCGGCACCCACTCGGTGCCCGGCGTGATGCGGGCGAGAGCGGCGGAGCCCATCCGGGTCATGATGCCCATGCTGACCACGACGTAGGGAGAGTCGGTGACCTGCACCCCCAGCCGGGCGAGGGGGCTGCCGAGCGGGCCCATCGAGAACGGGACCACGTACATCGTCCGCCCGCGCATCGAGCCCTGGAAGAGGCCCTCGAGCGTGGCGTGCATCT
>JAODAS010000158.1 GCA_025463555.1 Schumannella sp.
CCTACGGCGGGCAGGTCTTCGTGGCCCGCTTCCGGATCGCGGGGCAGGAGATCATGGCGATGAACGCCGGCCCCGGCCATCCGCACACCGACGCGTTCTCGTTGTGGATCGACTGCGCGGATCAGGCCGAGGTCGACCGCTACTGGGACGCGCTGCTCGCGGGGGGCGGAACCGAGAGCATGTGCGGATGGCTGAGTGACAGGTTCGGGATCTCGTGGCAGGTGGTGCCGCGGAGGCTCACGGAGCTGATGACCGACCCCGACCCGGCCCGCGCCAAGCGTGCGATGGACGAGATGATGACGCAGGTGAAGCTGGACGTCGCGGCGCTCGAGCGGGCGGCGGACGCGGGGTAGGTGGCCGGGCGGGGTTTCGATACGCCGCTCGCGGCTATGGAGCTGAAGTGGTCGTGGGTCGGGGGCGGCAACGGGATGCGCGACGAACTGCTCGAGCGGCTGAGCGACGCCGACCTTGCGTACACACCCGGTGGTAGCAACCTGACGCTTGGGGAACTATTCCGGCAGATGGGCGGGGTCGAGTACTCGTATCTCCACGAACTGGGCTGAGGCTAAGCGTTGTGGACCGGCCCCTCCTCGACGAGCTCGAGATGAAACAGGGAGATCACGAACGGTGCCATCACGACGGCGGCGAGCAAGCCCGCGAGTATCCATAGGGCGATCACTCGCGAGCGAGATTGTCGTAGCGAGGTAGCCATGGCGACGCCTGCGACCAGCAGTGGACCGAGCGGTAGCAAGGGGAAGGCGACCAGCTCCAGCGTGAGGAAAACAATCAATACGCGATCTCGGCGAGGAAAGATGCGCAGTTCGTCCGCACGATCGACCGCCGCGTCGCGGGTCAGCCGCCCACCTCCCAAGCCGTCGCCGTTCCGTTCGCGGCCGTTGACAGGTGCAGGCCGACACTCAGCGTGATCGGGCTTCCCTGGACGCCTACGCTTGCGTCGAAGCGGTAGACAGCATCCGCAGAGGAGCCTGAGCCCGGCTTCGAGCAGCTGATCACCTTTACCGACCATCCCACAGCGAAGCTCCCCTCCGTGTGGCAGGTGTGCTTTCCCGTGTACCCGCGGTAGGTCGCGATCCATGCGCGCACCCCGTCCCAATACGTGCGGCCGGTGTGCTTCTCCACCACCGATCCACCCCAATACGTGTTAGTCCAGTTTCGGTACTGAATGCCTCCGGCCGCCGCAGCGGCAACCAGCGCAGCGGTCTCTCGGGCGCCCAGGCCCTCCTCCCGAGCCAGCGCGGTTACATCGCCGATCGAGGCGGTGAAGACCTCGGACTGCGCAAAGGTGATGGTTCCTGAGCAAAGCCTGTCGTCGGCGTCAACTCCCTTCGTACGTTCGACGGCATGCAATTGATCAAGGCAGGACTGCGAGGTCACCGCCGAACTGAAAGTCGATGCGACGCCAGGATCATCTGAAGCGGCGGCAGGGCTTGCAGTCGTCAGGATGCTCAGGAAAAGCAAAACCGAACCGGCGATCGAGAGGACTTCGCGGCGCATAGGTCAGACTCCGTTCGAGGGTGATTGTTCCTCGAAATGCTACTAATAAGTAGCGACGTACGTCTAGCCTCGGTCGAATTCGATTGGCAAGACGGGCAACCACGCCCGACCCGGGCCGGTGATGCCTGGGGATCATCGCCGGTGGCGGCATGGTGTTGATCGGTGATCGCAGGATCGCTGCAGGCGCCGCTAGCCGCTGAGCACCTTCCGGATCCGCTGCACACTCACCGGACCCGCGGCACCGAGGTGCTGGGCGAAGAGCGACAGGCGCAACTCCTCCAGCATCCAGCGGGCCTGCACCAGTCGTGTGTCGGCGTCGGGAGGCAACGGCAGCGCGCCGCCGGCTTCGCGGTACAGCGCTACCGCCTGCTCGACCTCGGTCTGCCACTGCCGGTCGCGGCCGGGGTTGTCGGCGAGACGCTCGACGCGGTGGGTGATCCCGGCGAGATAGACAGGCAGACGGCGCATCGCCGCGACGCCGGTCGAGCGCACGAAGCCCGGCGCCACGAGTGCGGCGAGCTGGCCACGCGCGTCGGTCAGAGGCGACATGAACGCCAGGGATGACGCGGCCGAGATCGCGCGGTCGGCGACGCGCGAGGCGTCGATCACCTTGGCGACCTGCGCGACCAGGCCGAACAGGGCATCCATCAGACCGGCCGAGGTCTCGAGTCGCAGCGCCTCGAACGCTGCAGCCGTGAACGGCGCCCGCCCGGCGATCTGCTCGTCGAGCACCGCGAGCAGGGCATCGTCGAGCAGGGCCGCCGTCGACGGGTACGGGCTCGCGGCGAGCAACAGCTTCTCGGCCTGGGTGAGGTGGTCGTTGACGTAGGCCAGCGGGCTCGGCACGGTGAGGGCGAGCAACCGGCGCACCCCGCGCGGGTGTGCCGCGGCCTGCTCGGTCGCAGTCGCGAAGACGCGGATCGCGACGCTCGAACCCTCATCGACAAGAGCCGGGTAGCCGCGCACCGTGCCCGCGCCGACCTTCGATTCGATCAGCTCGGGCAGGTCGCGCAGATCCCACCTCGTGATGCCGGTGCGCTCGAGCGAGCGATCGGGGGCGGATGCCGCGGTCGCCTTCGCGACGCTGGTGCGGGTGCGCTCGGCGAAGCGGGTCTGCAGTGCGGCGAGATCTTTCGAGATGCCGACCCGCTTGCCCGAGTCGTCGACGGCGGCGAAGGTCATGCGCAGGTGCGGGGGGACACGGGTGAGGTCGAAGTCGGTGGGGGAGACCGGGGTGTGGGTCTCTCGGCGGATCAACAGAGCGAGCTCGGTTTCGATACGCGACGTACTGTCGCTACTCAACCCCCGCAGCAGCTTGCGCGCCCAGTCGGCGGCGGGGACCACGTTCTTACGGATCGCCTTCGGCAGGGACTTGAGCAGGGCGGTGACCAGTTCCTCGCGCAGGGTGGGCACGAGCCACGTGAACGGCTCCGGCTCGAGGTGTGCGAGCAGCGCCAGCGGCAGTTCGACGGTGACGCCATCGTCCTCGGCGCCCGGCTCGAACCGGTAGGCCAGCCGGAACCTCTGATCGCCCTGTGTCCACTCGGCCGGGTAGGCATCCGTGTCGGGCGCCTGCTCGTCGTCGAGCAGTTCGGACCGGGTCATGACGAGGGCGTCCGGTCCCGCATCCTTCGCCCAGGTCTCGAAGGCGCGCACGTCGGTCACGCTCCGCGGCAGCCGGCGGTCGTAGAACTCGAAGACCGCCTCGTCGTCGACCAGGATGTCGCGGCGCCGCGTGCGCTCCTCGACATCGGTCAGCTCCTCGCGGAGGGCGCGGTTCACGCGGTCGAACGCGTACAGCGGATTGCGGTCGATCGCATACGGCCAGTCCCCGTCGACGAGTGCGTGCCGGATGAAGAGTTCCCGCGCCTGCTCCGGGTCGATGCGCGCCAGCTGCACGCGCCTCTTCGGCACGATCGGCACCCCGTACAACGTCACCTTCTCGTCGGCGACCGCGGAGCCCTGCTTCTTCTCCCAGCGCGGCTCGCCGTAGCTGCGCTTCACCAGGTCGCCGGCGAGGGCCTCCGCCCAGGCAGGGTCGATGGATGCCACGGTGCGCGCGAAGAGCCGGCTCGTCTCGACGAGCTCGGCGGCCATCACGGCTGGCGGCGCCTTCTTGGCCAGACCCGAGCCGGGGAAGATCGCGAAGCGCGTATTGCGGGCGCCGAGGTACTCGCGCATCCCGCGCCCCGGTGGTTGAGTAGCCGCCCCGCGGCGTATCGAAACCACGGAGCGTTCATCCCGCAGCCCGATGCGTGACAGCAGCCCGGCCAGCAGCGAACGGTGGATCCCATCCGCATCGACCTTGGGGGCCCCCGCCTTCAGCGACCCGGCCCGCAGGATCTGCCGGTACAGGTCCTGCCATTCCCGCACGCGCAGGTAGTTGACGAACTCGGCCTTGCACAGACGGCGGAACGCGCTCGAACTCAGCTCGCGCTGCTTCTCTTCCAGGTGGTTCCAGAGGTTGAGCAACGCCAGGAAGTCGCTCGTCGCAT
>JAODAS010000272.1 GCA_025463555.1 Schumannella sp.
GCCGCCACGACCATCGTGCGGATCCGCTCCGCAAGCTCGCGCTCGTCGGCAACGAGCGCCGCGATCGCCTTCTCGTTCGCGGCCGCGTCTTCGGCCTTGCCCGCTGCGGCCTTGAGCTCCTTGGCGCGATTGCGCATCGCGGCCCTCTCTTCGGCGCTGAACACATCGGACTTCTTTGTGATCTCTGGGTTCTTCGTCTCTGGGTTCTTCGTCTCTGGCATGCGTCCCACCATAGGCAGGGGAGCGGGAGGGGGCTTCTCCAGATCTGCTCACTTGCCGCCGTCGGTGGCCGTGCGCACGATGGGGGAATGACGACGACCGTGCAACCGGCAGTGCTGGAGTGGCTCCGAGACACCGATCCCGCCCTGCGGTGGCAGGTCGAGCGCGATCTCCTGGGTGAGCCGGAGGCGGTGTGGCAGGCCACGCGCGCGCGGGTGGCCACGCAGGGGATGGGCGCAGCGCTCCTGGCGCATCAGGACGCGGACGGTCAGTGGGCCGGGGGCGCGTACGTCCCGCAGGACTTCCGCGAGGGCGACCACGAGAAGCTGGACGGCGGGGGACAGCCCTGGACGGCGACCACCTGGACGCTGAACACCCTGCGCGACTGGGGACTGGATGCGGCCGCACTCGCGGGCACCGCGCAGAAGCTCGACGCCCATAGCCGCTGGGAGTACGACGACCTGCCCTACTGGGGAGGGGAGGTGGATTGCTGCATCAACGCGTTCACGCTCGCCAACGGCGCGTGGCTCGGGGCGGACGTCTCCGCCCTCGAGCGCTGGTTCCCCGAGCATCGACTGCCCGACGGCGGATGGAACTGCGAGTGGGTCGAGGGCTCGACGCGATCCTCATTCCACTCGACGCTGAACTCGCTCCGCGGGATCCTGTGGCACGAGCTCGCGACAGGGGGTACCGCCGAGTTGCGCGAGGCGCGGCACGGTGCCGAGGAGTACCTGCTCGAACGCCGGCTGCTGCACGGCCTCACCAGCGGCGAGCGCCTGGGGCCCTGGATCACCAGATTCGCCTACCCGTTCCGGTGGCTGTACACCGCCCTGAACGCGACGGACTACTTCCGCGCGGCATCCATCCACGACGGCACCCGGCCGGATCCGCGCCTGGCCGATGCGATCGAGGCTGTCCGCGCGGGCCGGCAGCCGGACGGCACCTGGCTGCAGGAGCGCCGGTATCCGGGCCGCGTCTGGTTCGAGCTCGACGTTCCGGTCGGCGAACCGTCGCCGTGGCTGACGTTCTACGCGACTCGCGTTCTCGCTTGGTGGGACGGGGAGCGGGATGAGAAGGGGCAGAATCGCTCAAACTGACATAATGGAGCTTATCGGAGATGTGAACCGCGCGGTTGCTCGGGATCCTGCTGCGACAGCGGCCAGTTGTTCTCGGGCGCAGCATCCTGCGGTTCTGGTGCGAGCGGCGTAGGCGTGATCAGTTGTGTGAACGCGCCGGGCTCGTGCGGCGGCGCCTGGCGCGTCTGGACGGGTTCGACTGCGGCGGCACCGGCGACTGGCCCCACGGGATTCTCCACGGGATCACTCGGATCACCGGCAGGCGGACGTCGGCGGCGCGACAACCGGACCGTGAGCACGATGGCCGCGGCGGCCAGGCCGAGCGGCACGAGGGCCGTCAGGATGAGCAGCCACAGCGGGTATGGCACCGGGCGCGCCAGTACGTCGCCGAGACTCTCTGCAGGCGTCCGGAAAGTCTGGAGTCCGGGTTGAGTCAGATCGAGACCCGCCGCGACGGCCTCGACGGGTGTGAAGTCTGTCGCGACCGAGAACTGCTTTCCCGGGTCGAGGTCGGCCGTGAGCGGGTA
The DNA here is from genome assembly GCA_025463555.1 of Schumannella sp. Lineage (GTDB taxonomy): Bacteria > Actinomycetota > Actinomycetes > Actinomycetales > Microbacteriaceae > JBDSKH01. The sequence continues at coordinate 1,823 of JAODAS010000272.1, forward strand.
CAGCACCGGATCCGCGGGGCCGGCCGGCTGCGCAACGGTCGTGTCGACGATCGACCTCGACCCCTGCGCTACCGTCACATGCCATTCCCCCGCTGGGACGGAATCCGTGGAATCCACGTACTCCCCCGACAGGCTCAGTTCGATCACCGGAGCCGCCCCGGCCTCCTGATCGACCGACGCGGATGCGATGAGGGCATACGACGAGACCTCGAGCGTGAGCGGCGTGGTGGTCTTCGCGCCGGAGACATAGCCCCCAGAGACCGGGATGAGCCTCGCGGTGAGTTGATACGAGCCCGGAGGCAGCGGCTCGAGTGGTGCCGAGACATAGACGGTGCCGTCCGATTGGATCGGCAGGTCGGTCGCGATCGGCTCGTCGATACCGCTCGCCGTCACCTCCACCGTCGCCTGACTGCCGGGCACCGGCACCGCGCCTGGCCCCGCCATCCGGGTGTTCAGACGTGCCGACCAGTTGCCGCCGAACGCGGCCTGTACGGGAGACGTGGTGATCCAGCCGATGGATGCTGCGACCGCTCCCACCGCGGGAACCGCTGGTGCCACAGCGAGGGCAAGCGCCGCCAGGGCGACCGCTGCCGCGAGGCGTACGCGGTTCACGCGGGCACCTGCTCACGGGTGGACGGGACGCGTCGGCGTACGGTGCGCACGATCTGCACGATGAGGAAGACCAAGAGCCCGAGAGTCAGGAGGCCGGCGGTCGCCGGAACCCAGAGCGGCACGCTCGAGCCGCTCTCGACCACCGACGGAGCGACCGTCGGTGCCGGGCTCGCTGTCGGTGCATCGCCCGGAGCGGGTCCCGCGACCGTGAACGGAAGCGGTTCGGCGTTGGTGATCGCGAAGTTGGATGACCCCGCGCCGGCCGGCGTGAACGTCGCCGACAGGGTGTAGTCGCCAGCAGGTGAATCGGCCCAGAACGAGGAGACGCCGAAGGTATCGCTCTTCTGCGTGCGCTCGACCGACTCCTCGTGCACCACCGTTCCTCCGGCGTCGGTGACACGCAGCGACCAGCTTCCCGCCGGCGTGAACGGCGAGCTGTCGTAGCTCGCGGTGCCGATCTCGGATTGGAACATCTCGACCCAGTCGCCTGTGAACTCGGCGGCGAGGATGGTGTTGCGTTGATTCGACGGGTCGGGCACAGCACTCGTTCTCACCTCGAGTCCGGCGGGACGAATGGTGAGCGTCGCGGGTGGGGTCTTAGCCGAGACGCCCCCGTTGCCCTCCTCGGCTGTCACCGTGTAGGTCCCCGGGCCGAGCGGCCGGACGGCGCTGGGATACACCGACACCGAGATGGTGCATTGGTCCAGGTCCCAGTAGTCGGACACGAAGTAGGCGGATTTCGGTGCCCCGGTCATGGTTGCCGAACCGAAGAACGTGTTGCTCCCCGGCAACGCACCTACCCCCGTCGCCTGGAACCCCCAGTTCATGCCGTACTCGATCGACGGGGAAGCCGACCCCTCCCAGGTGATCGCGGGGTCCGCCGGACATGCGGGCACGACCACGGGCCCCGCCGGAATCGGCCCCGCTGCCAGCATGGTCGCGGCGACGAGAGCAAGTCCTGAGATCGTCATCGAACCGCCTTTCGTTATCGAGAGAATATCGACGTTCGATCTCGACGGGGTCACGATCGGGCGCGCGTCGCCAGGTACCTCGTCACAGCTTCCGCCGCCGCCGTGTGGTCGATGACGTCGGGCTCCCCTGACGTCGTGATGCTGCCGACCAGCTCGCCACCTGCGCGGATCGGCATCGATCCGCCGTGCGCCTTCAGGGTGTCGTCGTCCTGGAACGGCGTTCCGGCTTCCTCGTGACGCCGGCGCACCAGCAACGACGGTTCGCCGAACCTCTCCACGACGGCGGCCTTTCCGGCCAGCCACGGGTCGTTGCCGGCACCGGTGGTGCCCAGCTTGGCGACGAACACCGCGTCGCCCCGCAGCACGATCCGCACGGCGAGATTCCATCCGTGCTCACGGATCACGGCGATGGCGCATTCGCCCAGCCGCACCGCGTCGTCATTGGTGAACTTGCTGACATCGAGCACCGGGCCCGCCTCGAGGTCGGCGGCGGTGTAGACAGGAAGATCGCTCATATCTGGGACTCCAGTTTCTCGGGCAGGTCTGCGGGCTCGACCTCGTGGCCGTGCTCGTGCTCGTGTCGAAGCTCGTCGGGGGTGAACCAGCGCCACTGGACGACGTCCTCGAGCTCTTCGTCGGTCCACCCGGCGCGGTCGGGCTCGAAGTGCTCGACGCGCACGGAATACCACTCCCAGTGGCCCTCGTCGTACGGGTGCCAGCGCTGATCGGGGTCGAAGTCCTCCGCGAGGAAGGCGTGCGGCACCGCATCCAGAACCAGCCCGGTCTCTTCGTGCACCTCGCGCAGCGCCGCCTGGTCGTGGATCTCCCCCGGGTCCACTCCCCCTCCGGGCGTGATCCACCGTGGTGCCACGGCGCGGTCCTTGCCGTACTGCAGGAACATCAGCACCCGGTCCTCCGCGTCGATGAGCAGCACCCGCGAGGTCGCGCGGAAGGTCATCCCGCTGCGGTGAAACCGCTGACGTCGCCGACGTATCGGGTGTGGTCGTCGGGAACCGGGTCGACGGCAGCCTGCGCCACCTCGGCCGCGAACTCGCTCACGCTGTAGAGCCGGCCCGCCTCTTCACGCCTGGCGTCGATCGCACCCGGCTGCGCCCGCTCGAGCAGCGTGGCGGTGATCGTGCCCTCGATCATGTCGCCCGAGACGACGACGAACCCGATGCCGGCGGCATCCAGGTCAGGCACTCGCTCGCGCAGGGCGTCCTCGCCCGCTCTCTTGCTGCGGGCGACGGGCTCGTAGGCATCCATCGTCGAGGCGGTGTGGATGAAATGCGCCTGGTGGCTCGTGACGAACACGACGCGCGACCCGGGCTCCATCAGCGGCAGCGCCGCGTCCAGCACGTTCAGCTGCGCATCGCGGTTGAGCCGCAGCGCGTAGTCCTCGCCCATGCCGCTCTCCATGCCGCCCGAGGCATTCAGCACCAGGATGTCGAGGCCGCCCCACGCGGAACGGATCGTCTCGATCATTCCCGCCACGGAATCCGGATCGGTCAGGTCCGCGCCGACGGCGATCGCGGAACCGCCGGCCTGCTCGATCGCCGCCACGACCTTCAGCGCGCGAGCCTCTTTGTTGCGGAAATTGATCACCACGTGCGCGCCCGCGGCCGCGAGATACGTGGCCGTGTCGGCGCCGATGCCGCGCGATGACCCGGTGATGAGGGCCCGCTTTCCCTCGAGAGAACCGGGCGGCAGGACGGCGTTCGCAGTTGCGTCGTTCACGGTTCCCGACATTACCCGTTCTGATACCGTCGACTCATGACCGGTGACATCGTCACAACCTGGTCGTGGGTGTTCTGGCTCGCGATCATCCTGATCTTCATCGTCGTCGAGGTGCTCAGCCTCTCCTTCGTCTTCCTGATGCTCGCGGTCGGCGGTCTCGGCGGTCTGATCGCCGGTCTGCTCGGTGCGCCATGGTGGGTGCAGATCATCGTCGCCGCCGTGCTCTCGCTGATCCTGCTGTTCGTGGTGCGCCCTCCCCTGTTGCACGCCATGAGGCGTGGCAGCGACCCCGCGCGTTCGAATGTCGACGCGTTGCTGGGGACTCGGGGCACCGTGGTGTCGAGCTTCGACGACGGCCGCGGGCAGGTGAAGCTCGCCAACGGCGAGACCTGGACATCGCGGCTCGCGGCGGGCACCGCCGGGACGACGCTCGCCGAAGGCGAGAAGGTCGTCGTCACCTCCATCGACGGCGCCACCGCCGTCGTCACACCTGTCCAATAGAAATGGCCTGCTTCATGAGAAAGGCTGGCGCGTGAGCGACACCGCAATCTTCGGCAACGTCGTGCTGATCATCGTCTTGGTGATCGTCGCGATCTTCGTCCTGACGATCCTGTTCCGAGCGATCCGGATCATTCCGCAGGCCTACGCCGGCGTGGTCGAACGTCTCGGCAAGTACCACAAGACCCTGACGCCCGGACTGAACATCCTGGTCCCGTTCATCGACCGGGTGCGTCCGCTGGTCGACATGCGCGAGCAGGTCGTGTCCTTCCCGCCGCAGCCGGTGATCACCGAGGACAACCTGGTCGTCTCGATCGACACCGTCGTCTACTTCCAGGTGACGGATGCCCGTGCAGCCACCTACGAGATCGCGAACTATCTCGGCGCCGTCGAGCAGCTGACCACGACCACGCTGCGTAACGTCGTCGGTGGCCTGAACCTCGAAGAGGCTCTGACCAGCCGCGACAACATCAACGGACAGCTGCGCATCGTCCTCGACGAGGCCACCGGCAAGTGGGGCATCCGGGTGAGTCGCGTCGAACTGAAGGCGATCGACCCGCCCGTGTCCATCCAGGACTCGATGGAGAAGCAGATGCGCGCCGAGCGTGACCGCCGCGCGCAGATCCTCACCGCCGAGGGCACGAAGCAGGCGGCGATCCTGCAGGCCGAGGGTTCGCGGCAGGCCGCGATCCTCGAGGCAGAGGGTGCCGCCAAGGCCGCCGTGCTGCGTGCCGAGGGTGAGGCGCAGGCCATCCAGACGGTCTTCGCCGCCATCCACAAGGGCGACCCGGATCCGAAGCTTCTGGCCTACCAGTACCTGCAGACCCTGCCGAAGCTGGCCGAGGGCGAGGCGAACAAGCTCTGGATCATCCCGAGCGAGCTCACCGAGGCGCTCAAGAACATCGGCGACGGATTCTTCTCCCCCGGTGCGAAGCCTGCGTCGAAGTAAAGATCCGGCGGCCGGAGAAGGCTTCTTCACCCCCGCTCCCCCGCGTGTGCTAGCACACCGGGGGCTGGCGCTCGACGCGCCCGAGAACACGCTGCTCGCGTTCGCGAAAGCCGTCGCGATCGGGGTCACCCATGTCGAGACCGACGTCCACGTCTCGGCCGACGGCGTCGCGATGATCAGCCACGATCCCGACCTGCGCCGGGTAGCGGGGCGCGCGGCCACCGTCGGGCACCTCACCTCGCACGAACTGCGCCGGATCGACCTCGGCGCGGGGCAGGGCTATTCCTCGCTCGCCGATGCGCTGGACGCATTTCCGGACACGCGGTTCAACATCGACATCAAGACCGAGGGCGCCGTGCAGCCCACGGTGGACGCGATCCGCGCGGCCAACGCTGTGCGCCGCGTGCTGATCGGGTCGTTCCGGCCGGCTCGCCGGCTGCGGGCGGTGCGGATGCTGCCGGGCGTCGCGACCTCGGTCTCAGCCCGCGGCGCGGTCGCCGCCGTCGCTGCCGCCCGGTCCGGTTCGCTCCCCGCCCTGCGCCGCATCCTGCGAGACGTCCAGGCGGTCCAGCTGCCGGAATCGGTGCTCCGCATGAAGCCGTTCTCGCCCCGCGCGATCGGCGCGTTCCATGCCGCCGGCGTCGAGGTGCACGCCTGGACCATCAATGATGTCTCCACGATGGAGAGACTTCTGGACGCCGGTGTGGACGGCCTCGTGACGGACCGCGCCGACCTGGCTCTGCCCGTGGTCAGGGGTCGCGCTTCCAAAGCCTCCTGAAACACCTGTGAATGCTCTGCAAACGCCGTACGGCGGGCATGTGTCCGGCCACCCTGTCGTTAGACCTGCTAGCAACACAAGCACCAGATAGCCAGAAGCAGTCAGCAACAGAGAGGCCACACGATGGCAGATCGTAGTTTGCGCGGCATGCGCCTCGGATCTCAGAGCCTACAGAGCGAAGAGGGCGTCGAGTTCGCCGCGCGTCGGAAGAGCGTTTACCAGACCGTCGACGGCACGACGTTCGATGTCGTGTTCTCGTCTGATGCCGAGATCCCCGAGGTGTGGTCCTCCCCCAAGACCGGGCAAGAGGGCCGGCTGATCGGCGACGACGGCACCATGGTGCAGCCGGAAGAGGTCGAGACCAAGGCTCCGCGCACCCACTGGGACATGCTGCTCGAGCGGCGCAGCCGTGCCGAGCTCGAAGAGCTGCTGCAGGAGCGGCTCACCATCCTGCGCGCCCGCCGCGGCCAGGCCGCCAAGTCGGGCAGCCGCAAGTCGGCCTAAGCCGTACCGGTTCCGCTCTCTGACGAGCGCCGCCGCAGTCGACGTGTCTCGAAGGCCGCCAGCGCCAGCACCGCGAGAGCCCCGAAGCTCACGAGCCATTCGATCGAACGCCCGCCCACCATGGCGGGCGTTCTCGTCGTGCCGAGGGGCACGTCGTCGACCATCACCCCGGGTTTGTACCACTCAAGTTGATCGTGCATCGATCCGTCCGGATAGATGATGGCGCTGGTGCCCACCGTCGAGATGTTCACGACGGACCGTCCCGTCTCGATGGCGCGGATGCGCGCGATCGCGAGCTGCTGCACGCTCTCGTCGGTGAACCCGAAATCGGCGTTGTTCGTCTGCCCGAACACGATCTGCGCTCCCTGATCGACCATCTCGCGCATCAGCTGGTCGTCGACGATGTCGAAGCAGATGGCGATGCCGGCGAGCACACTGCGTCCGCCGGTCTTGTGGCTGCCCACATCCAGAACCGCGTCGGTCGTCCCCGGTGTGTATTCCCGGCCGATCAGATCGATCAGGTCGGGCGCGAACTGCCGCCAGAACCAGCGGTCGGGAACGTATTCGCCGAACGGCACCGGGTGCTTCTTGTCGTAGAAGTCGACCTGGCCGGCGTCGGCGTGCCAGAGCGTCGACGTGTTGTAGTACCGGTACACCTCATCGCCGTTCGCGTCTTTCGTGCCCTGGTCGCGCGCGGTGATGATGCCGGCGACGAGCGGTGCGTCGGCCTGGCGGGAGACCTCGGTGAACGCGGCGGCCGCCTCCGGGTAGGCCAGCGGGTTCACATCCGACGAGCCCTCCGGCCAGACCACGACGTCGACATCCTGGTCGAGGACCGGGACGGTGGCAGCGAGCTGACCCCGCAGGTTGTCACCGAAGTTCGCGGGCGGATCGAAGTAGCCGGCCTTCGTGTCCCCCTGCACCGCGCCCACCCGCAGGGTGCCTGCGTCCCCCGCCGGCGGACCGTTGCCGGGGAGAGCGCTCCAGGCCGGGATCGCCAGCATCCCCAGGACCACCGCCGCGACGGCGAGCCAGCGCACGCCCGCCCGAGCTCGCACCTCCGACCGGCCCACGGCATCCGGCAGCGCATCACGCAACAGAAGCCCGACATCGCGCACGACCTCGATCGCCATCGCGGAGAGGAAGACCAGCACGAACCCGACGCCCGAGACCCCGATCCACGCGAAGAGCTGCGAGAACGGGCTGTCCGACTGCGAGAACGCGACCCGGCCCCACGAGAATCCGCCGTACGGCCACACCGCCGCGATTCCCTCCCGCGCGATCCACAGTCCCGCGATCACGGCGGGCAAGAGCGCCATCCGGGCGGCGGGACCCGGCCAGATCCGGGGAACGTAGCGGTACGCCCAGGTGATCAGGATGCCGCCCAGCCCGCACCACAGGGCCATGAGCACCGACAGAGCCGACCACGGGAGGGGGCCCAGGAACACCGCGGCCCATTCGATGTGCGGGAAGTAGAAGGCGACGCCGAACGCGAGACCCACGAGGAAGGCGGAATCGCCTTTGCGGCCGTCGAGCGCGAGAAGCGCGAGAGCGATCGCCGGGAAGACCAGCGGCCAGATGCCGACATCGGGAAAGGCCTTGTCGAGGGTGAGGCCCGAGACGGCGGACACGGCGACGGCGACGCCGAGCGGGAGGACGGGGTTTCGAGACGCGCCGCCCGCGGCGGCGCTCCTCAACCGGCCCGCAGCCATCTACGCGACGCTCGAATACGCCACGATGCCGCGGCGGATTCCGTCGATCGACAGCCGCGCGGTGCGCCCCAGTTCTCCGTCGGCGACGATCGAGATCTGATCGAGCAGGTCGACGGTCTGCTTCATCCAGCGGACGAAGTCACCGGCCGCGAGGTCGGCATCCCGCAGAACGCTCTCCAGCGAGGCCCCCGAGGCCCAGCGCTGGGTCGCCAGGGCGATCCCGGCCGAAGGCGGTTCGCTGTCGGGAAGCCGGTGCTCCGCCTCGAGGTCGCTCAGTTCCGCCCAGATGGCTTCGGTCCCTTCCAGCGCAGCACGGAACGTGCCGCCCGGCATCCCGCGGTCCCCCGCCTCGGAACCCTCTCGCCGAGGCTCATAGACCAGAGCCGTCGCGAGAGCGGCCAGCGCGGCGGGATCGAGCCTGTCCCACGTGCCGCGTCGCAGGCATTCCGCCACGAGCAGGTCCCGCTCCCCGTAGATGCGGCGCAACGAGCGACCCGGTGCGGCGACCGAGACGACCCCGTCGGTCTGCACCAGGTAGCCCAGCTCGAGCAGGACATCCGTGACCCGGTCGAACACCTGCGCGACGGCGCCGGTACGCCCCCGGATCTGGCCGCTCAACTGGTCGGTCTCGCGTTTCAGCCGATACCAGCGCTCGGCCCAGCGCGAGTGCGCCTCGCGGTCGTTGCAGGCATGGCACGGATGCTGTTTCATCTGGCGGCGCAGCTCGGTGATCCGGCGCTGACGGCGATCCCGCTCGGAACGGCTGTCGTTCCCGGCGCGCGCGTTCTTCTTCTCCAGATCGCCGAGTTCCCGCCGCAGGCCCGCGTACTCGGCGAAGTCGCCGAGGTGGCAGCGCATCGCGGTGGCATATCCCTCGAGCGCCTTCTCCTGCTCGCGGACGCGCCGCGCGAGATCGACGACGGCACGGTCGGCCTGGAACTGCGCGAACGAGCTCTCGAGGATCTCGCGCGTGCGCTCGCGCCCGAACTGCTCGATCAGGTTCACCGCCATGTTGTAGGTGGGGCGGAAGCTGGAGATCAGCGGGTAGCTGCGCCGGGAGGCGAGCGAGGCGACAGCCTGCGGGTCGAGGCCGGATACCCATTGGATGACCGCGTGGCCTTCGACGTCGATGCCCCGGCGCCCGGCGCGGCCGGTGAGCTGGGTGAACTCCCCCGGCGTGATCGGGACCCGCGCCTCGCCGTTGAACTTCTCGAGCTTCTCGAGCACCACGGTGCGCGCCGGCATGTTCACGCCGAGCGCCAGAGTCTCGGTCGCGAACACGGCCTTCAGCAGCTTGCGCTGGAACAGCTCTTCGACGATCTCTTTGAACGCGGGCAGCATGCCGGCGTGGTGCGCCGCGACGCCGCGCTGCAGACCGTCGAGGAACTCCCAGTAGCCGAGCACGCTGAGGTCGTGGTCGGGGATGGGGCGGGTGCGCTCCTCCACGATGGCGCGGATCTCGTCGCGCTCCCACTTCTCGGTGAGCCGGATGTCGCTTCGCACGACCTGGCGCACCGCCGCATCGCATCCGACCCGGCTGAAGACGAACCAGATCGCAGGCAGCAGATTCTTGGATTCGAGCAGACGCACGACCTCGGGCCGGTCCGCCCTGTCGCTCTGACCGGGTGCGCCACGGTCCCAGGATCGGTTGCCCTCGGAGCCCGAGCCACCCGTCCCCTTGCGATGGTGACGGCCAGGATGTGCGCCCCGGAACGTCCCTGCCGCCCGCCCGCCGGCGGCCGCCAGGCGCGCGAGCTCGGGGTTCACGCGGTTCGTCGCGGCCAGGCCGGAGCTGTCGAACAGCTCCAGCAGCTTGCTGCGCACCAGCACGTGCTGCTCCAGCGGAACGGGCCGCTCCTCCGACACGATCACGTCGGTGTCGCCGCGCACCGCCTGCAGCCAGTCGCCGAACTCCTCCGCGTTGGTCACGGTGGCACTCAGCGACACCAGTCGCACGGTCTGCGGGAGGTGGATGATGACCTCCTCCCACACCGCCCCGCGGAAGCGGTCGGCGAGGTAGTGCACCTCGTCCATGACGACGAATGCGAGGTCCCTGAGCAACGGCGAGTCGGCGTAGAGCATGTTGCGCAGCACCTCGGTCGTCATCACGACGACGCGTGCACCGCTTTTGATGTTGCTGTCACCGGTCAGCAGGCCGACGTTCGCCGAACCGTGCTCGCTCGCCAGCTCGGAGTACTTCTGGTTGCTGAGCGCCTTCATCGGCGTCGTGTAGAACACCTTCGCCCGTGGCTGCGCCAGCGCCAGGTGCACGGCGAACTCGGCGACGATCGTCTTGCCCGCGCCGGTCGGCGCCGCGACGAGCACACTGTGTCCCGCCTCGAGCACAGCGCAGGAGGCCAGCTGGAACTCATCCAGCGGGAAGTCGATGCGGGCGCGGAAGTCCTCCAGCCGCGGAGTGGCCGCGGCCGAGGTCTGCCGGGTGCGGGAAGCGGCGTAGCGCTCCGCAGGCGACAGGCCCTCGGTGCTCAGGGATCCGGAACTCATGCCAGCTCTGCCTCGAATGCCCGCGCCCGCTTCTCGACGCCGCGGTCGTGCAGCAGCGCGACTCCGACGGCGGCGAAATAGAGGATCACCATCGGGATCGCGAGCAGGATCATCGAGATCACGTCAGCCGCCGGTGTGGCGATGGCGGTGAAGATCGTGATCGCCAGCACCGCCCAGCGCCAGCCGCGCAGGATGGTGCGCGCCGCCAGCACGCCGATGAAGTTCAGCAGCACCAGGAACACGGGCAGCACGAAGGCGATGCCTGTCGCGAGCACCAGTTTGAGCACGAAGTCGAGGTAGCTCTTGGTGTCGTACAGGCCCGACGACCCCTGCGGAACGAAGCTGAACATGATCTCGACGATGTGCGGCAGGACGAACCAGCCCGCCGCGCATCCGGCGAGGAAGAGCGGCACCGCCGAGAAGAAGAACCCGAAGGTGTAGCGCTTCTCGCGACCCGTGAGGCCCGGCACCAGGAAGGCGAAGACCTGGTACAGCCAGACCGGGCTCGAGATGACGAGCCCGATGGTCAGCGAGACCTGGATGCGGACATCGAACGCCCCGGTGATGTTGGTGTAGATCAGCCCGATGGCGGCGCCGTCGTCTCCGCGCGCTTCGGCGATGCGCGTGATCGGCTCACGGATCCACGGCCAGACCAGGTCGTAGAGGAACCAGCCGCCGACCGTGCCCGCCACGATCGCGAGCGCGCCACGGGTCAGTCGCTTGCGGAGTTCGACGAGATGCTGGCCGAGCGACATCCGGCCTTCGGGATTGCGGCTCCGCCCGGTACGCGCGGCCACGACCTCAGGACTTGTCGGCGGGCTTGTCCGCAGCTGCCGGCGGAGCCGGGTCTTCGACGTCGTCCGACTTCATCTCTTTGCGGAAGACCTTCATCGACTGGCCGACGCTCTTCGCCAGAGCGGGGAGCTTGGTGGCTCCGAACAGCAGGAGGACGACCGCGAGAATCAGGAGCAGGTGCGGCCACCCGAACGCGTTTCCGAACATCTTTGCCGTCCTAGCTGTCGTGGGGTGAGGCTTGGCCCGATCTTACGTGATCCGGGTCAGCGATACCTGGCAGCACCCGCCGCAGCCCATTCGGCCACCGCGGCGCGCGCGCTCGGCGGAGCGACCACGGTGGCCACCCCCGGCATGCTGGCGATCAGCCGCTTGAGGCCGTGGAAATGCGACACCCGAAGCGTGGTGCGGATGCGGCCGTCGACTTCGGTGGACGTCGCCCCGTCCGGGATGTAGTCGACGAGCAGGGGCATAGCCGCCGGAGCCACCTCGATCGTCACCTCGAGGTCGTCGGGCGATGCCTCGAACAGCCGGTCCGGCAGGCGGACCTCATCGGCTCGGTGCTCGATGGGGGCGTCGGTGATGACGGCGTTCGAGATGCGGTCGAGGCGGAAGGTGCGCACGGCTTCGCGGAGGTGACACCAGCCGCGCAGGTACCAGTCGTCGTCGAAGGATTCGATTCGCAACGGGTCGACGCGGCGGCGCTCCCGCTTTCCCGCCGAGTCGAGGTAGTCCAGCTCGAGTTGCACGCCGCGGGCCACCGAGTCGCGGATGAGTGCGAGTGTCGCACCCAGCACGGCATCGGTCTCGCCCTCTTCGACGCCGACCTGGTTCGGCTCGGCCGAGGCGCCGCGGCTCAGCTTCGCGGTGAGGCTCGCGAGGGTCGCGCTTCCGGCGTTCTCGGGAAGGGACGACAGGTACTGCAGTCCCGCGATCAGCGCCGTCGCCTCGCGTGCGGAGAACCGGGGCGAGTCGTCGATCGCCACGAGGTTGGTGAGCACGATCTCGTCGCGCTCCTCGAAAGCGTCCCAGTTGATGTCGAACAGGTCGCCGTGCTGATACGAATCGGTGTCGCCGGGAACGCCGCTGACCGCGATGAGTTCCACGGCATCCCGGATCTGCTGCGGGCTCACGCCGAAGTGCTCGGCGGCCGCGGTCACGGTCGCGCCGTCGTGCTCCATCAGCCACGGCACCAGAGACAGCAGGAACGCCAGCTTGTCGCGAGCCTGGAACTCAGCCATGGTCGTGCTCCGTCCGCTCGAGGCGCTCGATGACGGCATCCCGCACCTCGGGTGGGGAGATGACCAGCACCTCGGGCCCGAAGCCGGCGAGTTCGTCGGCCAGGATGGCGTCATCGACGTAGTGCAGGCGCAGACGGCGGCTCGAGCCGTCCGGTGAGACGGAGATCTCTTCCGTGCCGCGGCGGTTCGCGAGCCGCGTCGCCGCATCGGTGTCGCACAGGACCTCGATCTCGGCGATGCCGCGTTCCCAGATCTCGTCGAGCCCGGCGAGGGCCAGTGCCGCCTGGTCGCCGTCCGGAGCAGGCGCGACGGCTCCTGCCGTGACCGCACCGACGATGCGCCGCAGCAGGAACATCTTGTGCGCGCCCGCGGTCTGTCCTGCGAAGCCCGTCTCCTCGCCGGAGAGGTGCCAGCGGCCCTGGTACTGCACCAGCGCCAGCGGGATCACCTCGCGCTCCCGGGAGGAGCCCTCACCCGGTTTGAGATACGGGAACCGCACGATCAGGTGCCGCTCGAGGGCGGCACTGAGCGGCTCGAACGCCGCATCGCGCAACCGCACTCGCGGCGCGTAGCCGATGACCGGCTCGTCGGCCGAGACCCCGAGCGAGCGGAGCTTCAGCAGGGCCCGCCGCGACTCCCCCGAGAGCGAGCCTTCCCGCCAGACCATGGCGGCCAGGTTGAGCAGGGTGGTCTCGTCGCTTGAGAACGAGATGTCGCGCGGCAGTTCGTAGGCGCCGCGCGGGATGCGGTAGCGCAGGGTCTGGTTGTTGCCGGCGTCTCCGGGCGAGTCGACGGTCTCCAGCGGGACTCCGAGCTCGCGGATGTCATCCTTGTCCCGCTCGAACTGGCGCTCGAGGTTCGCGTTGTCCCCGCCCGACTTGTAGCGCTGCCGGTAACCCTGCACCGTCGACAGGATCTCGTTCTTCGTCAGACCGGCCTCGGTGGCAAGCAGCGCGAGGACCAGACTGAAGAGGCGCTCCTCGACCGGGACGCGTGACGCGGCGGAGGACGCAGCCACTACTTCTGGATACCCAGGAGGTCGACGACCCAGATCAACGTCTGGTCGGTGGTCAGCCCCGTGAGGGTGGACGGCACGGTCGGATAGTGGTCGGCGCCCGGCGGGATCACGACGAGCAACTGCGAGCCGACCTTGGCGCCGATGATGGCGCGCTGCACCCCCGGCGGGATGAGCGGCTGGTTGCCGAGCTCGAGTGTGTACGCCTTGTGCTGCTCCCACGTGCTGATGGTCTGCGGGGTGCCGTTCGCGTTGGTCTCGGTGATCTCGGTGGGATCGTCTCCGGCGTCGGGCCAGATCCACGCGCGCAGCTGGACGACGACCGACTCGCCCTTCTTGACGGTGGCGCCGTCGCCGCCCTTGACGGTCTCGATGCGCGTCGCAGCGGGCTTGTCGACGAAGTCCACCGCGATGGCGGGGGTGCCGTCGACCGCCGTGACGACCACCGGCATGCCGTCTTGGGGCAGCTGGTTGAAGCCGTCGGCCTTGCCGCGGTACGCCGCGGTCAGGTCGAGGACGACGACGAGGGTGTCGCTGTCTTGAAGGCCGACCTGCGCGCCGACCCCCTTGCCGTACGCGGCGGCCAGCGAGGTCGTGACCGCGATGCGGTCGCCGACGTGCATGCAGACCATGGCCTCGCTCAGCGAGTTGTGGGGAAGCCCGACCGCTGCCCGATCGGAGTTGACGCTGTCGCCGCTGATCTTCTGGCCGTCTTTGCCGTAGAAGATGGCGATCGTGAAGTCGACCTGGTCGCCGTCCTCGATGAGGGGCCCGTTGCCGGCCTCCAGAACGCTCACCTGGGGCTTCGAGCTGATGAGGGGCGTCGGGAAGTCCACCGTCGGGTTGGTCCCGAGCTTGCCGGTCGCGGTCACGAGCGATGACGCGTCGCCACCGGTGTAGGCCGGGTCGCATCCGCCGAGACCGGGTGCTCCGGTGCAGCCGGCGAGTGCTGCCGTGACGAGCGCGGCGGCGCCGAGGAGCGCAGGGATCCTGCGGATCGCAGCAGTGGAACGCACGGGGTCTTCCTTCACGTCTGGAGAGGTCTTGGAGCCTCGTCAACTCTACTTGCTGATCACGCGGGGTTCCTGCCGTCGGACGGCTCGGCCGGGCGCGCCACCAGGCCCCGGGCCTCGCGCACGACCTTCCGTACCCGCTTGTCGCTCTTCTCCCTATCCCCCACAGCGCCGGGCGTCCACAGCTCGACGTCCTCGTCGCCGTACTCGGTCTTCGAGGCGCGGCGCACCGGCCCCGGCAGCACGGATCCCGGGGCGAGCAGGCGAGCCGTCATCAGAAAGGCGGTGTGGGCGACCATCCGGTGATCCGGCCGCACAGCCAGTCCCTCCACATGCCAGCCGCGCACGATGGTCTCGCTGGACTGCGGCTCGGTGAAACGCCCCGTCAGGCGGATGGCCTCGGCCACGCGCGACAGCTGTGTGACGGTGGCGACGTAGCACAGCAGCACCCCACCGGGCATCAGGGCCTCGGCCACGACATCCAGGCATTCCCACGGCGCCAGCATGTCGAGGATCACGCGGTCGACGGATGCGGGGGCGGCCGCGCGCGGAAGCTCGTCCACCACATCCCCGATGTCGATCGACCAGGTCGGCGGCAGATCATCGAGCGCGACGCCGGTCGCGGCCGCGACGTTCGAGCGTGCCACCTCGGCGAACTCCTCGCGGCGCTCGAACGAGAGCAGCCGTCCCTCCGCCCCGATCGCACGCAGCAACCAGAGGGAGAGTGCGCCCGAGCCGACTCCGGCCTCCACCACCGTCGCCCCGGGGAAGATGTCGGCGAGGCCCAGGATCTGCGCCGCATCCTTCGGGTAAATGATCGCGGCGCCGCGCGGCATCGACATAACGAAGTCCGACAGCAGCGGCCGCAACGCCAGGTAGTCGTCGCCGTTCGAGGCCTGCACGACACTGCCGTCCGGAAGCCCGAGAAGGGTGTCGTGGGCGAGGATGCCCCGGTGCGTGTGGAACTCCTTGCCGGGCGAGAGCGTGATGGTGTTCAGCCGCCCCTTCGGGCCGGTGAGCTGTACGCGGTCGCCGGCGACGAACGGCCCGCGCGGCGTGCGAGGGCCGGTCATGAGACGACTCCGGCGCGATGAGCCGCGAGCACGTCCGCGAGGTCTGCAGGGGTACTGCCGTCCAGATCGGGCCACAGCGTGTACGCGGGGCTCGCGGGCAGCGGGACGTGCAGCGGCACGCCGATGGTCGCCATTCCCGCCGCGACCGCGGCGGCCACCCCGTATTCGGAGTCCTCGATCGCGACGCTCTGACGGGGATCGACGCCCAGCTGCTGAGCGGCGAGCAGGTAGCAGTCGGGGTCCGGCTTGCCGTTCGCGACGAGGTCGCCGCTGACGATGACATCGAATGCGTCGAAACCGATCGCATCGACGACCTGTCGCGCCATCCGCCCGATCGACATGGTGACCAGAGCGGTCGGGATGCGCGCCTCGCGCAGCGCGGCGAGCAGTTCACGCGCACCGGGCCGCCACGGCACGGACTCGGCGATCTGCGCTCCCACCTCGTCCGTCAGCGACGACACGATCTCGTCGACGGAGCGCGTGACACCACGCGACTGCAGGATGATGGCGGACCGTTCCAGGGACGAACCCACCAGCTGCAGGCCGTCCGCCTCGCTCCAGACCCCGCCGTACGACTCCACCAGACGCGTCTCGGCCGACAGCCAGTACGGCTCGGTGTCGACGAGTGTGCCGTCCATGTCCCAGAACACGGCGGCGGGAAGCGGGGAGTCGGTCACGACGAATCAGTCTGCCAGGTCCGCTTCATGCCGTTTCGCCCTGAGCGGAGCGCCACACCCCGGCGGTGGCGTGGCGGTCGTCCTATTGTGGTCAGGTGAGTGACGCGAACGAGACGAGCACCTTCTCCGGGGGTTCGCTGCTTGTCGTCGCCTTCGAAGGCTGGAACGACGCCGGCGAGGCCGCGAGCGGCGCCGCTCGCGCGATCCGCGACCAGTTCGAGCTCGTCCCCGTGGTCGAACTGGAGCCCGAGGACTACTTCGACTACCAGTTCAACCGCCCGACCGTGTCGGTGGATGACGAGGGCGACCGCGTGCTCGAGTGGCCCAGCGTGACGCTCTACGGTCCCGGTCCCGGCAGCATCCCCACCGAATCCGGCCTCGGGGTGCACGTCCTCCTCGGCACCGAGCCCTCCCGCGGCTGGAAGACGTTCGCGGCCGAGGTTCTCGACGCGGTCGAGGCGGCAGACATCACCGCGGTGGTGTTCCTCGGCGCGATGCTGGCGGATGTGCCGCACACGCGGCCGATCTCGGTGTTCGCGTCGAGTGAGAACTCCGCGGTGCGCGATCGCTTCGAGCTCGAGCGCAGCACCTACGAGGGCCCGGTGGGCATCCTCTCGGTGCTGTCCGACGCCGCAGAGCGTGCCGGCATCCCGACCCTGTCGATCTGGGCGTCGGTGCCGCACTACGTGCACAACGCGCCCAGCCCCAAGGCGATGCTCGCGTTGATCGAGCGTCTCGAGGAGTTCGTCGACCTCGAGGTCGGCCGCGGTGCGCTGCTGGAGGAGAGCGCCGCGTGGGAGAGCGGCATCGACGCGCTCGCCGACGATGACGACGACATGCGCGCGTACATCACGCAGCTCGAGCAGGCCCGCGACACCGTCGACTCCCCCGAGGCCAGCGGCGAGGCGATCGCCGAGGAGTTCGAGCGCTACCTGCGCCGCCGCGACGGCCGCGATGGCCGTGACGGCCGGGATGGCCGCGGCGGGCCCACCGCGCGCAGCTAGCCCGCGCCGGTGACGGCCGGCAGCGCCTGCAGCACGCCGATCGACAGCAGGACGATCAGGACGATGCCCAGCACGATCCGGTAGATCACGAACGGCAGGAACGACTTCGTCTTGATGTAGTTCATCAGGAACGCGATCACCGCCAGCCCCACCCCGAACGCGACCAGGGTCGCGACGACGGTCTCCGGCAGCCCGTACCCGGTGCCGCACCCGGCGGCGATGTCCTTCGCCGCCGTCGGATCGCAGGTGAGGGCCGTGTACGTCTCGTAGAGCCCCGCGCCGAAGACCGCGGGCACGGCGAGCAGGAACGAGAACTGCGCCGCAGCAGGACGCTCGTACCCGAGCGCGAGTCCCGCCGAGGTCGAGGCTCCCGACCGCGAGACGCCGGGGACGAGGGCCAGCATCTGCGCCAGCCCGATCAGGATGCCGTCGCGGTACGAGATGTCGTCCTGCGACTTCGTGCGGCGGCCCAGCTGATCGGCGAGACCGAGCAGCACACCGAAGACGATCAGCACGATCGCCACGATCCACAACGAGCGGAACGACGTGCGGATGGTGTCCTGCAGCAGGTAGCCGGCGATCACGATGGGGATCGTGCTGACGATGATCAGCCATCCCATCCGCACATCGGGGTCGCCCTTCTGGATGCCGGCCGAACGGCGTCCGCCGCCGCCGCCCAGAGAACGGAACCACTTCGAGATGATCCGGCCGATCTCGCGCCGGAAGAAGATGATGACGGCCAGCTCGGTGCCGAGCTGCGTGATCGCGGTGAACGTGGCTCCCGGGTCGCCCCAGCCGGCGAGCTCGCCCACGATGCGCAGGTGCGCGCTCGACGAGATCGGCAGGAACTCGGTCAGCCCCTGCACAAGGCCGAGGATGATCGCCTCGATGAAGTCCACGATCGACTATCCAACACCCTCAGCAGTGGCGCAGGAAATCGCCGAGCACTGCTCGCCCGAACACCAGCGCCGACAGGGGCACGCGCTCGTCGATGCCGTGGAACATCGCTGGGAAGTCGAGGTCGCCGGTGAGCTGCAGCGGCGCGAATCCATACCCCGTAATCCCGAGCTTGTCGAGCGCCTTGTTGTCGGTTCCCCCGCTCATCAGATACGGCAGAACCGGGGCGCCGGGATCGTGCCTGCCCAGGGCGGCGACCATCTCATCCACCAGACGCCCGCCGAACGGCACCTCGAGTCCGACGTCGTGGTGCAGCACCTCGAGCTCGATCTCGTCGCCGATCACCTCGCGGATGCGCGCCAGCACCTCGTCCTCCTGCCCGGCGAAGGGCCGGAGGTCGATCAGGGCCTCTGCCTTGTCGGGGATGACGTTGTGCTTGTACCCGGCCTCCAGAACCGTCGGGTTCGAGGTGACGCGCAGTGTCGCGTTCAGGAATCCCGCTGCCGTACCGGTCGCGGTGACGATCGCCTGCGGGTCGGCGTCGGCCGGTTCGCCGAGCAGATCGCGCAACGCGGCCAGCAGCGCTGTCGTCGTCGTGGTGAGCCGGACCGGCCACTCCAGTTCACCCACGGCGACGACGGCACGAGCGAGCTTCGTGACGGCGTTGTCGCGGATGACGCGCGAGCCGTGCGCGGTGGTCCCGCGGGCGGTCAGCTTGATCCAGACGAGCGCCTTCTCTCCGGTCTGCAGCAGGTAGGCCCGGTGCCCGGCGACGTCGATCGAGTAGCCGCCGACCTCGCTGACGGCCTCGGTGGCACCGGCGAACAGCTCGGCGTGGTTGTCGACCAGCCAGTGCGAGCCGTAGACGCCGCCGTTCTCCTCATCGGCGAAGAAGGCGACGATCAGGTCGCGGGGCGGCCGCTCCCCCGCATTCAGGATGTCGCCCAGAGCGGTGAGGATCATCGCGTCCATGTCCTTCATGTCGACGGCACCGCGACCCCAGAGCATGCCGTCGCGGATCTCGCCGCCGAACGGGTCGACGCTCCAGTCCTCGCTCATCGCCGGGACCACGTCGAGGTGACCATGCAGCACGAGGGCGGGGCGGGATGCGTCGGCGCCCTCGACGCGTGCGATCACACTGGTGCGTCCCGGCTCCGATTCGAACAGCTGCGGCTGCAGTCCCAGCCGGGTGAGTTCCGCCGCGACGTACTCGGCTGCCTCGGTCTCGCCGTCGGACTTGCCCATCCCCCAGTTCACGCTGGGGAACCGGATGAGGTCCCGTGCGATGCGGGCGGTGTCCTCGAGCTCGGGGGCTGTGGCGTCGTCGGGCATGTCACCCACGCTAGTGCGGTCTGCTAGTGTCTATCCTCGGCTCCGGTCGCGTTCTGCGACCGAGAACCGGACTCGCGCGGGTGGCGGAAATGGCAGACGCGCTAGCTTGAGGTGCTAGTGCCCGAAAGGGCGTGGGGGTTCAAGTCCCCCCTCGCGCACGTGAGTCGGAAGGCCCTGGATCATCCGTGATCCGGGGCCTTTTCCCATGCCCGCAGGCACGAAGATCGGGTGTGTTCGTGCCACGATGGCCCGATGGACCTCGAAGAATCGTGGCGGCGTGCCGCAGACCTGCTCATCGCATCGCACGACGTGTGGGAGTCCGCCGGTCTGACCGCCGCCTTCCCGGACGGGCTCGAACGGGCCGCATCGGCGCTCGTCGCGACGATCGGGGTCGAGGACGTCACCTGGGTCGAGACCCGCGCTGACCTCGACGCTCCCAAGGTCGAGGCGGCGGTGTTCTCGCAGGGACTCGTCGCTCACCTCATGCTCACGGCCGAGGGGTTCGGATTCGATGTGCACAAGCTCGTGGTCGAGTCTCTGCGCGCGACATCCATACCGCACGTGCATCCCGGGCCGGACGGGCCGGTCCCCTTCCGCTTCACGGGACGCTTCCGGGACCTGGAGGTCGCCTTCCCCTGGGATTCCGACAACACGAAGCAGGACCACGCGATAGCGGAGCAGTTCGCCCGGCTGCGCGACAAGCTCTAGCGGCGGCTCTGCGGCGGGGAACCCATCAGCCTCGCCGTCGCCGGTTACCATCGACCGATGGCTTCCAACGTGCGCGAGACGGGGACCGTGCGCGTCTGGAACCCCGACCGCGGGTTCGGTTTCGTGCGCCGCGCGGACGGGTCGGACCTGTTCCTGCACATCAAGGCGTTCCCGCGGGAGAGTCCCGACCCCGAGGTCGGCGCTGTGGTCACCTTCGAGGTCGAGGCTCAGCCGGACGGCAAGTTGCGGGCGGCCCGTGCGCGGAACGCCGACGAGATCTACATCCCGCCGGTACGCCCGACTTCGCCGATCCTCGGGGCTCTCGCGATCCTCGCCTTCACGGCGATCTATCTCCTCGTCGAACTCAACTGGGGGCCGGTTCCGCTCTGGGTGCTGTTCGTCTACCTCGGGGTCAGTGCGATCACGTTCGGGTCGTACGCGATCGACAAGTCGGCGGCCCGGCTGAAGCGCCGCCGCGTGGCAGAGACGACGCTGATCCTGCTGGGCATGTTCGGCGGCTGGCCGGGCGCGATCCTGGCGCAGCAGCTGCTGCGTCACAAGACCGCGAAACTCAGCTTCCG
>JAODAS010000008.1 GCA_025463555.1 Schumannella sp.
CGTCGAGAAACCGCGCACCCGGTGGATGAGCACGTCCTCGTAGTGCGACCGGTCGAAGACCCCGATCATCCCCGGCTCGGGGAGCTGTTTGCGCACGCGCCAGAGGAAGTCGTGAGCCTTCTCTGCCGCCGTCGGCGCCTTGAACGCGTGGATGTGCGTTCCCTGCGGGTCCACCGATCCGACGACGTGCTTCACCACGCCGCCCTTACCGGCGGTGTCCATCGCCTGCAGCACCAGCAGCACACTGCGCTTGTCGCCGAACCTGCTGTTCGCGAAGAGCCGCTCCTGCAACTCCTCGAGCTCGGGCACCCCTGCCGCGAGCGACTTCTGGCCGTCCTTCTTGTCGCCGGTGTAGCCCGGCGTCGCCGAGGTGTCGATGGCGCCCAGATCAAGCGTCGAGTCGACGCGCAGCAGTTGCTTCATGCGGTCACGCTACTCGCGGATCGCGGCGGGCGAGCGGCACCTCGATGAGGACCCTGCCGGGCGTCGGGGTCAGCGCGGGGTCCAGTTCTCCGCGCGTCTCGACCCGGCGGTACTCCCAGCCGTAGGCGGATGCCAGAGCGGCCAGGTCGACCGTCTGCGGTGTGAGCAGCACGCGGTCGATCAGCGCGCGGTCGGCCGTCGCGGCGACCTCGAGCGAGTCGAAGATGGTTCCCCCGCCGTCGTTTCCCACGATGACCTGCATGCGGGGCAGCGGTTCCCCGTTTCCGGCCAGAAGTGATCCGGCGTCATGCAGCATCGCCAGGTCGCCCAGCAGCACGCGCGTGACGCCGGGCGTCGCCTCGCCGACTCCCTGCGAGGCGAGGGCGATTCCGGTCGCGGTCGCGATGGTGCCGTCGATGCCCGCGAGCCCTCGGTTGGCGTGCACCGGGATGCGCTTGCCCGGCGCCACACGGTCGAGCTCGCGGATCAGCCGCGACGCGCCCAGCACCAGCCTGTCGTGCGGCCAGCTCGAGCGCCAGACCGCCTCGACCAGCAGACGCCGGGTGACCGGTTCGCGCTGCTCGGCCAGCTGCTCGCGGGCGAACGCCGCGCGTTCGGCGTAGTCGTCGGTGAGCGCGGCGCCGAGCGGCTCCGGCTGCTCGAGCAGCTGCCGGGACGCATGCACCCACCGCCCGACCCACGACCGGGCCGCCTCGACAGCCGCCTCGTCGTCGGCGACTGTCGCGGCATCCACGAACGCCTGAACGCGGTGCCCCGGGTTGTAGTCGTCGATGCCCGGGGACCGCACGACGATCGTCTCGACGCCGTCCCGCTCGATCAGAGCCGGGATCTCGCGGCTGAGGGTCGGGTGCCCGAACACCACCACGCGCTCGATCCGGTCGCCGAAGTTGCCGGTGCTGAGCAGCTCGCGGTAGGCGGGCACGAGGTTCGGTCCGAAGCGGGCACCGGATGCCACCTCGGCCAGCAGAGGCGCGCCGAGTGCGCGGGCGGCGGCTTCGGCATCCGCACCCGCGCCCGCACCGGCGACCACGACGGTTCCCGGGAGGACGGGGATCGCCTGGGACTCGCGGGGTCGCGCGTCGTGCCACGTTCCGGGCTCGAGATCGGGAAGGGGCGTCGGCGCGGAGAGCGGCTCGCGGAAGGCCATGTTCACGTGAACCGGTCCCGCGATCTCGGCGAGGATGTCAGCGACGAGCCGCACGGCATCCGCGTCGTGGTCGCCTCCGTCCACCGGGGCTTCCACGTCGAGCAGACGCGCCATCGGGCCGAAGATGCCCGGCTGCACGGTCGCCTGGTTGGCCCCGATCCCCCGCAGCGCGGCGGGGCGATCCGCGGTGAGCAGCACCAGCGGCACACCCGAGTGCGCCGCCTCCAGCACCGCGGGGTGGAGTTCGGCGACCGCGGTACCCGAGGTGGTGATCACGACCACCGGCACCCGGGTCTCGACGGCGAGACCGAGCGCGAGGAACCCCGCCGACCGCTCGTCGATCCGCACGCGGAGCCGCAGCAGTCCGGCCCGCTCGAACTGCGCGGCAGCGAGAGCGAGGGCCTGCGAGCGGGAGCCGGGGCTGAGCACGACATCGCGGATGCCGCGACGCACCAACTCACCCAGCAGCGCCGTCGCGAACGCGCTTGCCGGAGAGCTCACTCCGCCGACTTGTCGTCGTCGATCTCGCGCAGGCGCTCTTCGAGTTGCCGGATGCGTTCCTCCTGCTGCTGCTCACGGCTGAGCTTGCGCAGGAACTCGGGGTCGTCATCGGGCGCACGCGGCCCGCGCCGGACACCCCCGCGCCCGCCGCCCCGCTCGGAGAGACGCTCGCGGCCGAGCAGGAACCACAGCACCGCGCCGACGATCGGGATCACGACGACGATGAGGATCCAGAGGATCTTCGGCAGGCCTTTGACGCGATCCCGCTCGATCAACGCGATGTCGACGATCGAGTAGATCGTGATCGCTGCGTAGATCAGAAACGGCAGGTACCGCACGAGCGTGCCCATGCGCTGATTCTACGGCTGTGCGCCCCACGTAGACTCGATGCGATGCCCGCCTGGATTCCCTACACGCTCGTGAGAGTCGGCCTGTTCGCCGTCTTCTTCACCGTTCTGTACGTGATCGGCATGGAATGGTGGCTCGCGGCGGTCCTCGCGGCGGCGCTCGGATTCCTGGTGGCGTACATCTTCTTCCGCGGACTGCGCGGCCGGGTCGCCGGTGAGCTGGCGGCGGCGCGTGCCGGCACGGACAGGCGCCCGGACGAGCTCGTCGAAGACGGCGAGTAGCAGCGCCGGCGGCGGGCTCAGATCCAGAGGATCCCGCCGAAGGCGAACACCGCCGCCATCCCGATCCCGAACCCGAGGCCGGTAAGCAGCGTCAGCCGCAGGGCCAGCAGGTATTCGCGCGGCGACTTCGCGGTCGCGACGATGAGCATGGCGGGCAGCGCGGCCAGCCCGATGAAGAACACGAACACCGTGTAGTCGTAGAACACCACGTAGAACGCGAGCGCGCCGAACGGCAGCAGCATCAGCACGATGTAGAAGACCCGCGTACCGAGGTCGCCGAGCAGCACGGCAAGGGTGCGCTTGCGCACCGCAGCGTCGCGCTCCCGGTCGCGCAGGTTGTTGACGACGAGCACGGCAGCCGCGATCGCTCCGAGTGCGGCGCCCCCGACCCACGCCTCCACGTTGACCTGGCCCACCTGCGTGAACATGGTCCCCGCGACCGGCACGGCGCCGAAGAACAGGAACACCACGATCTCGCCGAAGCCGGAGTACCCGTACGGCTTCGGCCCTCCGGTGTAGAACCAGGCGGCGGCGAGCGCCAGCACCCCTCCGGCGAACAGCCAGTACTGGCCGCTGAGGATGATCAGGGTCGCGCCCGCGGCGGCAGCGAGCGCGAAGAAGACGAGCGCGACGATCAGCACGTGCCGCGGCTTCGCCCTGCCCGAGCCGACCAGGCGTGCCGGGCCGATGCGGTTCTTGTCGGTGCCGCGCACCCCGTCGGAGTAGTCGTTGGCGTAGTTCACGCCGATCTGCAGGGCCAGCGCGACCGCGAGCGCGAGCAGCGCCCGCACCCAGTGGTCGTACCAGTTGACGGTGACGAGGGATGCGGCGCCGGTTCCCAGCACGACGGGTGCGATCGCGAGCGCCAGCGTCTGGGGCCGCGCTCCGGAGATCCAGGTTCCGAGGGTCGCGGGTTGAACCTGCACCACACCCGGACGACCACCGGGGCGCCCGCTCTTGCCGCGCGCCTTCTGCTGGGCGCGCCGTGCGGCATCCGCCTTGGCCTTGTTGCGCTCGATGAGACGGGGATCGATCCGCTGCTGCTTCGCCACGCGCACAGCCTAATCGGCGGCGCGGGCCGCCAGAGCCGCAAGGGTCACCCGGTCGACCTTGCCGCTGGGCAGCAGAGGCAACGCAGCGACCCGGATGACGCGGGCAGGCCGGGCGGGAGCGCCGAGTTCGCGTCCCACGGCGGCGATCGCGTCCGCGACGTCGGCGTCCGACGCGGTGATCACGACCGGCACCTCTCCCCAGCGCTGGTCGGATGCCGCCACGACCACCGCGTCCGCCACCGACTCACGCAGCACGCGCTCGACGGCGCCGAGCGACACCTTCACGCCTCCCGACACGACCACATCGTCCCGGCGGCCGGTCACCGCGAGCCGCTCGCCGTCCCAGATTCCCGCGTCCGCGGTGCGGAACCAGTGCGCCCCGTCGGCGACGACGAAGCGCTCGGCCGTTCGCTCCGGGTCGCCGAGGTACCCATCCGCGAGCGTCGGGCCGCCGAGCCAGACCTCGTCATCCTCGACGCGCACCGCGGCCTGACCGATCGGCCGGCCGTCGTACACGCAGCCGCCGCAGGTCTCGCTGGAGCCATACGTGCGCGTCAAGCGCACCCCCGCGTCGGCCGCCCTGTCGAGCAGCGCACGCGGAGACGCCTGCCCGCCGACGAGCACGCGGGAGAAGTCGCGCAGCACCTCGACCGCGGCCACGTCGTCGAGCAGGGTCGCGAGCTGCGCCGGCACCAGGGACGTGAACCGCACCTTCTCCGTCAGGCTGCGTGCCGCCGCGACGAAGCCCTTCGCCGTGAAGCCGTCGCCGCGCACGACCGCCGGGTCGAATCCCGCCGCGATCGAGCGCGCGAGCACGTTGAGTCCGGCGATGTACTGCGTCGGCAGCGCGAGCACCCATTGCCCAGGTCCACCCAGGGCGGACTCGCTCGCCGCCGCAGACGCGAGCACCGCATCCGCGCTCAGCATCACCCGCTTGGGCGCCCCCGTCGACCCGCTGGTCTTCACGACGAGCGCCACGCGCTGCTCCACGTTCGCGGGCAACTTCTGGCGTCGCAAACGCGCGTTCTCGCTGCCGGAAGACCCCGTTTGCGACCCCACTTCGACGAAGAGCGCGGGGCCGCCCGCGAGCGCGTCGCGCAGCGCGGCCAGGACACCGTCGCCGGGAGGCACCGCGCGCAGCTCGCGGGTCATGCGCTCAGAACTGCCACGGGAACGGACCCCAGTCCGGTGCCCGCTTGCCGAGGAACGCGTCGCGCCCCTCGACGGCCTCGTCCGTGCCGTACGCGAGCCGGGTGGCTTCTCCGGCGAAGACCTGCTGGCCCACCATCCCGTCGTCGACCGCGTTCATCGCGAACTTCAGCATCCGGATCGCGGTCGGGCTCTTGCCGATGATCGTCTGCGCCCACTCGACCGCTGTGCTCTCGAGCTCGGCATGCGGCACGACCGCGTTCACCGCACCCATCTCGTGGGCCCGCTGCGCGTCGTACTCCTGCGCCAGGAAGAACACCTCGCGCGCGACCTTCTGGCCGACCTGCCGGGCGAAGTAGGCGCTGCCGTATCCACCGTCGAACGAGCCGACGTCGGCGTCGGTCTGCTTGAACCGTGCGTGCTCTGCCGAGGCGACGGTGAGGTCGCAGACGACATGCAGCGAGTGGCCGCCTCCGGCAGCCCATCCGGGAACCACGGCCACCACGACCTTGGGCATGAACCGGATGAGGCGCTGAACCTCGAGGATGTGCAGGCGGCCCGTCCCGCCGGCGTCGGCCTCGTACCCGCTCCTGCCCCGCACGCGCTGGTCGCCGCCCGAGCAGAACGCCCAGCCCCCGTCTTTCGGGCTCGGACCGTTCCCGGTCAGCAGCACGACGCCGACGCGCGGGTTCCGGTGCGCATCGTTGAGCGCGGCGAGCAGTTGATCGACCGTGCGCGGCCGGAACGCGTTGCGCAGCTCCGGCCGGTTGAACGCGATCCGCGCGATCTGACCCCCCGTGTGCAGGTGGTACGTGATGTCGTCGAGTTCCTCGAAGCCGGGGACCTCAGCCCAGATCTTCTCGTCGAACAGTTCGGAGATCATGCGGTCTGCTGTCCCATGTGCTCAGGCTACGAGGCTCAGGAGAAGGCGGCCTGCAGCCAATGGATCACGATGATGTTGCCGGCCAACGCGAGCACGATCCCCCAGAATCCGAGAGCGCGGCCGATGCCGGCGACGAACGCCACCAGGCCGAAGAACACGGCGACGACGCTGAACGCTGCGGCGACACCGAAGAACGCGGTCAGCGAGAAGATGCCGGCGACGCCCCACAGAAGCACCACGGATGCCAGACCCAGCCAGAACGCGATGCGTCCGGCCCAGCGTGGTCCGCGCACACCGGGGGTGCCGCGAGTGTCCGAGCGCACGTACTGCCCGAACGTCGGCGCCTGGGTGATCGGCGGCTCGATGCGCAGGTTCGGCATGATCGGCCGGTACTGATACGCCCGGGGATCGTTGCGCGGGTCGTTCTGACGGGCCACGCCGGCGTCGTTCTGCCCTTGCTGGGGCGGCGGCGGATAGCTCATCGTTCTCCCCTTCGTCGGACTTGCCGCCAGCCTAGTCTGGGCCTATGAACCCGACACCCGCCGAACTGCTCGACGGGGCGTGCGTGGTCGCTCTTCCGCTGGTGACCCGGTTCCGCGGGATCGAGGTGCGCGAGGCCATGCTGCTGCGCGGCCCGAACGGCTGGACCGAGTTCTCGCCGTTCACCGAGTACGACGACGCCGAGGCGTCAGCATGGCTGGCGGGGGCGATCGAGTTCGGATGGGGTGCCGCACCTGTGCAGGTGCGAGACAACATCCCCGTGAACGCGACCCTGCCGGCCGTCGCGCCGGGCGAGGTCGATGGCGTGCTGGCCCGGTTCCCCGGTGCACGCACCGTCAAGGTGAAGGTGGCCGAGCGGGGGCACGTGCTGGCGGATGATGTGGCCAGGGTGCGCGCGACGCGTGCGTTCCTGGGGGCGGAGGGGCGCATCCGGGTCGATGCCAACGGCGGCTGGAACGTGGACGAGGCGGAACGAGCCGCCCATGCCCTCGACCCGTACGACCTGGAGTACCTCGAGCAGCCGTGCGCCACGATCGAGGAACTGGCCGAGCTGCGCGGGCGCCTGCACGACTGGAGCCTGCCGATCGCCGCCGACGAGAGCGTGCGCAAGGCCGACGATCCGCTCCGGGTCGCCCGCGAAGGTGCCGCCGACATCCTGGTGCTGAAAGCGCAGCCGCTGGGCGGGATCGCTGCCGCGCTGCGGATCGCCGCCGAGGCGGGGCTGCCGGTGGTGGTCTCGAGCGCCCTCGACACCTCCGTCGGCCTCTCGATGGGAGCAGCCCTCGCGGCCGCACTCCCCGCGCTGGAGTACGACTGCGGCCTGGGCACCGCGGCCCTGCTCGCGGCCGACGTGACGGAGAACCCGCTCGTCCCGCGCGACGGCACGATCGAGGTGCGTCGCGTCGAACCCGACGCGGCCCTGCTCGTGCGCCATGCGGCTGCCCCCGAGCGGGAGACGTGGTGGCGCGAGCGCCTGCAGCGCTGCGCGACACTCCTCGGCGGTTGAGTCGCCGCGAGCGGCGTATCGAAACCCCTCAGCAGCCCGCTACTTGATCAACCCCGAGTACGCGTGGTGCCCGCTGAAGAACAGGTTCACGACGGTGAAGTTGAACAGGACGGCCGCGAACCCGATGATGGCCAGCCACGCTGACGGGTTGCCGCGCCATCCACGGGTCGCGCGCGCGTGGACGTACCCGGCGAAGACGACCCAGATGATGAACGTCCAGACCTCTTTCGTGTCCCAGCCCCAATAGCGACCCCAGGCGCGCTCGGCCCAGATCGCGCCGGCCATCAGGGTGAAGGTCCAGAGCGCGAAGCCGACGATGACGAGGCGGTTGGCCATCTGCTCGAGCTTGTCCGAGGCGGGGAAGGTGCGCAGGAAGCGCAGGCCCGTCTTCCCGCTCTCGCGGCGCGACTGCAGCAGCTGGGCGATCGAGAGGCCACCGCCCACGGCGAAGAAGCCGGTCGCGAGAGTGGCGACGAAGACATGGATGTAGAGCCAGATCGACTGCAGGGCCGGTGGCAGCGGCGAGACCGGCACATAGAAGTTCACACTCGCGACGCCCAGAAGCAGCGCGGCCAGCCCGGTGATGTAGGCACCGAGGAATCGCACGTCGCGCCAGACCTGGACGACCAGGAACACACCGATCATGAATGCGGTGCCGAGTGCGGCGAACTCGAAC
Organism: Schumannella sp.; assembly: GCA_025463555.1. GTDB lineage: Bacteria > Actinomycetota > Actinomycetes > Actinomycetales > Microbacteriaceae > JBDSKH01. Next base: position 7,989 of record JAODAS010000008.1, read on the forward strand.
ATGTTCGACCACGGCACGTGCCCGGCGGCGAGGCCGCGCAGCACGATCGAGGCGATATGGATGATCCAGGCGAGGACGGTCAGGGCGACCGCGACGCGCTGGGCGCGACCGGCGCCCGGGGTGGTTGCCGGGATCTCGCGCGTCGCCTTCTCGGCGACCAGGGTCGATCCGCCCTGCGCACGGGAGACGGCGGCCGCCGGCGCTGCGACCGCCTGCGACATCGCGGCTCGTCTGCTCAGGTCGAGCACGAACGCGATGAACGCCATCGCGTACACCGCGATCGCGGAGTAGATCGCGACGAGCGAGTAGGCGGAGAGGGTCTCGGTCACGCGTCCATCCTAGGTTCGGTTTCGGCTTGCGGCTCGGGGTCGCCGAGGGCCTCCCGGTGCCTCCGGGCCAGGTCGGCGACGGCTGCGGCCAAGGTCGGGTCCTCGCCCCGCGCGAGCCCCGCGTACTCGAGCCGGCCACCGACCGCCTTCACCCACACCCGGCGACGCGGGACGAACAGGCTCACGAGCAGTCCGCCGAGGATGAGCAGCGCGAAGACCAGAGCCCAGGTCGCGGTGATGTCGTGGTGGATGTCGACGCTCACGTACCGCTTGAGACCCTCGTACTCGACCGTGCCGAGCCCGTCGGGAAGGTCGACCACGTCGCCCTCGTTCAACTGCAGCGACGACGCGTCCGCGTCCGGACCCGCGATCTGCGTCAGCGCCGACGTATCAAGCGTGTAGGCGTTCACCGGGGCGCCGGTGTCGAGGCCGAGGTCGCCGGCATAGACGTTGAGGCTGAGCAGGGATTTTCCGTGGTCGGTGGGCGAGAACGAGTCGTACATGCCGTTGGTCAGCGGCACCGGGTCCGGGTAGAAGAACCCGAACAGTGCGATCTGCTGGGAGAGCCCGTCCGGCACCTTGACGACACCTCGGCTGGCGAGATTGGCATTCAGCTGCAGGAACGGGACCGCGCCGCTGTACACGACCTCTCCGCCCGCGTCGCGCACCGTGATGACGGGCGCGTAGCCGTTGCCGAGCAGGTAGACGTCGGTGCCGCCGATCGTGATCGGCGCGTTGATCTTGAGAGCTGCGGGGGTCCAGTCGCCGCCGGGCGTGCGGGTGCTGAGGCTGGCCGTGAAGTCCTTCGGATGCCAGACCAGCGATCCCGTCGTGACATCGGACTCGTAGCTGGCTTCGAAGTCGTCGAGCCGCATCGAGTACGGCTCGAGCGCGGACTCGGTGTAGAACCGCCCGTGTGCGAACGAGTCGTAGCTGGCACGCACATTCGTGAACGCCTCACCCTGCACGAGGATGCGCTGCCCGGTGTAGCCGAAGCCGCCGCCGACGCCCACGACCAGCAGCATCCCGACCAAGGCGGTGTGGAAGACCAGGTTGCCGGTCTCGCGCAGGTAGCCGCGCTCGGCGCTCACGCTCTCGCTGGTTGAGCCGGTCGAACCGCCATAACGCTCGGTGCGGTACCCCTGGCGTTTGAGCAGCTTGGCGGCTTCGTCGATGGCGAGTCCCGCATCCGCCCCCGTCGGTGCGGTCGTGAAGCCGACGAGTCGCTCGAGGCGGGCGGGCGTCTTCGGGGGCCGCGCGCGCATCGCGTCGAAGTGGTACTTCGTGCGGGGGATGATGCAGCCGACCAGCGAGATGAACAGCAGCAGGTAGATGGCCGAGAACCACGGCGACTCGAACGTGCTGAACAAGCCAAGCGAGTCGAGCACCTTGAACGTCTCGGGGTCGCGCTGCTGGAACTGCAGCACGCCATTGGGGTCGGAGGTGGTCTGCGGCACCAGCGAGCCGGGGATGGCAGCGAGCGCGAGCAGCAGCAGCAGGAACAGCGCCGTGCGCATGCTCGTGAGCTGGCGCCAGAAGAAGCGGAGGTAGCCGACGAATCCGAGCTTGGGCTGGCTCACGCTGTCGTCGGCCGGAGCCTCGTTGTCGATGTGATCGGAGGGCCGATCAGAGCGCACGGCGCCGTCAGAGGAAGATGCCAAAGTCTGCGATCACCGCCCCCAGGCTGGACATGAGCCAGCCCCACGCGCCGCTCACCATGAGCACGCCGATCACGATCAGAAGTACGCCGCCGACGATGTTGACGGCCCGGATGTGGCGCTTGACCCAGGCGATCGACCCGCTGACCCAGCCGAATCCGAGGGCGACCAGCACGAACGGGATGCCGAGGCCGATGCAGTAGAACGCTCCGAGCAGCAGCGCCCGCGGCACGTTCCCGCCGTCGGCGGCGAGGAAGCCCACCGCGGCAAGGGTCGGCCCGATGCACGGCGCCCAGCCCAGGGCGAAGACCACCCCGAGCAACGGAGCGCCGAGAAGCCCGGTGCGGGGCTGCCAGCGTGGCTTGATCGTGCGCTGCAGCACCGTGACCTGACCGATGAACACCAGCCCGAGCAGGATGATCAGCACGCCGCCGATGCGCAGCAGCAGGTCGCGGTACTGCACGAAGAACACCCCGAACGTGCCGGCCAGCACGAAGAACAGCATGAAGACCACGCTGAATCCGGTGATGAACAGCGCGGCGCCCGCGACCATGCGGCGACGACGGCGCTCGTCGTCGCGGGCCACCCCGCTCACATAGCCGAGGTAGCCGGGGACGAGCGGGAGCACGCACGGCGACAGGAATGAGAGCAGCCCCGCGGCCAGCGCGATCGGCAGGGCGAGCCACAGCCCGCCGCTCACGACGATATCGCCGGGGGTCATCTACTTCTCAGCCAGGAGGTCGTCGATCATGGCACTGACGACTGCTACTCGTGGGTCGATGGCGCTGGTGAATCGCGCAGCGACCCGGCCCTTCGTGTCGAGCAGGAACGTCGTCGGTGTCGTGCTCGGCGGAGCGGGCTGTGCGAAGGCAAGGGTCACGGCGGCGTCGGTGACGTCGAGGATCGAGTCGTATGGGACCGCATACTTCTTCTCGAAGCTGAGGGCCTGCGCAGCGTCGTCGCGGATGTTGACGCCCACGAACGCGACCCCCTTGTCGCTGTAGTCGTCGAACAGCCCGTTCAGGTCGTCTGCCTCGCTACGGCACGGTCCACAACTCGCGTACCAGAAATTGACCAGCACGATCTTGCCGTCGAGGTCGTCACTTGAGATCGTGGCGCCGTTCTCGGTCTTCCCATCGAAGACGATCGGATCGCCGCGGTTCTCGGGCGCATAGAACTGGGTCGTACCGTCGCCCGAGGTGTAGTCGCCGTCGCCCGACCCGTTGTACTCGGTCGAGACTCCGGGGGCGGGCGTGCAGCCGGCGAGGGCGAGTAGGGCGAGGAGCGCCAGCGCGCTGAGGCGAGCGGTTCGGGCGGTCACACGGCTCGGCATTTACACGGCACCTAGGTCGATGGAATCGGCGAGCAAGTCTTGCGCGGGTTCCTGGTAGTCCACCTCGACGAAATCGCCGAAACCCTCGGTGGTGGGCCGCCACGCGATCGTCGTGATGCTCGACAGCGAGCACCGGCGCCGGCGCGGGTCGGTCGCGAGCGGCTTGCGCTGCACGGTGCGTGCGACCATCCAGATCGGCAACTGGTGGCTGACGATCACCGCCTCGCCCCTTTCGGTGGTCGAGTGGATGTCCGCGACAGCCGCCATCATCCGGCCCTGGATCGAGATGAAGGGTTCGCCCCACGACGGCTTGCGCGGGTTCACCAGGAAGCGCGCCAGCCAGGGCCGGCGGCGCAGCTCCCGGCGGATGTTGTAGCCCTCGAACATGTTCGCCGGTTCGATCAGCCGCGCGTCGTTGTGGATCTCGAGGCCGAAGCCTTCCGCCCACGGCGCGGCGCTCTCCTGCGTGCGCTGCAGCGGGCTGGCGTGCAGGGCCGTGATCGGGTGACCACTGAGGGATGCGGCGGCCGCGGCCGCCATCCGGTGCCCGCGCTCGCTGAGATGGAAGCCCTCGATGCGTCCGTAGAGCACGCCCTCGGGGTTGTGCACCTCGCCGTGACGCACGAGGTGGATGAGGTCGGCGGGCACCCCAGAAGTCTACGTTCGTGCCGCCGATAGACTTTCTCCCCGTGACCGACCGCACCCTCGTCAAGAACCTGTCCGCTCTTCCCGACGGGCCGGTGCGCGTCTCGGGCTGGGTCGACACCGTGCGCGACCAGAAGAAGGTGCAGTTCATCGTGCTGCGCGACGAGTCGGGTGCGGTGCAGCTCGTGCATCCGCGACTGGATGCCGGGGACGACCCCCAGCCCGATCCGATCGCCGCCGAGATCTCGGCTTTGTCGACCGGTTCGTTCGTCACGGTCGAGGGCGAGCTCAAGAAGGACGAGCGGGTGAAGCTCGGCGGGCTCGAGGTCAAGATCGGGACTCTGGATGTGGCCTCCGTCGCCCTGGACTCACCGATCGCCGACGACTCGTCGATCGACAAGCGGCTCGACTGGCGCTTCCTCGACCTGCGGCGGCCCGAGCAGAACCTCATCTTCCGGGTGCAGACCACGTTCCTGCACGCGCTGCGCACCTGGTGGGTGGAGCACGACTTCGTCGAGATCCACACCCCGAAGCTGATGGCCTCGGCCAGCGAGTCGCGCGCCGAGCTGTTCGAGGTCGGCTACTTCGAAGGCAAGGCCTATCTGGCGCAGAGCCCGCAGTTCTTCAAGCAGATGGCGCAGCCGGCAGGGTTCGGCAAGGTCTTCGAGGTGGCGCCGGCGTTCCGCGCCGACCCGTCGTTCACGTCCCGCCACGCCACCGAGTTCATCTCGGTGGACGCCGAGATCTCCTGGATCGACACCCACGAAGACGTGATGGCCATGCACGAGCAGCTGCTGGTCGCCGGACTGACCGCCGTCAAGGAGAAGCACGGCGACCAGATCACAGAGCTCTTCGACGTCGAGGTGACGGTGCCGACGGTGCCGTTCCCGCGGATCCCGCTCGCCGAGGCGAAGAAGATCGTCGCCGAGCGCGGGTATAAGGTCCCGCGCCACGACGACGACATGGACCCGGAGGGCGAGCGTCAGATCTCGGCCTACGTCGCCGAGACGTTCGGCCACGAGTTCGTGTTCCTCACCGACTACGCCTCGAGCATCCGGCCGTTCTATCACCGCCGTCACGCGGACGACGCCGGCCTCACCAACAGCTACGACCTGATCTTCAACGGCGTCGAGATCTCGACGGGCGCCCAGCGCGAGCACCGCATCGACGTGCTCGTCGAGCAGGCGAAGGAGAAGGGCCTCGACCCGGAGGAGCTCGGCTTCTACCTCGACTTCTTCCGCTACGGCGTGCCCCCGCACGGGGGTTTCGGCATGGGGCTGTCGCGCGTCATCATGCTGCTGCTGCACCAGCCGTCGATCCGCGAGGTGACGTACCTGTTCCGAGGTCCGAACCGTCTGACCCCGTAACCGGTGGTTGAGTAGCCGCGCAGCGGCGTATCGAAACCACCACGTGCCGGTGGTTGAGTAGCCGCGCAGCGGCGTATCGAAACCACCACCAGCACGTGAACCTGGTTTCGATACGCGCCTGCGGCGCTACTCAACCACCGGAGTGCATCGCGTGCACCGGCTGCGACGCCGCGATCGCATCGGCCAGCTGCTCGACCGCGATCTCGAGCCGCAGGTCGAGCCCGACCTCGGTCACCGTGCCGTCGGGCCGGATCCGTGACGCGGCCCGGGACACGCTGACCGGGTCGACCAGCAGCGCATCGAGCGCGAGCAGGCTCGGGATGAGCCCCGCGAGTCCGCGTAGGCCCCCCGTCTGCCCCGGCGACGCCGACAACAGCAGCACGGGCTTGCCGTACAACCCGGTCGACCCGGCCAGCCAGTCGAGCGCGTTCTTGGTGACGCCGGATGGGGCGTGCACGTACTCCGGCGAGGCGATCACCGCGGCCGAGCAGTTCTCGGCGAGCAGCCGGAACTCCCGCACCGCGGCGGGAAGCGAGTCGGGCCGGTCCAGGCTCGGGTCCATGAGCGGCAGCTCGCGGATCAGCTCTGCGCCGACGAACCGGAGCCTCGGGGCTCGTTCCTGCACGGCGGTGAGCAGGGCCCGGTGCAGTGAGTCCTCGCGCAGCGAACCGCAGATCGCGAGAACCGGGCTGAGCCCGCCGAACGCCTGCTCCATGACCGGAGCCTACCCATGCCGGACCGGGTTATGCGAGGGCGGCTCGCAGACGGTTCTCGTCCACACGCCAGATCGTGTGCACGCGGTCGTCGATGAGGACGACCGGGATCTCCTCCGCGTACGCGTCGAGCAGCTCGGGGTCGTCGAGGATCGACTTCTCCTCGAACGACACCTCGGGATGGTCGGCCAGCACGCCCCGCACGACGGCACGTGCGTCATCGCACAGATGGCATCCCGGCTTGCCGAGGAGGGTCACAGAGGGCACGCCTTTAGACTATGACGATGCCCGAGGAACTGCAGTCGCCTCCGAGCGAGCGCCCGATCCTCGCGTTCTTCGATGTCGACAACACCCTGATGCGCGGCACAAGCCTGTTCCAGCTGGGTCGCGAGGCCTGGAAGAAGAAGGTCATCACCTGGCGCGACATCGCCCCGTTCGCGTGGCATCAGATGCGGTTCATCCGCAAGGGCGAGAACCTCGGGCACCTGAAGTCGGCGCGTGAGAAGGCACTCGAGCTCTCGTACGGCAAGAAGCAGTCGGACATCATCGAACTCGCCGAGGGCATCTGGCAGGACCGCATCCAGCGTCGCCTCTACCCCGGAACCGTGGAGTTGACGCAGGAGCACATCCGCAAAGGCCACGAGGTGTGGCTGGTGTCGGCGACGCCGTGGGAGATCGGCGACCTGATCGCGCGCAAGCTGGGGCTGACGGGGGCCCTCGGCACCCGCATCCGGGCCGTCGACGGCATTTACACCGGGGAGCTCGACGGCGACGTGCTGCACCACGAACGCAAGGCGGAGGCCGCGCAGGACCTGGCCACCAGGGCGGGGGCCGACCTCGCCGACAGCTGGGCGTACAGCGACAGCCGCAACGACATCCCGCTGCTGGAACTGGTGGGCAACCCGGTCGTGGTGAATCCGGATGCGATTCTCGCGCATCACGCACACACCCACGGCTGGCCGGTGCTGAGGTTCACGCCGAAGAGCATCCGTGAGGCGCAGCGCCGGGTGCGCAAAGAGGCGCGGACCGTGAAACGCGAAAAGCGCCGGACCAGGTCCGACGCCTCCGAGTAGATCTACTTCTTGTTGCGACGCTGGTGACGCGTCTTGCGAAGCAGTTTGCGGTGCTTCTTCTTCGCCATGCGCTTGCGGCGCTTCTTGATGACGGAACCCATGTTCACCTCACTCGTCGGATCGGACAGGACCGCTGTCCTTACCCGAACCGCGGAAACCTAACCTGCGGAGTCTACGCGATGCCCTGCTCGCTCTGCGAACCGGGCAGTTCGAGAACGGCGGCGAGCGCCGACTCGGGGATGCGGTACGAGCGGCCGAAACGCACGGCGGGCAGCTTGCCCGACTCGACCATGCGGTACACGGTCATGTTGGAGACGCGCATCATGTCGGCGACCTCGGCGACGGTCAGAAAGCGCACGTCGGACAGATCGGCCACGCGACACCCCCCTGATCCGCTTGTGAGTCCTGTGACTCGTGTGACTGGAGTCAACCGCCCCAGAGTATGGGGTCGCGGGCTGCCCGGGCAATCCCCCTTTCAGTCGCCGCGGCCCCATCGCGGCAGCTTCTCAGAGACACGTCCGGTCACCCGCTTCTGCGCGCCCTGGAGCTTCTCTTGCGCGGCGTCGAGCGCGACTCGTGCCGAATGTGCGGTGTCCGCGGCGACGCGGCCGACGCGATCACCGACCCCGGCCCCTGCCCACGCGGCGAACACGGTCGACCCGGCCTCGGCATCCGCCCGCGTCTGCTGCCGGGGCGACTCGTCGAGGAACGGCGCGAGCCAGTCCACGAGCTCGGTCAGGGGCGCGCGGTCGAGCCGGTAGTAGCGGTGCTGCCCCTCTTCGCGCACCGTGACCAGCCCGCTCTCTCGCAGCCGGGCGAGGTGCTTGGAGACCGTCGGCTGAGGCAGACCCAGCTCGGTGACGAGCTCGGTCACGCTGACCTCCCCGGCGTGGTGCTCGAGGCGGCTGAGAAGTTCGCGACGGGTGCCGTCGGCGAGCACGTCGAAGATGTCGGCCATACCCCAGGGTAACTAGGCTTCCAAGGATCGGGACATAAGGGGATGTGAGATGGCACTCAAGCCGGTGCTGCACGAGACGCTCCCCGCACGGGCACTCGATGCGGTCGGGGATTTCGCCTTCCGCACCCCGGCGCGGTTCGCGATCCTGGTGTTCGCCGGTCTGGTGGGACTGTTCACGGTCCTGTTCTCCCTGCCGGTGGCGACCACCTCGGGCGAGCAGGCTCCCTTCGTCGACTCCCTGTTCACCGCTGTCTCGGTGATCTGCGTGACCGGGCTCGCAACCGTGGACATGGCGACGTTCTGGTCGCCGGTCGGGCACCTGTTCGTCTTCATCGGGGTCGAGATCGGCGGCATCGGCGTGCTGACACTCGCCTCGATCCTGGGCCTGATCATCAGCCGCCGGCTGGGTCTGCGGCAGAAGCTGCTGGCGGCAGGGGACGCGAACCCGCTGCGGATCCGCAAGGGTCCGGTCAACGAGGGACAGGCGGTGCGGCTGGGCGAGACCGGCGGCCTGCTCGCCACCGTCGCCGTCAGCGTGCTGGCGATCGAGGCGATCGTCGCGGTGCTGCTGTTCCCGCGCATGCTGATCGAAGGGGTCGCGCCGCTCGACGCGGCGTGGCAGTCGGTCTACACGGCGGCGATGGCGTTCACGAACACGGGCTTCCTTCCCACCAGCGCCGGGCTCACCCCGTACGCCCATGACGTGTGGTTCCTATCGGTGCTCATGCTCGGCGTCACGTTCGGGGCGATCGGCTTCCCGGTGATCTACGCGCTCAGCCGCAACCTGCGCCGGCCCAAACGCTGGTCCCTGCACGTCAAGCTCACCCTCATCACGTTCGCCCTGCTGCTGGTCGGCGGGGCGATCGCCTACTTCGCGCTCGAATTCGCCAACCCGCGGACCATGGCGGACCTCGATCCCGGCCAGCGCATCCTGCAGTCCTTCTTCATCTCGTCGATGGCGCGCTCGGGAGGCTTCGCCACGCTCGACATGGGCCAGCTCGACGGATCGAGCCTGCTCGTCACCGACATGCTCATGTTCATCGGCGGCGGGTCGGCATCGACGGCCGGCGGCATCAAGGTGACGACGCTGGCCATCCTGTTCCTCGCCGCTTTCGCCGAGGCACGCGGAAGCGAGGAGATGGAGGCGTACGACCGCCGCATCCCGTCCGACGTGCTGCGCCTCGCCGTCAGCGTGGTGCTGTGGGGCGCCACCACTGTCGCGGCGGCGAGCATCGCCCTCATGCTGATCAACGACGAGCCACTGGACTACGTGCTGTTCGATGTGATCAGCGCGTTCGCGACCTGCGGTCTTTCCACCGGCTTCACCCAGAACGCGGGCGATGCGTCGCAGTACGTGCTCGCGGCCACCATGTTCCTGGGACGCATCGGTACTGTGACTCTCGCCGCGGCACTCGCGGCGAGCACACGGCGGCAGTTGTTCCGCCGAGCAGAAGAGAGGCCCATCGTTGGTTGACAAGATCGCGCACGACGCGCCCGTCCTGGTCATCGGACTCGGCCGGTTCGGCGCCGCCACCGCCGGGCAGCTCGCGCGGCTCGACCGCGACGTGCTCGCGGTCGATGAAGACCAGACGCTCGTGCAGAAGTGGTCCGAGCGCGTCACCCACGCCGTGCAGGCCGACGCGCGTTCCATCGACGCGCTGCGCCAGATCGGCGCTCAGGACTTCTCGATCGCCGTCGTCGCGGTCGGCTCCTCGATCGAAGCGTCGGTGCTGATCACGGCCAACCTGGTCGACCTCAAGATCCCGCAGATCTGGGCGAAGGCGATCAGCCAGTCGCACGGCAAGATCCTGTCGCGCATCGGCGCGAACCACGTCATCTATCCCGAGGCGGAGGCGGGTGAGCGTGTCGCCCATCTGGTGTCGGGCCGGATGATCGACTTCATCGAATTCGACGACGACTTCGCGATCGTCAAGATGTACCCGCCGAAGCCGATCCGCGGCATGACGCTGGCGGAGTCGTCCGTGCGTCGCAAGTACGGCATCACGGTGGTCGGCGTGAAGAGCCCCGGCAAGGAGTTCACCTACGCGACCGCCGACACGGTGATCTCGAACCACGACCTGATCATCGCCTCGGGCAACACGAGCGACCTGGACCGCTTCGCCGCGCTCAACTCCTGATCCGGCTGGTTGCCCACTTCTGACGCCTCCCGCCAGGGCGAGACGTCAAATGTGGGCAAACAGCGGGGGCTGGGGTGGGGGGGTGGGGGGTCAGCGACCCTGGGCCATCTGCTCGGCACGGGCGATCGCGGATGCCGTGGCGCGGTCGAACATGGACGTCAGGTCCGCTTCGGCCATCACGCCGATCGCTCGCTCCGTGGTCCCCTTCGGAGACGTGACCCGCCGCCGCAACTCCTCGGGGCCCACGTCCGCCTGATCCAGCAGCAGGGACGCCCCGAGGAACGTCTGCTCCACCATAAGCCGCGCCTGAGCCTCGTCGAACCCGAGATGCTGCGCCGCCTCCGTGAGCCGTTCGATCAGGAAGAACACGTACGCGGGCCCGGAGCCGGAGATCGTCGACAGCGCATTCATCTGCTCCTCGGGCACCTCGACCACAGCCCCGACTGTCTCGAATAGCGAGCGCACGAGCGCGGCGTCCTCAGCGGAAGCACGCGAGCCCGCCGCGAGTCCGGTCACCCCGCGCCGCACGATCGACGGAGTGTTCGGCATCGCGCGGAACACCACCTGCGGCACGAGTTCCTCCATCGTCGCGATCGTGACCCCCGCCGCGACCGACACGATGTTGGCGTCCGGCTCGAACGCGTCGTGCAGCTCGCGCAGCAGATCCGCGACCATCGCGGGTTTGACGGCGACCAGCACCAGACGCGCGCCGATCAGCGCGGCCCGGTTGGCATCCGGATCGGTCTCGCTCGAGAGCGAGGTCACCCCCGCCAGCGACCGCAGCGGAGCCGCCTTCGCCTCGGAGCGATTGGTGACGGTGATGCCGTCGGCCGGGGCGCCGCTCTGAACCAGGCCCGACAGGATCGCGCCGCCCATCGAGCCTGCTCCGAGGATGGCGATACGGGGAAAAGTGCTCACAGGGGCGAGTGTAGTTTTGATGCCATGAGCGCAGCCGGCGGGACCAGGGCGATCATCGCGGCCTTCGCCGCCAACCTGGGCATCGCGCTGACGAAGTTCATCGCGTTCCTGTTCTCGGGTTCCAGTTCGATGCTGGCCGAATCGGTGCACTCGGCGGCCGATTCCGGCAACCAGCTGCTGCTGCTCGGGGGTCGCAAGTCGCGCAAGGCCGCCGACGCGAAGCACCCGTTCGGCTACGGCCGGGAGCGCTACGTCTACGCGTTCGTGGTGTCGATCATCCTGTTCACCGTCGGCGGCGTCTTCTCCCTCTACGAGGGTGTCGACAAGCTCAGCCATCCGCACGAGCTCGAGAACCCCTGGCTGCCGATCATCGTGCTCATCGTCGCGATCGGGCTCGAAGGCTTCTCGCTGCGCACCGCGGTCAAAGAGAGCAACCACATCCGCGGCACGGAGAGCTGGATCCAGTTCATCCGCCACGCCAAGCAGCCCGAACTGCCGGTGGTTCTGCTGGAGGATGTCGCTGCCCTCACCGGGCTGGTGTTCGCCTTCGGGGGCGTCGGGCTCACCATCCTGACCGGCGACCCCGTGTGGGATGCCATCGGCACCATCGCGATCGGGGTCCTGCTGGTGGCGGTTGCGGTCGTCCTCGGAATCGAGACGAAGAGCCTGCTGGTGGGCGAGGGGGCCAGCCGCGCCGACGTCGACAAGATCCGCGACGCATTCAACGCGAGCACCCGCGTCGAGGCGCTGATCCACATGAAGACGCTGTACCTCGGACCCGACGAGTTGCTGGTCGCCGCGAAGGTGGCGTTCCCCAAGACGACCCGGGTGGCCGATGTCGCGCGGGCGATCAACGAAGTCGAGGCCGAGATCCGGGCGGCCGTGCCGGTGGCACGCGTGATCTACATCGAACCCGACATCTACCAGCCGAGCGCGACTCCCTCGACCGACGCCATCGTGATCAAGGGTGCCGACTAGATCACGAACGGGGCGCACCGCGCGCGTCCTACAGGAACTGCTCAGATGACGCCGCTACGGTTCCCGACGTGAACATCCCTGCGCGGCACGGCCGTCTCCCCCGCCGGAGCGCGGTGAAGCCCATCGTGGCTGTCATCGCCTCCGTCCTCGGCGTCGTGCTGGCCGCCACCGGATCCGTCGCGGCGATCGCCGCGTGGCAACTCGCCAACAGCTTCGGGCCCGGAGTCGTCATCGAGTCGGAGGGCGAGGCGCCGCCCGCCGTCGGCCCCATCGACGGTCCGGTCAACATCCTGCTCGTCGGCAGCGACTCCGGTGGCGGAAACGCCGACTACGGCCAGCGCGGCGAGAACCTCAACGACGTCACCATGCTCTTGCACATCTCGCCCGTCTCGCACACCGCCATCGCGGTGAGCTTCCCGCGCGACATGTTCGTGCCCATCAGCGGCTGCAAGAGCAACCCCGGGACGCGAAAGATCAACGAGGCTCTGTTCAACGGCGGACTCGCGTGCGCGGTGTCGACGGTCGAGGCGCTCACCGGCCAGAACATCGGCTACGCGGCGCAGATCGAATTCGACGGCGTCATCGCGATGTCGGATGCCGTCGGCGGCGTCACCGTGTGCGTCGCCGAGCCCATCCACGACCTGCAGATCCACCTCGACATGGAGGTCGGCCAGCACACCATCGGCGGCTTCACCGCGCTGCAGTTCCTGCGCAGCCGTCACGGCGTCGGCGACGGCAGCGACACCGGCCGCATCGGCAACCAGCAGCTGTTCCTGTCGGCGCTCATGCGCAAGATCAAATCCGAGGGGACGCTGACGAACCCGATCACCGTCTACGCGCTGGCCAAAGCCGCCGCGTCGAACATGACCCTCAGCTCCTCCCTCAGCTCGCTCGACACGATGGCCTCCATGGCGCTGGCCGTCAAAGACATCCCGCTCAAGAACATCGCGTTCGTGACCTACCCCAGCGGGTCGGGCACATTCCAGGGTCAGGACGGCGTGCTGCCCCACACAGGCGACGCGCAGGTGCTGATGGATGCCATCGGGGCCGACGCGCAGATCGTGGTCACCGGAAAGCCGGGTGGCGGTGCCGTCGCCGGCGACGACATCGTCGAGACTCCGACACCCGACCCCAGCGGCTCGGGCGCGCCCACCATCGCTCCGCAGACACCGGACGTGGTGAAGCTGCCCTCCACCATCAGCGGTCAGCAGGCGACAGAGCAGACCTGCACCAACGGCAACACCTTCTAGCCGCCGCGCGTCTACGACTCCGACGCGCGCCGTTCCGCGAAGAACCGGGTGAGCAGTGCTGCGCCGTCGTCGGCCAGCACCCCCGAGGTGACCTCGACCCGGTGCGGCAGGCGTCGGTCACGCAGCAGGTCGTGCACGCTGCCGACCGCCCCCGCCTTCACATCCCACGCTCCGAACACCAGCCGCGGGATCCGGGCCGCCAGGATCGCGCCGGCACAGAGCACGCAGGGCTCCAGGGTCACGACGAGGGTGGTGTCGTCGAGATGCCATGCGCCACGGCGCTCCGCGGCGCGGCGGATGGCCAGCACCTCGGCATGCGCCGTGGGATCGTGCAGCGCCTCCCGCTCGTTGTGGGCGTGCGCGAGCACCGAGCCGTCTGAGTCGAGCAGAACCGCTCCCACGGGCACATCGCCCGACAGAAGAGCCAGCTCGGCTTCGGCCAGAGCTGCGCGCATCGCATGCTCGAGATCCAGCATCCGCTCGCCCCTTCCCTCACCGTGGGTGTCGCCCCTGGCGTTAGGGTCGAGCGTATGCGAGTGCACGTGGCCGACCGCCCCCTGATCACCCACAAGCTGACGGTCCTGCGCGACGAGAAGACGCCGTCGCCCACGTTCCGGGCGCTGGCCGAAGAGCTGGTCACGCTGCTGGCGTATGAGGCGACCCGCAACGTCCGCACGACCCCGGTCACGGTCACCACGCCGGTCGCGCAGGCGAAGGGTCTGGCCCTCGCCGAGCCGCGCCCGCTGGTGGTCCCCATCCTGCGTGCGGGGCTCGGGATGCTGGAGGGCATGGTCAAGCTGGTCCCGACCGCAGAGGTCGGCTTCCTCGGCATGGTGCGCAACGAGGAGACGCTTCAGCCCGACATCTACGCGGAGCGCCTGCCCGACGACCTGGCCAACCGGCAGTGCTTCGTGCTCGACCCCATGCTCGCCACCGGAGGGTCGCTGATCGCCGCGATCGAGTACCTCTTCGCACGCGGAGCAGTGGATGTCACCGCCGTCTGCCTCATCGGCGCGCCCGAGGGCCTCGAGGCGGTCCGGAAGGCCACCGAGGGCCGCGAGGTCACCATCGTGCTGGGCGCCCTGGACGAGAAGCTCAACGAGGTCGGCTACATCGTTCCCGGGCTCGGCGACGCCGGCGACCGGCTCTACGGGACCGTTTAGGCATCCTGCAGTTGCATTAATTGCGTCCGTGCAACAAAATTGCACGCATGACCATCCACGCGCACGCCCTGACCTCCTCTGAGGCCTTCGGGACTGCCGGCATGATGACGCCGGCGCGCTCGGTCATGTGTTGTCGAATGTGTGCGTAGAAGCACCCCGGTCGAGTTCTCGCATCTCCTCGAAGCGCTGAACTCCCGCCGCCCGTCCCATTGACGTGGCCGGCTCACCTGCACATTCAGATACACCGCGAGGGCGGACTGCTGTGACCGACACCGGCATACCGCCTGCACCCGACCAAGGATTCGACACCATGTCTCTTGCAACCATCGACACCTACCGTCCCACCACCCGACCCACGGCTCCCGTGGCCCCCGCACCCGAACCGGCCGCGACATCCCGTCTGCGCGCCGTGCCCGAAGGCACCGAGGCGCGCGGATTCGCCCTCTACATCGGCCTCGACGAGCAGAAGGCTCTGGATGCCGGCACCGACCTGAGCGCCGTCGTCAGCGCCCTGAAGCGGCTGGCATCCGAACTCGTCCCCGGAGCGGAGACCTACGCCGCCGTCGCCCTTGCACCCGTGGGAGCAGGCGGACGCGACGTCGACGTCGTGCGGCTCGCGCTGCAGGACCCGGCCGCGCTCGCCAAGCACCGCCAGGTCGTTCCGGTGGAGCCGGCCGAGCCGAAGGGTGGTGTCGTCATCGACATCTCGCGCAAGCGCGTCCAGCTCGACGGCGAGACGGCTCCGCTCACGTACAAGGAGTTCGAGTTGCTGCAGTTCCTCGTGCTGCGCGAGGGTCGCACCATCGACCGCGCCGAGATCATCTCCACCCTGTGGAGCGAAGGCGGAGACGACGACACGCCGAACGAGCGCACGATCGACGTGCACGTGCGACGCCTGCGGTCGAAGCTCGGCGCGTACGAAGACATCGTGCGCACCGTCCGCGGCGCCGGATACCGGTTCGACCGGCATGCGGATGTCGCGATCCGCTGGGCCAGCACGCCGTCTCCCGACATCTTCTGAGTCCGCCCGTCACCGCGTTCGTGCCGGACGTGTGTCCCCGGCCCGGCCGACATCCGGAGCGCCCCGCCGCCCGCCGCGCTCGCGGCGCTCGCGGCGCTCGCGGATCAGCAAACTGCGCCTGACACGCCGTCGTCCGTGCGCCGGGCGCGGCGTGTCGCACCGGAATTGCTGATCCGCGCCACGTCGGCGGGGCCCTGTGTCAAGAATACTTGACACGGTGTGAAACTTGCTTTACCTTCTCCCTTGTCAAACTTTATTTACATCGGAGAAGAACATGTCTAAAGAAGAAAAGCGCGCCTGGATCCTCCTGGTCTGCGCCGTCGCCGCCTATGCGACCTACCTCGCGCTCGTCCTCACCCAGGTTCGCGGCGGCGACCTGACCTCGGTCGCCTACGGCGTCCCGCTGCTCGCGACCGTCGGCGGCTCGATCGTGCTGTCGATCCTGCTCGACATCTTCGTCGGCGGCCGGCCCGAGCCCAAGGATCAGCGCGACCGCGAGATCTCGCGATTCGGCGACGCCATGGGTCAGGCGTTCGTGATCATCGGGGCGGTGGCGGCGATGCTGCTCGCCATCGCCGATCTCGACGCGTTCTGGATCGCGAACGTCGTCTACCTGTGCTTCGTGCTTTCGGCCGTGCTCGGCTCGGTCGCCAAGATCACGGCGTACCGCTCGGGGATGCCCGCGAAATGGTGAAACCCACCGCGGTCACCAACTCGATCCGCACACTGCGCTTCACCCACGGCGAGATGACGCAGGCCGACCTGGCCGAGCGCATCGGCGTCACGCGCCAGACCGTCATCGCGATCGAGCAGGGAAAGTATTCCCCGTCGCTCGAACTCGCGTTCCAGATCGCCCGCGTGTTCGGGGTGCCGCTCGACGACGTGTTCCAGTACCCGACCGCAGAGGATTCCCCGTGAAAGCCATCATCCGCACCCAATACGGATCGCCCGACGTGCTCGAGCTCGTCGACATCGAGCGACCTGTACCCGCCAAGCGCGAGGTGCTGGTGCGGGTCGAGGCGGCCGGCGTCGACATCGGCGTCTGGCATCTGATGACCGGGCTGCCGACCATGGCACGGATCGCACTGGGTGCGCGTCGTCCGCGGCTGCCGGGTCTGGGCACCGAGCTCGCCGGGGTCGTGGAGGGTGTCGGCGCCGACGTGACGCGCTTCCGCATCGGCGACTCGGTCTTCGGCGCCGGACGCGGCGCCTTCGCGGAGTACGCGATCGCCTCCGAGGACAAGCTCGCCAGCCGCCCCGCGGGCGTCACGGCGCAGCAGGCCGCGGCATCCGCGGTCTCGGGTGTGACCGCCGTGCAGGCGCTCGATGCGGGCAGAGTCGCCGCCGGGCAGCGTGTGCTGGTGCTCGGCGCGTCGGGGGGCGTCGGTTCGTTCGTGGTGCAGATCGCGAAAGCACTCGGCGCCCACGTCACCGGCGTCGCGAGCACGTCGAAGCTCGAGTCCGTGCGCGCCCTCGGCGCAGACGAGGTGATCGACTACACGACGACGGATGCCACCGACGGGTCCCAGCGCTATGACCTGATCGTCGACATGGGCGGCAACCGCCCCCTCGCGGTCCTGCGTCGTGCTCTCGGCCCGCGCGGCCGGGCGGTGATCGTCGGCGGCGAGGATGGCGGCGGCCGGGTGCTGGGCGGGTTCCAGCGCAGCATGTTCGCCGGCCTGGCTTCGGCGGTCCGCCGGCAGCGCGTGGTCGGGCTCGTGTCGCTCACCACGACGGCCGACCTCCTCCGGGTCGGCGAGTTGCTGGCGTCGGGCACGATGACGTCGCGCGTCGACGGGGTCTACCCGCTCACTCAGACCGCGGATGCGATCCGGCGTCTGGAGGCGCGTCACGTCCGCGGAAAACTGGTCATCGATCTCGGTCTAGGGAAACTCGCAGAAAAATAACGATCAGGTAACTAGACAGCGTTACCGTTCCGTTATACATTTCAAGTGCGGAAGTTGTTTGCTGTGGCAGCTCCCGCGGAATGTGATTGCAGGACACTCTTGGTGCAAGGGAGAAGGCCGGCCGCTCGCCTCTGCGGCCGGCCTTCAATCACGTTCTGGCCGGACTTCAGTCACGCTCTGGCTGGCCTCGATACACCGCCTCCGGCGGCACTCGACCGGCGGTGGCCGTCCCTAGACTCGACGGGTGACCGACCGAACGACCGCCGTCGATGCCTGGGAATCGCTCTACCGTGCGCAGGTCACCGTGTTCCGGCAGCTGCGAGCCGAGTTCCCCGCCGGCGAGGTCACCCTCACGGAGTACGACGTGCTGTTCAACCTGTACCGGCAGCCGGAGCGGCGGGCGCGCATCCGCGACCTGACACCGCAGCTGCTGCTCAGCCAGCCCAGCGTCAGCCGCCTGATCGAGCGCCTCGCGAGCCGCGGTCTCGTCGACCGCTCCGGCGACCCGAGTGACGCACGCGGCACGATGGTCGCGCTCACGGACGCCGGGACCGAGGTGTTCCGCCGGGTGGGCGCCCAGCACAGCGCCTGGATCGCCGAGCGCATGAGCGTGCTCGAACCGGGCGAACTGCAGCAGCTCACCGAGCTCACGACGAAGCTGCGGATGCGTCCCCGGCACGCCTGATCGCCTCGCGCCCCTAGATCGGCGGGCGCCCGCCCATGACCATGATGGCGCGAGCGGCGATGAAGACACCGGCCTCTGCTGCGGACACCGGATCGCGGCCGTTGACCCAGCGGTCGAGGAAGCCGGCGGCGAGCGCATCCCCCGCCCCCGTCGGATCGACGATGTGCTGGATGAGCGGCGCCGGGACCCGGGTGTGCTTCTTGCCCTCGAAGACGATCAGGCCCTCGGCGCCCATGGTCAGCACCACGACCTCGAAACGTTCGCTCAGTGCGGCTCCGATGCGCAGCGGCTCGGTCTGACCGCTGAGCAGCGCGCCCTCAGCGAGGTTCGGGAACAGGATCGTCGTTCCGGCGATCGCCGTCAGGAACGGCTCCGCACCGAAGTCGGCGATGTAGCCCGACGAACCCGGCGTGACCGACACGGGCACCCCGGCCGCGGTCGCCCTGTCGATCAGGTCGCGGGCGCCGATCACCCCGAAGCCGTCGAGGATGCTGTAGCCGCTGATGTGCAGGACACCGGCGTGCGCCAGCAGCTCATCGGTGACCGAGCTGCTCGTCAGCCGCGAATTCGCGCCGCGCTCCGTGAGCATGGTGCGGCGTTCGCCGTCGACGAGGATCACGATGGTGCCCGTGGGCAGGCCGGTGCCGAGTTCGAGGTGCGGCTCGACGCCCGACTCGCGGAACACCCGCTCGTGGTGCGCCAGATCGTCGAGTCCCACGCATCCGACGAAGTCGACCGGCGTGCCGAGCGTGCCGAGCCAGACGGCGGTGTTCGCGGCCGAACCGCCCGGCCGCAGCCGGATCGTGGACGCCGTGTCGGTGTCGGGGCGCAGCTCACCACGGGGAACCACGACGATGTCGTTGATGACGTCGCCGACGACGACGATGCGGTCGCCGCTCATGCGCGCGTGCGCTGCGACCACGCGGTCGCGATGTCGGCCGCGACGCTCACATTGTTGCGCGCCAGGTCGAGATTGACTTCGAGGCTGCGGCCGCCGGAGGCGTCGACGATGAACCCGAGCAGGAACGGCGTGACCGCCTTACCGCGCACTCCCGCCGCCTCTGCGGCGGCGAAGGCCTCGGCGAGCACCCGATCGTGCTCCCGCGGGTCCCATTGCTGATCGAGAGCGATCGGGTTGGCGACGATGATGCCCGCGCGCAACCCGAGCTCATCCCGCGCCGCCATGATCGCGGCGACCTCCGCCGCGGTGTCGACGCTCCAGTCCAGCTCGTAGCCCGACTCGCGCAGCCAGAACGCCGGGAACGCGCGCGTGCGGTAGCCCACGACCGCGACACTCAGAGTCTCGAGGCGCTCGAGGGTCGCCGCGATGTCGAGCACGCTCTTCACACCGGCGCTCACGACGGTGATGGGCGTCTCGGCCAGCGTCGGGAGGTCGGCGGACTCGTCGAACGTCTCGGACGCCCCGCGGTGCACGCCCCCGAGGCCGCCGGTCGCGAACACGCGGATGCCGGCCGCCGCGGCCAGGTGCGCGGTGGCGGCGACCGTCGTGGCACCGCTCCCACCCCGGGCAGCGAGGATCGGCAGGTCGCGAACGCTCGCCTTGGCCAGTTCCTCCTCTGCGATGCGGCGCACACCGTCGCCATCCAGGCCGATCTGGGGCACGCCATCGAGCACCGCGATCGTGGCAGGGGTCACACCGCGATCCCGCAGGATCCCCTCGAACTCGCGCGCGGCATCCAGATTGCGGGGGCGCGGGAGGCCATGGGAGATGATCGTCGACTCGAGTGCGACGACGGGCCGCGACGCGGCGAGGGCGTCGGCGACCTCCGCCGAGAAGTGCATGGGGGACATATCACCGTCAACGCTACCGGTCCCCGGGCACCGCTCCGACCGGCCGCGACGCGGTGGCCCGCGAACGGGGGGTCACTGAACCGTCCCCTGTGAACAGCCCCGGCGCGTCCGGATGCCGGGGCTAGCTGGCGCTGACCTTGGCCTTCCTCGATGCGGCCGGCTTGGTCGCCGGCTTCGCCGCCGCCGGCGCGGCGGCCTTCCGCGGGGTGGCCTTCTTCGCCTGGCCGACGACTCCCGCATCCGCGATGATCTTGCGCGGGTTGAAGTTGCTGCCGGGATCGGCCGAACTCAGCAGGCCGCCGAGCACGCGCACCCCCTCGGGGGAGATGTCCTGCTCCATCCACGGCGCGTGCTCGAGCCCCACACCGTGGTGGTGCGACAGCGACCCGCCGTTGTCGATGAACGCCTGCTGGATCGCGCTCTTGACGACGTCGTACTCGCCCAGCGGATCCTTGTCGCCCATGACGAACGCGAACGTGAAGTACAGGCAGGCGCCCGTGTGGTACGAGTGCGACAGGTGGCTCATGATCCAGCCTTTGACGCCGATCGCGTCGTACGCGGCCTGCGCCGCCTTCACGACCTCGTCGTGCACCTGATTGACCTTCGACCACGGCATCGACGATTCGGAGACGTCGCCGGCGGCGCCCCGGTCGAGCAGGAAGTCACGCAGGTACGGGGTGTCGAACTTCTTCTGGTCGTAGAGCACGCCCGGGCCGGTGCCGACGCCCATGCCGCCGTGGCTCTTGACGATCTTGTCGACCAGCTTCTTCTGCAGCTCGGCGTGCCTCTCGCCGCCCTCGTATCCGATGAACGACAGGCAGATGTCGTCGAGCTTCCAGCCTTTGCTCTTCATCAGGGTCGGCAGAACTGTTCCGGCGAGGAACTTCTGCATGCCCTTGCTCTCTTTGCTCGTCGCCAGCGAGAAGCCCGTCTCCCGGGCGTCGGAGACGCGGGTGATCGAGGGTGCGGCGTCCGATTCCGAGATCTCCTGCATCGCCGCGATGCCCGACTCCCAGGTCGGGAAGAAGTAGGCGTACACGTCGCGCTTCTCCGGCACCCGGTGCACCTGCGCCGTGACCTCGGTGATGACGCCCAGCCGGCCTTCGCTGCCGACGATCATCTCGCGGACGCTCGGTCCGGTCGACGAGCTCGGGATGGGGCGGATGACGAGTGTCGCGCCGGGCCGCACGACACGCAGGCCGCGAGCGATCTCCGCGATGTCGCCGTACTTGTCCGACTGCATGCCGGATGAGCGCGTGGCGACCCAGCCGCCCAGCGTCGAGTGGGTGAACGAGTCGGGGAAGTGGCCGATGGTCCAGCCTTTGGCGTTCAGCTGCGCCTCGAGGTCGGGGCCCTGGGCGCCGGCCTGGATGCGGGCGAGCCCGGATTCCTCGTCGATGTCGAGCACCTGGTTCAGACGCCCCATGTCGAGCGACATGATCACGCGCTTCTCGTCGGAGCGAGGCTCCAGGCTTCCGGCGATGTTGCTGCCCCCGCCGAACGGGATGATGACCACGTCGGCCGCGACAGCGGCGTCCACGATCTTCTGGACCTCGGCCTCGTCGGCCGGGTAGACGACCGCGTCGGGGTAGCGCTCCACCTGGTTGGCGCGGATGCGCACCAGATCGCGCAGGCTCTTGCCGTACACGTGCACGACCCGCTCCATCGCATCCGTCGTCACATGGCCTTCGCCGACGATCGTCGCGAACTTCGACAGCAGCGCGGGGGTGGCGAGCGTCTTCGGGATCGTCATCTTGTCGAAGGACGGCTTCTCGACGGGCGCGGCCGTGTGCAGATCGAGCCCGACCGCGTACTCGACGAACGGCGCGAAGCCGGGCTTGTCCTCCCAGTGGAAACCGGTGCCCTCATTGCCCCAGCCCCACCACTTCATGTGCTTGACGTCGGTCACTTGTTCTCCTTCTGGGCACGCCGGGGCTTGCCGGGCTTGGGGTCGAGGATACGGGCAGAGTGCTGGCCGTGCATGGCGACGACCTGGGCGCGCACCCGCGCCATGAACTCGGTGGGGTTCTCGTCCGTGTGCGCCCTCATCGGCGCCCCGAACACGACGGCGACGGAACGCCCGGCCTTCGGCCACTTTGATCCGCGCGGATGCGACTCGTGCGCACCGATGATGGCGATCGGCACGATCGGTGCACCCGTGGAGGAGGACAGGGCGGCCGCGCCCGGCTTGAAATGCCCGGGGACGCCGTCCTTCGATCGCGTCCCCTCGGGGAACACCAGCACCGGGACGTCGTGCTCGAGCAGGGTCTTCGCACTCACATTGCGCGGGTTGCGGCCGCTGCGATCCACCGGGAACGCGTTGAAGAAGAGGGCGGTGAGCCCCCGCCGCCACCACACGTCGAAGAAGTAGTCGCCCGCGGCGCCCGCCGCGAGGTAGCGCGCCATCGGCCGGGGCAGCGCGCCCATGATGAGCGGCGCATCCAGATGACTCGAGTGATTGGCGACGACCACGAACGGCCGCTTCACGCCTTTGAGCTTGTCGCGGTCGACGACGGTGACGTGCAGCATCCCCCAGACGACCGCCTTGAGCAGTCCGCGCTGGGCGACGAAACGAGCGTTCGCCTGTCCGCGGGACGTGAAGCGGTCACGCATTGCGGGCATCCGCATTCCTTCCCATCCGACCGGCGCACCGGATCGGGGTCATTCCGAAGCGGCTTTGCTCCGACTCAGGCTAATCCTGCGCGAGATGGTCCGCACCGTGGACCTCGGCAGATGCCGGAGCAACCAGGACAGCGGTCGGTACCGAACACTCGGCATGGAGACCACCTTCCCGCGATCCACATCGCGCAGGCACTCGCGCACCAGGTATTCGGAGTCGAGCCACAATGCGCCGGGAATGCTGCTGCCGCGGATCGAGGCGCGCTGATGGAACTCCGTGCGCACCCAGCCCGGCATCAGCGCCGTCACCGTCACACCCGAGCCCTTCAGCTCGTTGGCGAGGCTCTCGGTGTAAGTCTGCACCCACGCCTTCATCGCGGAGTAGCCACCCATGCTCAGCTGCGACGCGATGCTGCTCACGTTGACGATCACACCGTGACCGCGCTGCTTCATGCCAGGAGCCACCGCCGCAGACAGCACCCACACCGCGCGCACCATGACCGCGTACGCGTCGTCGTGCTCCGCGACGTCCGGGTTCACCAGCTTGGTCTTCAACCCGTAGCCGGCGTTGTTGATCAGGATGTCGACGGGCTTGGCAGTGTCGGCCAGACGGGCGGCGACCCGGTCGGTGTCCTTCGGGTTCGACAGGTCGGCGGCCATCGTCTCGAC
Organism: Schumannella sp.; assembly: GCA_025463555.1. Classification (GTDB taxonomy): domain Bacteria; phylum Actinomycetota; class Actinomycetes; order Actinomycetales; family Microbacteriaceae; genus JBDSKH01. The sequence goes on from JAODAS010000008.1 coordinate 31,225, forward strand.
CTCACGGCCGGGCGTTCGCAACTCGGCGGCCACGGCATCCAGCCTGGCCTGATCGCGTGCGACCAGGATCAGGTCGTGCCCGCGCGCAGCGAGCTGCCTCGCGAACTCCGCTCCGATGCCCGACGAGCCACCGGTCACCAGAGCGATACCCATAGTCCTTACGATACGGTGCTAGGGAGCACCGGCACGTTCCCCGGCAGCTCCGCTCCCTCTGAGAAGGGTCTGTCCAGATGACTCCGCGCAGCGCAGAACCGCCATCACGCGCTGACGTGTCTCTGGAGTCGGGCAACTTCGACATCCGCGAATTCGCGCGCACCGCGCGGGGCAGTCACCGTGCGGAGTTGCAGCTCGACGCGATCAGCGCCTCCGGGCTCGGCGCCGACGCCATCCGCCTGCTGCGCCTGCTGCGCGACCTGGAACGCACGACGATGCAGCGCATGCGCAATCTGCTCGTCACAGCGACCCACAAGGACGCGCGCGTCACCGCATTCCTCACGACCTGGGCGTACGAGAAGTTCTGGATCGCCGACGCCCTCGACGCCGTGCTCGAAGCCACCGGCGACGACCTGCACTCGTCCGAGAACGCGGGCGGGCTGCGCCGCATCGTCAAGGAGCGCGCCGAACGCCGCGGACCGGTCTCGCGTGCCATCCGCGCCAACTTCGACGGCCCGCAGATCGTCGCGGCCCACGTCACCACCGGGCTCGCCGACGAGTGGATCACGCAGGCGGCCTACCGCCGGCTGGGCGAGATGGCGGGCGGGCTCCGCTCTGTCGTCGATCTGATCATCGGCATCAAAGACCGTCACATCCGCTTCCTCGCGGAAGAGGCTCAGCGCCGCCTGGCCGCGTCCGACCGCGCCAGCAAGCTGACCCGCCGCGCCCTGAAGCAGGCCGTCTGGCCCATCGGGGCCGTCGAGCGCAGTGACGATGACCGCAGCTTCTTCGAACGGGTCGTCTTCGGGGCTTCCGCCGGGGCTGCCGAAGCCCGGCGCATCTCCGCCCTCCTCGCTGAGCTCCCCGGCCTCGCGTCCGTCGCGCCGACCGTATCTGCGAGACTTGTGCCGTGACCCCCAAGCGAGCCTCGACCGATCTCGGTCGCTCGCACGTCTTTCTCACCGGAGCAACTGGTTTCGTCGGGCAGGCCGTGCTGGAGCGTCTGCTCTCCGACCATCCCGAGACCACGATCTCGATCCTCGTGCGCCCCAAGTCGGGGGCCGACACTGCAGGTCGCGTGACCGCCCTGCTGAAGAAGCCCGCCTTCGACGCCTGGCGTGAGCGCGTCGGCGCAGCAGCGGTCGAAAAGGCTGCCACCGAGCGCATCCGCGTCGTCGAGGGCGAGATGGGCGCGATCCCGCAGCTTTCCAAGGACCTCGACGTGGTGATCCACAGCGCGTCGGTCGTCTCGTTCGACCCGCCGATCGACGAGGCATTCGACACCAACGTCAACGGCGCGATGCAGCTGTACACGAACCTGCTCGCCGCCAAGGGCGACCCTCGCGTCGTGCACGTCTCGACCTGCTACGTCGGCGGGCTGCGCAAGGGCGTCGCGCCCGAGGCGAAGCTGACGCATCAGGTCGACTGGCGGGCCGAGTACGCGGCGGCCAAGAGCGCGCGCGACCGCGTCGAGCAGCTGTCCCGCGAAGCCGACCAGTTGCGGGTGTTCATGGATGCCGCGCGGGCCAAGCACGAGAAGGAGGGCCCGCAGGCGGTCGCCACGGCGAGCGAGAAGGCCCGCGTCGCCTGGGTGAGGTCAGAGCTCGTCGACATCGGCCGCACGCGCGCCCAGTCGCTCGGCTGGACCGACGTCTATACGCTGACCAAGGCGTTCGCGGAGCGCGCCGCCGAAGAGCTGTGGGGCGAGAACGGCCACCGCCTCTCCGTGGTCCGCCCGGCCATCATCGAGAGCGCGCTGCGGCATCCGTTCCCCGGCTGGATCGACGGCTTCAAGGTCGCCGATCCGCTGATCATGGCGTACGGCCGCGGGCTGCTTCCCGAGTTCCCCGGTCTGCCCGACTCGATCCTCGACGTGATCCCCGTCGACTACGTCGTCAACGCGATTCTCGCCGCTGCCGCGAACCCGGC
>JAODAS010000284.1 GCA_025463555.1 Schumannella sp.
AGCGTCGAGCCCGGCGCCTTCGTCGAGAGCCTGGTGAAGCACAAGCAGGCCGGCACATTTCCATTGATGCTCTGGCAGCACGACCCATGGTCGCCGATCGGCGTCTGGGATGACATGGCCGAAGACAAGAAGGGGCTTTGGGTCAAAGGCCATCTGCTCGAGGGAATTCAGAAGGCGGATGAGGCTCGTATCCTTCTCAAGGCCGGCGCAATACAGGGCCTATCGATCGGCTATGGTGAAATCGATACCGAACAGTCCCAGAATGGCGGGCCGCGCAAGCTCATGAAGCTGAGCCTGCGCGAAGTTTCGATCGTATCGTTCCCGGCCAACCAGCGGGCACGTGTCGAAAGCATCAAGTCAGAACGCATGGAAGAATTCGCCCGCCGACTGCGCGATGGCGATCCGCTTCCCGTCAAAGAATTCGAGGACATCCTGCGCGATGCAGGGGTTCCGAAAAGCATGGCCGTGCAGATCGCCTCTGCCGGTTATGCCAAAGCCATTCGGAGGGATTCCGAGGGTGACCAGGCGAACGACGCCGTCGAGTTCCTGCGGGCGCTACGCGGCTAATCCTCAACCATTGGAGATACCCATGAAAAAGATGCTCATTTCGAGCGCGCTGATCAGCGTGCTCGGCGCGATGACCCTTGCCGAACGCGCGGCAGGCCGTTACCTCCGCGCCCCTGATCACGACAGCAACACCAAGTCTGCCTCGGAGCTGGCCACCGAAATCAAGGCCGAACATCAGAAGGCCTTCGACGCTGTCAAAGCCATTGCCGAGGACGCGCTCGGGAAGGCAAAATCTGGCGAAACTCTGTCCGAAGCGATCAAGCAGAAGGCAGACGAAGCCCTGCTGAAGCTGAACGGCGTCACCGAACAGGTCGCCGAGATGGAACAAAAGCTGGCGCGCGGCACAAAGGGCGACGACGAACAGCCGAAGAGCCTTGGCGAACAGTTCACCGAATCCCAGAACGTCAAGGACTGGCTTGCCGGCTCGCCCACCAAGGGCAAGGCCGACCTGCGCATCAAGGCGACCTTGACCTCGGCAACCACCGCCGCGGCCGGCTCCGTCGGCGACGGGATCCAGGTCACTCGCCTGCCTGGTATCCTGCCTCTGCCGCAGCGCCGTTTGACTGTCCGTGATCTTCTGTCCCAGGGGCGTATGGATGGCAATGCGCTCGAATATGTCAAGGAAACCGGCTTCACCAACAATGCCGGCATGGTCGCGGAAGGCGCTACGAAGCCGTCATCCGACATCCAGCTTGATCTGGTCTCGACTTCGGCCAAGGTTATCGCGCACTGGATGAAGGCGTCGCGCCAGGTACTCGACGACATCCAGCAGCTCCGCTCGATGATCGACGAACGGCTGATCTATGGTCTGGCCTATAAGGAAGAATCCCAGCTTCTGAACGGCGACAACACCGGTCAGAACCTGAACGGAATCATTCCGCAGGCAACAGCATATGCCGCACCGATCGCGCTTGCCGACCTGAATATCATCGACGTACTTCGCCTTGCCATGCTGCAGGCGGCGCTCGCCGAATATCCGGCCACCGGTCATGTGATGCATCCGACCGATTGGGCGTCGATCGAGACGCTGAAGGATGGCGTTGGCCGGTACATCATCGGCAATCCGCAGGGCTCGACCTCGCCGACGCTCTGGGGCCTTCCGGTCGTTGCCACTCAGGCGATTGCCATTCGGAAGTTCCTCACCGGGGCCTTCCGTCTCGGCGCGCAGGTGTTCGATCGCTGGGACGCCCGCGTCGAAGCCGGATACGAGAACGACGACTTTACCAAGAACCTTGTGACGATCCTCGCTGAGGAACGTCTCGCGCTCGCGGTCTACCGTCCTGAAGCCTTCATCTACGGCGATTTCGATACGGCGCTCTCTGCCTGAACAGAGACTTCGGCTCAGCAAGGCGGGCGGTTTCCGCCGCCCGCTCTCTGAACCGAGGAGATCAAACCATGGTCGAAATCATCAAGCGCCTGGCAGTTGGCGGTCTCTCACAGCCGAAGGAGGCAAGCATGGCTGAAATCTTGAAATGGAAAGTCCTGCGCCGTCACGACGGCGACCGCATGTACGAGGAAGGCGACATCAGGGAAGGCACGAAAGCCGATCTCGGCCACCTCGCACCGAAGACGCTGGAACGGATCGGTCCTGCCGACCAGAAGGCAAAAGCCGAACCCGCTCCATTGAACAAGGCTGAAGGCCCCTCGCCGGGGAACAAGTCTGCAACCGGCCGCAAGGCCAAGTGACGGCCCCATTGGCCACGAAAGGAGACTAAAATGAAGCGTTTCAAAGTCACCGTAACGACCGCCGCAGATGGCACGGCAACGGCCTATTCGCCGCGCCTGAATGGCAAGATCCACCAGATCGAATATGTGAAGACAGACTTCGCCAACGGCGTCGATTTCACGATCACTGGCGAAGCGACGGGCGTCAATCTCTGGACGGAAAGCGATGTCAACGCGTCTGCAGTTCGCGCGCCGCGCCAGGCCACGCACTCGCAAGCCGGCGTTGCGTCCCTGTTCGCTGCCGCTGGCGCGGCCGTGCAAGATCGTCTGGCGCTCGCGAACGACCGCGTAAAGATCGCCATCGCCCAGGGCGGCGCTACCAAAATTGGCGTGTTTCACATCCTCGTCGATTAAGCCGATCGACCGAACAGGAGCGCCGCGATGGCACTGAACGCAACGAATGCCAAAGGCGGATCTTCGTCCTTCGGCACCAAGAGCAGGTCTGTCACGCCAAACGACAGTGCCGATCTCAATCCCGCTCCGGTCAAGGCGGTTGTTTGCCTGACCAGCGGCAACATCTCGGTCATTCCAACCGGGAACGCGGATAACGCGCCCGTTGCTTTTGTCGGCGTATCGGCGGGGTTTGTCCCTCCGTTTCAGGTGCGCCGTGTCATGGCGACGGGCACCACGTGCACCGTTCGGACGATCGAAGGTTGAGCATGATCACCCGCGTTATCGAACCGCCGGGAGAAGTCGTCTCAATCGAAGACGCAAAGAAGCATCTGCGCGTCGATCACGGCGACGATGACGACTATATCGGCGGCTTGGTCGCGGCGGCCGTGGCTTGGCTCGACGGGCCGGCGGGCTGGCTTGGCCGGGCGCTGGGAGTGCAGACCCTTGAGCTCGTCTCCGATCGTTTCGGGGATGGGTGTCGGGATTGGATAGGCCTCAGCTATCCCCCGTTTATCGATATCGTCTCGGTCAAGTACATCGACCGGGAGGGCGTCGAAACGACCATGCCGGTAGACGAGTACGA
>JAODAS010000039.1 GCA_025463555.1 Schumannella sp.
ATGTCGTGGCCGGGCGGGTGCAGAGCGGCGACCTGGTGGCGACCGATTCCGATGAGGACGTGCACGGGGCGCTCGAGGCCGCGCTGATCGAGGCTGTCGGCCCCGAGCTCGGAGGCCGGCTGCGCGCGGGACGCAGCCGCAACGACCAGATCGCCACGCTCATCCGGATGTACCTGCTCGACCATTCGCGCCTCATCGGCCACCAGGTGATCCAGCTCATCGACGCGATCGCGGCGCAGGCTGCCGCGCACCCCGCGGCCGTTCTGCCCGGCCGCACCCACCTGCAGCACGCGCAGCCGATCCTGCTGGCACATCATCTGCTCGCCCACGCCTGGCCCCTGATGCGCGACCTCGAGCGCTTGCGCGACTGGCGGGTGCGCGCGCAACAGTCGCCCTACGGCGCCGGCGCGCTCGCCGGCGGAGCGCTGGGCCTTGATCCTGCGCTGGTCGCCACAGAGCTCAACCTGGGACAGCCGATGCCGAACTCGATCGACGCGACCGCCAGCCGCGACGTCGTGGCCGAGTTCGCGTACATCGGCGCGCAGGTGGGCATCGACCTGTCGCGGTTCGCCGAGGACGTCATCCTCTGGGTGACGCGCGAGTTCGGCTTCGCGCGGTTGCACGACGCCTATTCGACGGGGTCGTCGATCATGCCCCAGAAGAAGAACCCCGACATCGCGGAGCTCGCCCGCGGCAAGGCCGGCCGCCTGGTGGGCAACCTCACCGGCCTTCTCACCACGCTCAAAGGACTTCCCCTGGCCTACAACCGCGACCTGCAGGAGGACAAGGAGCCGGTCTTCGACACCGTGCGCACCCTAGAGGTGCTGCTTCCGGCCTTCGCGGGCATGATCGCGACGCTGGAGTTCGACACCGAGCGCATGGCCGAGCTCGCGCCGCAGGGCTTCTCGCTGGCCACCGATGTGGCCGACCACCTGGTTCGCGGGGGCGTGCCGTTCCGCCAGGCGCACGAGATCTCCGGCGCGCTCGTGAGGTTCTGCGAGGCGAACGGCCTCGAGCTGGACCAGCCCACCGACGACGACTATGCCGCGATCGATCCGCGCCTGACACCGGATGTGCGCGAGGTGCTCACCGTCGCAGGTTCCATCGCGAGCCGCGACGCACCCGGCGGCACCGCACCCGAGCGCGTCGCCGAACAACTTGCCGCGCTCACCGCCGCGGTGAAGACCCTGAGCCAGGAGGACCGATGACCCTGTCCGGAAAGAGCGATCGGCAGGAACGCGTCGAGGCGGCGCGAGCAATCCGTCAGGAACGCGGCGCCGTCGCCCACGCGAAGCGTCCCTGGGTGATGCCCGTCATCGTGACCGTCGCGATCCTGGTGATCGTCGGCGTCCTGATCTTCACCGTCGCGTCGGGCATGCTCGTCTGACCCGTGCTCGACCTCTCGCGACCGTCGACTGAGGTGGCTCCCATGCTGCTCGGCGCGATCATCCACGGCCGCGGCGTCAGCGTGCGACTGACCGAGGTCGAGGCGTATCTGGGTGAGGTCGATCCCGGTTCCCACGCGTTTCGTGGTCAGACCCGCCGCAATGCGGTGATGTTCGGCCCACCCGGTCACCTGTACACGTATTTCACGTACGGGATGCACGTCTGCGCCAACGTGGTCTGCTCCCCGGACGGCATCGCCACGGCCGTGCTGCTGCGTGCCGGCGAGATCGTCTCCGGCATGGAGGTCGCGCGGGAGCGACGGCGCACCAGCAAGCGCGACAGCGATCTCGCCAGCGGGCCCGCGCGGCTCTGCGTGGCCCTGGGTATCGACCTGAGCGACGACGGCGCCGATCTGAGCCATGGGCCGATCCGGCTGGACCCGGCTGCGGATCCCGTTCCGGCGGGTCTGATCCGCACCGGTCCGCGCGTCGGCGTCAGCGGGCCGGGCGGCTCGGACGACTTCCCGTGGCGGTACTGGATCGACGGCGATCCGACGGTGTCGGCCTACCGCGCGAGCGTTCCCCGGCGGCGGCGGTAGCGCGAGTCAGGAGTTGGCCGCGACGATCACCAGGGCGCACGTGCCTGCCCAGATGATGCTCGTCAGGGTGCCGATGATGAACCGTTCGCGAGCAGCCGCGTTGTCGAGCTCGGTGAAACGGCCGAGCCCCTTGACGGCGATGACGGCAGCGACGATCTCGAATCGCCCGAGGACGATCGCCGCGATGATGGCGATGCGCTCGAGGTAGCCGATGATCCATCCGCCGCGCAGCACCTCGCGGGTGGCCCGCGCGCCGGTATCGCCGGCGACCACGATGCCGCCGTGCTCGCTGTCGTCCGCGCCCGGGTCGGGGGACTTCGCCCGTCCGAGCACCCAGACGGTGATCGGATTGCCGGCGACGATGCCCAGCGCGGCGATCGCGATGCTGACCACCGTCACGTAGGCGGGATCCGGCGGCAGCACGTCGAGCCCGAAGACAGCTGCTGCGGCGCCGAGTCCGACCGGGACGAGCGCGGCGAGCCCGAGCCGCGGTGCGTGGAACCGGATCGCGACGCCCGCGATGGCGAGCGCGACAAGCGCCACGACGATCGAACCGAACCAGACGACGGTCGAGCCGAGCACTCCCAGCAAGCCCTGGATCATGATGTTGCCTCTCTCGGTGGTTCACCGGCCGCGGCGAGCAGCTCGGTCAGTGCCGCGATCGCCGCGGTCTCGGTGTGGAGCTGCGCATTCTGCACACGCAGGCTCACTGCCTGGGGTGTGACGCCGAGCCGGGAGGCGAGCTCCGCCTGGGTCGTGCCTGCGACCAGCTGGTCCGCGACCTCCCAGCCCTCCGGGGTGCGTCGAGCACGCAGCTGCAGAAGCAGGTCGATCAGGGGCTGCAGCAGCCGCGCGTCGGGCAGCCGGCCCTCCTGGATCGCGAGCGAGAAGCGGGTGGGGCTCTTCTTGGCCGCGAAGACGGCGTCGCGAGCGAGGATGAACGCACTGCCGGTGATCGCCCGGGTCGATTCGGGAAGGGGGAGTCGCACATCGCCGATTCCGAGGCCCACGCTCCAGTTGCCGTCGCGGGTGAGGTGCAGCACGATCGCGAGCGCGGCGCCCGCATCATCGGTCGCCGCCTGGATCTCGTCGCCGGCGGTGCGGTCGGCAGGCAGCACGAGGCTCCCGCCGGCGAGCGCCGTGATCGCCTCCAACTGCGCATCGGCGAGGTCCGCGGCCGCACGACTGCCGACCTGATCCGCGGTGATGGCGAACACGAGACCCCTTCCCGTCATCAAGTATCAGTGCTTTAGCGGCCGTCGGTCAAGCCTCAGGACTTAAGCGACCGGATCACCCTGCAGGCTGATGACCTGAACGCTCTCAGGATGGCACGCTGGATCGCAGGAGGACCGTGACACGCTTCACACCCGTCGAACAACGGATCGACGACGCGGCGCATCGGCTGCTCGAGCGCTTTCCCCGCAGCGCCGCCTGGGCGACGACGGTGGAGTTCCTCGTCTTCGGCGCGAAGCAGGCATGGGCTTGCCTGTTCGGGGCGCTCCTGCTCGCGGCCCTCCTGG
>JAODAS010000166.1 GCA_025463555.1 Schumannella sp.
GAGGTCAGGCTGCCGGACACCGCCACGACGCGCAGCGGCCGGGATGAGGTGGTCATGCAGCGAGGTTAGGCGGGCTTCCCCGCACGACCGCCGTGCATGACGAACTGTGAAGCCCACCCGGGTGGCAGCGCCCCCCGCCGTGGAATCCTTTCTGGATCATGACCAGCACTCGCGCCGCCGGGACTGCCAGGGGTTTCGCAACCCAGCAGCTCCATGGCGGTGCGCGCGAGGCGAGCGTCCCCACGCCGCGTGCCCAGCCGATCTACCTCACCGCCGGGTTCGTGCTCGACGACTTCGATCAGGCCGAGCAGTTGTTCGCCGGCGGCGACGGGTACTCCTACACCCGGGTGGCGAATCCGACCAACGAGGCCGTCGAGCGCCGGATCGCGGCGCTCGAGGGCGGCGCGGAGGCGCTGCTGGTCGGAAGCGGCCAGGCGGCAGTGGTCGTCGCTCTGCTCGGGCTGGTCCAGGCCGGCGAGCACATCGTGTCGGCGTCGAGCATCTACGAGGGCACGCGCGGACTGCTCCTCGAGAACCTCCCGCGCCTCGGGATCGAAACGGATTTCGTCGCAGAGGCGAACGATCCGGCGGCGTGGGAGCGTCTCATCCGGCCCACCACGCGCGCCCTGTTCGCCGAGTCGATCCCGAATCCCAAGAACGACATCCTCGATATCGCTGCCATCGCCCAGGTCGCGCACGCCCACGGCATCCCCCTCGTGATCGACAACACGCTCGCGACGCCGTACCTGCTGCGCCCGATCGAACACGGCGCGGACATCGTCGTGCACTCGGCGAGCAAGTTCCTGGCCGGGCACGGCTCGGTGCTCGGCGGCGTGATCGTGGACGACGGGTTGTTCGACGCCGAGCGCGACGGGCACCTGTTCCCGCATTTCACGGCACCGGGCGGCCGCGCCCGTATCGCCTACTTCCGCGAGGCGATCGCGTTGCGGTTCGGCCCGACCGCCTCGCCGCTGAATGCCTTCCTCATCAACCAGGGCATCGAGACGCTGTCGCTGCGCGTCGAGCGCCAGTCGCAGAACGCCCTCGGCGTCGCGCGGTGGCTGGAGCAGCAGCCGGAGGTGCATTCGGTGGACTACTCGGGCCTGGAGTCGAACCCGTTCCACGCCCTCGCGCAGCGGTATCTGCCGGCGGGGCAGGGCTCCGTGTTCTCGTTCACGCTGCGGGGCGGTCTGGATGCGGCACGCCGCTTCGTCAACGCGCTCGACGTGTTCACGCACATGACGCATCTCGGCGACGTGCGCTCGCTGGTGCTGCACCCCGCGAGCACGAGCCACAACCTGCGCACCGACGAGCAGCTCAGCCAGGCGGGGATCTGGCCGGGGACCCTGAGGGTCTCCATCGGCATCGAGGATCTCGCCGACCTCATCTCCGACCTCGACGCCGGCCTCGCTGCGGTGCGGGAGATCATATGAGCAGGCTGCAGCATTTCGGCTGGTTCCTCGCTCGCGGGTTCGGCCCGCACGGCTGGGGGCACCCGTATCTGGACTGGAACTACCGCTGGACGGAGCCCGCGCTGTATCAGCAGGCGGTGCGCGAACTCGAGCAGGCCGGTTTCGACCTGCTGATCATCGAGGACGCGCCGTCGCTGGGCAACGCGTCGACGATCGACCTGCGCATCCGGCAGGCGTTCGGCGGGCCGAAGCACGACCCGCTGCTGCTGGCGCCGTACCTGTTCGGCGCGACAGAGCACATCGGAATCGCGCCCACCGCGAACCCCGCCGCCTACCTTCCTTATACAGCCGCGCGGCAGTTCGCCTCGCTTCACCACCTCAGCGGTCACCGCCTCGGGCTGAACGTCGTGACCGACACCGGCAGCGCCCGGCATTTCGGTAGCGCACCGCCGCTCTCGCATGATGCGGCCTACGACCGCGCCGAGGAATGGCTCGGCGGCATCAAGCGGCTCTGGAACAGCTGGGGCGAGGGTGCCCTGATCGCCGACCCGGCGAAGGGGATCTACGCCGACGGGTCGAAGCTCGAGACCGTGCGGCACCGGGGCGAATATTTCGAGTTCGACGGGCCGCTCAACGCGATCCCGTTCACCGAAGGCGAGCCGGTGATCGTCTCTCCCGGCGGTTCGGGTCGCGGCCTGGGCTTCGCGGGGGCGAACTCCGATGTGCAGCTGGCGCTGGCACCGCTCGACACCGAGAGCATCCGGTCGTATCGGGCCAAGATCCACGCGGCCGCGGTCGAGCGAGGTCGGGCGCCGGACGACATCCAGATCCTGTTCGCCATCCAGCCGGTGATCGTCTCGAGCCCGGAGGAGGCCGATCGACTCGTCGCGGCATCCGCACATCCGGGCGACGCCGAGGTGCTGCACATCGCTGAGAAGCAGTCGAGCGACCTCGAGACCGACCTGACCGCGCTCGACTTCGATCAGCCGCTCGACCTGTCCGTGTTCGGCGATCACGTCTCGCAGGGAAGCATCAACAGGCTGGTCGGAAAACACGATCCGGCGACCACTCCGCTGCGTGTGCTGCTCGGCGGCATGGCGAAGCTGGGGCGCATGACCGACGGCTCGGGTTTCGTGGGCACGGCGGACGAGTTCGCCGATCTCATCGAGCGTCTCGGCGACGACGCCGACAACGACGGCATCCTGCTCTGGGGCGACCTGCACCCGGTCACGGTCCACCGTCTGCTGGATGACCTGGTGCCGATCCTGCGGCGCCGCGGCATCCTGCGCAGCGAATTCGGCGGCGGCGGGCTGCGCGCCAACCTGCGCGACTTCTAGCGATGTCCGAACCGCTGCGGGTCGGCGTCCTCGGCCTGGGTCGCATGGGAGGGCCGATCGCACGGCGGCTCTCCACCGAATTCGCGGTGACGACCTTCGACCTGGCGCACGGCGGTGGATCTGCTGCCGAGGTCGCTGCGACGTCGGATGTGCTGGTCACGGTGCTGCCCGGTCCACCCGAGGCTCGTTCAGCCCTGCCCGCACTGTTCCCGGTCATGCCGGCCGGTTCGCTGTGGCTCGACCTCACGAGCAACGACCCGCGGGTGGTCGACGAGCTGGTGGATGCCGCCACGGGTTCCGGCGTGCGCTCGGCCGCCGCTCCGATGGCCGGCGGCCCGGCCGACGCGGAGTCGGGCGAGCTCCGGTTCTTCGTCGCCGCAGCCCTCGAAGACCGTTTCACGGTCGGCCGCATCCTCGAACCGCTCGGCCGCCCCTTCGAGCCCGACGCGGGTGAGCGCCCGAGCGATGCCCACCTGGTCAAGCTCCTCGCGAACGGCCTGTGGTTCGGCCAGGTCGTCGCGGTCACGGAGGCGTTGCTCGCCGGCAAGAAGCACGGACTCGATCCCGAGCTGCTGCGCACCCTGCTGGCAGGCAGCGCGGGCGGAAGCGTCTTCCTCGACCGGGATGCGCCGCTGCTGCTCGCCGGGGACGACATGCCCGAGTTCGGGATCGACCGCGTCGTGGAGGAGCTCGACGGGCTGCAGGCGATCGCCGAGCAGAGCGGCGCGCCCCATTCCATCCTGTCGGTGGTGGCCGACCTGCACAGGCAGGCGCTTGCCGAGTTCGGGCCTGTCGGCGGAGAGCTGCTGGCGGCGAGACTGCTGGAACGCCGCGCGGGCGGTGAACTCAGCGCGCCTTCTTGAGCGACTTCTTCGCAGCCCGCTCGGTGAGCACCGACAGGTAGTCCTGCACGGGCCGATCGATCAGCTGGGCGAGTTCGGCCCGCACCGTGCGGTCGATGTCGGCGCGGTCGAGGTCGGGGTACTTGTCGGCGAGGCGCTGGGAGACCTGCGCGATCACCTCGTCCGGATCGATCTCGGTGCTCATGACCCCAGCGTAGGCTCGCATCCGTGACTCTGAAACTCGGGATGAAGGCATCGGCTGAGCAGTTCGACCCGCGGGAGCTGGTCGAGATCGCGGTGGCAGCCGAGGCGCACGGCATGGAATCGGTGACGGTCAGCGACCACTTCCAGCCGTGGCGGCACGAGGGCGGGCACGCGCCGTTCTCGCTGGCATGGATGGCAGCCGTCGGCGAACGCACCTCGACGATCACGATCGGCACGAGCGTCATGACCCCGACGTTTCGCTACAACCCCGCCGTGGTGGCTCAGGCGTTCGCGACGATGGGGTGCCTTTACCCCGGACGCATTCTGCTCGGCGTGGGCAGCGGCGAGGCGCTGAACGAGATCGCGACCGGTTGGCGCGGCGAGTGGCCGGAGTTCAAAGAGCGCTTCGCGCGACTGCGCGAGTCGGTCGAGCTGATGCGCAAGCTGTGGACCGAGGACCGCGTCACGTTCGACGGCGAGTACTACAGCACCGTGGATGCGTCGATCTACGATCGACCGGATCAGCCGATCCCGGTCTACGTCGCCGCCGGCGGGCCGGTCGTCGCGCGCTACGCGGGCCGCGCGGGCGACGGTTTCATCTGCACGTCGGGCAAGGGCATGGAGCTGTACACCGACCAGCTCATCCCTGCGGTGAAAGAGGGCGCGCACCAGGCGTCCCGCAGCTTCGACGACATCGACCGCATGATCGAGATCAAGCTCTCCTACGACACCGACGCGGACGCCGCCCTCGAGAACACCCGCTTCTGGGCGCCGCTGGCGCTGTCGAAGGACCAGAAGCACGACATCACCGATCCCATGGAGATGGAGAAGGCGGCGGACGCGCTGCCGATCGAGCAGATCGCCTCGCGCTGGATCGTCGGCAGCGACCCCGACGAGGTCGTCGCCGGCATCAAGAGGTACGTCGATGCTGGGATGAATCACCTCGTGTTCCACTCGCCGGGGCAGGATCAGCGCCGCTTCCTGGAGCTGTTCGAGCGGGATCTCGCGCCGCGGCTCCGGGCGCTCGGCTAGCCGGACGTCGCCCCGCCAACTCCGCGATTGACTTCGAGTCGGAGAGGTATAACATCATACCAACCAACCCGAGGAGCATACGTGAGCACCACCGTCGACAAGAGCACCGAGGGTGCGGGCGAGCGCCAGTATCACATCGCCGTCGCGCCGGGAGAGGTCTCGACGGTCGCGTTGCTGCCCGGTGATCCCTTCCGGGTGCCTCTCATCGCGGAGTTCCTCACGGATGTGAAGTCCGTCGCCCACAACCGTGAGCACAAGACCATGACCGGCATGTACAAGGGCCGCCACATCACCGCCACCTCGACGGGGATGGGCTGCCCCTCGACGGCCATCGCGGTGGAGGAGCTGATCCGCGTCGGCGTCACATCCTTCATCCGCGTGGGCTCGTCGGCGGGCCTGCAGAGCGGTGTGATGCCGGGGGATCTGCTGGTGAGCGAGGGCGCGCTGCGCAACGACGGCACCACCGCCGCGTATGTGCATCACGGCTTCCCGGCCGTGCCGGACCTGGCGATCACGATGGCGCTCGCCGAGGCGGCCCGCGACGTGACGGCCGGCACCGAGGCGAAAGTGCACACCGGCATCAATGCCAGTGACGATGCCTTCTACGCCGAGACCCCCGAATGGATCGCCGAACTGAACCGCATCGGCGTGCTCAACGTCGAGATGGAGAGCGCGGCCCTGTATGTGGTCGCCCGCCTTCGCGGCGTGCGCGCGGGCATGATCTGCTCGACCTCGAGCAACCTGATCGACGGGGCGAGCCTGTACTCCGGAATCAAAGAGAAGCTGACGTCGGGCTGGATGCTGAGCATCGAGGCGGCGCTCGAGACAGCCGTCCGGCTGGAGCTCTGACCGTGCTCATCGATCTCCACAGCCATCTCGAGGGACGGGTGAGGCCGGCCACCGCCGCCGAGATCGCCGCAGAACTCGGAGTACCCGAGCCCGAGGGCGGCTGGGCGCGCGCCATCCAGCTCGACGGCCCGGCAGACCTGACGGTCTATCTGCAGAGGGTCGCTGCGACCTACCCGCTGTTCCGGTCCCTGGCCGCCGTCGAGCGCATCGCCCGCGAAGCGGTGCAGGATGCCGCGGCGGCCGGGCTGGACTACCTCGAGTTGCGGTTCGGCCCGGCCACCCATGCCGACACCGATCGCGGGCTGGGCCAGGTGATCAATGCGATGACCGCCGGCCTTCGCGCCGGCTCGGCGGACACGGGCATGCCGAGCGGAGCCGTCATCGCCGCGCTTCGCTCCCATTCCACCGAGGTGAACGAAGCCGTGGCGAGGGCCGCCGTCGCGCAGGCCGGGAGCGGTGTGGTGGGATTCGACCTGGCCGGTGACGAGTTGCTCTTCCCCGACCTTGCGGCGCACGTGCCCGCGTTCGGCATCGCGCGGGCGGGCGGTCTGGGCATCACCTGCCATGCGGCCGAGGCCGCCCCGGCATCCGCCGCCCGCGATGCCGTCGAACTGCTCGGCGCATCCCGCATCGGTCATGGAGCTCACGTCGTCGACGATCCCGAGGTGTTGCGCTGGTGCGCGGACGAGGGCATCGTCCTCGAGATCTGCCCGACGTCGAACTGGTACACCGGCGCCATCGCCGAGGTGGCCGCGCATCCCGCCCCGCGCCTGCGCGACTCGGGGGTGCGGGTCGTCCTCGGCGACGACAACCCGATGCAGACCGGATCGGATCTGCCCGCGGAACGGCGGATACTCATCGACAGTCTCGGCTGGACCGACGCCGACCTCGCCCTTCTCGATGCCGTGAGCATCGATGCCGCCTTCCTCGAACCCGCGCAACGCACGGCTCTGCGCGCACGCCTCTAGTCACACCACCCCACCCCACAGGAGAGATCATGCAACGACGCATCACAGCACTCATCGGCCTCGCGGCTCTCGCCGCGGGCACCCTCACCGCCTGCGGCGCCCCTCCTGCCGACGGAGGACCACAGGCCACCAGCGACTTCCTTCCCTGCGCCGTCTCCGACCTCACCGGATTCGACGACAAGGACTTCAACGAGCTCACCTACGACGGTGTCAAGGAAGCCGCCGACGAACTGGGTGTCGCGCCGAAGGCGGCGGAGTCGGCCTCCGAGGACCAGTACGCCAGCAACATCTCCAGCCTCGTCGAGGAGAACTGCAACCTGATCGTCACGGTCGGCTTCGCGCTGGCGAACGCCACCCGCGACGCGGCGACGGCCAACCCCGACGTCGACTTCGCGCTGATCGACAGCGTCGTCACCGACGACACCTTCGCGACGATCGAGCTCGACAATGTCAAGCCGGTGCTGTTCGACACCGCCCAGGCCGCGCTGCTGGCCGGTTACCTGGCGGCCGGGGCCTCGAAGTCCGGAGTCGTCGGCACGTACGGCGGAATGCCGTTCCCGTCGGTGACGATCTTCATGGACGGCTACGCCGACGGCGTCGCCCACTACAACGAGGTGCACGGAACCGACGTGCAGGTGATCGGCTGGGACAAGGCCGCGCAGAACGGCACGTTCGTCGGCAGCTTCGACGATCAGGTCGGTGCGAAGACCGTCACGCAGGGATTGCTCGACCAGGGCGCCGATGTGATCATGCCCGTCGCGGGCACCCTGTTCAAGGCGTCGGTCGAAGCGATCAAGGATGCCGGGGGAGACCAGTCGATCATCGGCGTCAACTCCGACGTCTTCGTCAGTGCCCCCGAGGATTCGCAGTACTACCTGACCTCGGTGATGAAGAACCTGACCACGGCCGCGAAAGAGGTGACCCTGGCGACAGCCGACGGCAAGTTCGACAACACCCCGTACGTCGGGACGCTGGCAAACGGGGGCGTCGGCATCGCGCCGACCCACGACTGGGAGTCCAAGCTCGACCCGGCATTGCTCGACGAGGTGAAGCAGTTGCAGGCAGCCATCATCTCCGGCGACTTCGTCGTCGAGTCGCCGTCCTCGCCGAAGGTCTGAGCGAGCAGCTGACCCCTCGGCCACCCGCACCGTCCCATGGTGCGGGTGGCCGCACCGGCCTGCGTGCGGACGCCGCCGCGTTCGGGCGGCTGACGGGGTGGAGCTATTACCCCGTCGCGTTCGCCGGCCGCCTGCCCTTCGCGATGATGATCGTGGGCGTGCTCACGCTCGTGGCGACAGCCCGGGACTCGGTGGGCGAAGCAGGGCTGGTTGCCGCGACCGCGGGGCTCGGCACGGCTGCATGCGGTCCCGGGATCGGCGCGCTCGCCGACCGGCTCGGGCAGCGGCGCGTGCTGCTGGCGGGAAGCGCGCTGAGTGTCCTCGCCTCCGCTGCCATGTTGTTCGCGGTGGCCGCCCAGGTTCCGCTGCCGGTGCTGTTCGGAATCGCGATCGTGCTCGGCGGCAGCACACCGCAGGTCGCGCCGTTCTCGAGGTCCCGGCTGGTGGCATTCGCCTCGCTGGCACGGGACGCTGATCGTCGCCGCCGCGCGATCTCCTATGTGATGAGCTACGAGTCCATCGCGGACGAGGCGTCATTCGTGCTCGGTCCCGTCCTGGTCGGGCTTCTCAGCGCGCTCGTGAATCCCGCTGCGCCCCTCGTGCTGTCGATGCTGCTGACCGGCACCGTCGTGGTCGCCTTCGCGGTGCGTGCCGATCACCGCCTGCGCGACGCGCCGGCCACTCCCGCGGGAAAGCGATCGGCGGCCCCGTCGCTGAGCCTGCGTGCGGTCCTGCTGGCTCCGGGCATCCCCCTGCTCATCGCGGCCATGTTCCTGGTGGGCGGTGTCTTCGGATCGACACTCACCGCCCTCACGGCGTTCATGCGCGAGCGCGGAGCGGTCGAGCAGGCGGGCGTCGTCTACGGCGCGATGAGCATCGGCGCGATCGCGTTCGCTCTGATCGTCGCGGTGCTGCCCGCCCGCTTCGTCCTCACTGCCCGGTGGCCCGTGTTCGCCGTGCTCGGCTTCGCGGGCTGCGCCGCCCTCGCCCTCGCCGGCGACCTGGTCGCCGTCGTGCCGGCGCTGGCGCTCGCCGGGTGCGGCGTCGGGGCCGTGCTCGTGACACTCTTCAGCCTGGGCGCGGCGGCCGCCCCGCACGGCCGGTCGACCACGGTGCTCACGGCTCTGCAGAGCACGCTCGTGGTCGGGCAGGCGGCCGTGTCCGCGCTCGGGGGAACGCTGGCGGACCGGGCGGGCTCGGGAGCCGGGTTCGCCGTCGCGGTCGGGCTGGTGGGCGGACTCGCCGTCCTCGGGCTGATCGCGCTGGCCCGATTCAGGCGCCGCTCGCGAGCGTCCACTGCGGAACGCTGAGATGGGCGAAGGTCGGGGGGATCGCCGACTTCGAGATGTACACCGGCGAGCCGTCGATCTCCGCGGTCTGTGTGAGAACCAGAAGCGGGTCGCCAGGCTTGACGTCGAGATGGGCCGCGCGGGTGGGTCCGGCCAGGCTGGCGGTGATGCGGCAGATGCCGGCCGTGAAGACGGGACCGATGCGCCCGGTGAGAGCGCTCAGCAGAGTCGCCTGCTCGCGCGCGGCGTCCGCGAACTCGCGTGCCAGCGACCCGTGAATCGGCGCGAGGTAGCGCTCGACCGGCATGTACTCCTGTACGAGCGCCGCCGGCTGGCCGTCGCGGACGATGATGCTCTCGCGGAACCAGAATTCGGCGGCGCGATCGAGCCCCAGCAGTCCCGAGACGAAGTCGGT
This sequence comes from Schumannella sp., assembly GCA_025463555.1. Lineage (GTDB taxonomy): Bacteria > Actinomycetota > Actinomycetes > Actinomycetales > Microbacteriaceae > JBDSKH01. Next base: position 9,467 of record JAODAS010000166.1, read on the forward strand.
GGTGCTCTGCTTGCCGAACTCGAGCACGTGCACGTCGACGCGTGCTCCCGGCTCGGCGAACAGGTGCTCGAACGGCTGGAATTCGTCCAGACCCTCATGGGGAAGGGATTCCGCGACGAAACGCCCCACCCCGCGGCGGGTCACGATCAGCCCGTCCTCCTCGAGCAGCATGAGCGCTTCCCGGACGACCGTGCGGCTCACGCCCAGCGAGATGCAGAGTTCCGTCTCACGGGGCAGCAGATCGCCGGTCGGAAGCAGCCCGGTGCGGATGCCGCGCGAGATGCGCTCGTACACCGCCACCCGCAGGGGTTGGCCCGGCGAGGTGAGCAGCGGCTGCCGCAGATACGCCTCGCCCTCGGTGGTGGCCACAGCGAAGTATAACGTCGCACCTGCTCAGCGTTCCGGCACGAACTGCGCGGTCTCGCGCAGCGCCGCCACCAGCGCCCCCGCCTTCCTGTCGTCGCTGTATCGCGTGATCGCCTTCGTCAGCGCGTTCACCCACGCCGGCCGCGCCGCGGCGCCGAACGTCACCGACGGCACGAGCTGGTCGCTCGTCAGGGACGATGCGGCCGTGCGCTGGAAGGTGGAGAGGGTCGTCACGTCGACATCCGTGCGGGCGGGGATCGCGCCCGTGGCGACGGCGAAGGCCAGCTGGCCCTCGGGGGAGGCGACCGTCTCGAGCCAGGCCGTTGCGGCATCCTGATGCGTCGCCCCCACCGGAAGCGTGAACGAGTCGGCCAGCAGATCGAACACGCCGCGGGTTCCGGGTGTCGGCAGGCCCGCGTAGTCGGTGCCGTAGTCGAGCCCCGCCGCCTTGAATGTCGCGAGCGCCGTGTCGGGCAGGACGACGAAGGCAGCGCTGCCATCCGCGACGAGTCCGGCGGCCGCATCGCCGTCGAGCGAGCGGAACCCGGGATCGACATACCCGACGAGCGACGCATAGTCGTCGACGGCGGTCTTCACGAACGTCCCGTCCCAACGCGTGGCGCCGGTCCACAGCCCGGCGTAGGTGTCGGCGCCCAGGTCGGAGAGCAGAACGTTCTCGAACAGAAGCAGCTGGGTCCACTCGGTGCCGAGAGCGAGCGGGTACTCCACGCCCGCCGCTCGCAGGCGCTTGAGCTGGCCGAGCCATTCATCGATCGAGCCCGCCCGGTCCGCGGGGTCCAGCCCCGCCGCCGACAGCACGTCGTAGTTCGCCCAGACCAGATTGGCGCGGTGCACGCCGATCGGCACCGAATGGATGAGGCCCGCGTCGCTGGTGACACTCTCTCGAAGGGCCAGCGGCAACGCGTCCGCCAGCCCGGTGCGATCGACCAGCTGCGACAGGTCGTCGAGCCGCCCCCCGTCGACCAGGTCGGTGATCGCCGCACCCGCCGGAGCCTGGAAGGTATCGGGAGGGTTGCCCGCCTTGAGCCGCGCCTCGAGTGCGGTCTGCGCGGTTCCGCCGGTGCCGACCGCGACCGAGGCGTCGAAGATCTGGATGCCGGGGTCGCGTTTCGCGTACACCGCGAGCAGGGCGTCGAGCCCGGCGCGCTCGGTCGGCGTCGTCCACGACGTGAAGAGCTCGAGCTGGCGGGGATTGTTGGGGTCGGAGCCGGCATCCGCGGGGACGCAGGCGGCGAGGAGGAGGGTGATCGCGCCGGTTGCTAGGGCGGCGGTGAGACGGCGTGCGAGCATGAGTGCTCCCGGATGACGGTGGGTGCCTGAGTCGAAGGGGTCACGTTCATCAGGCAGACACCCGGGCGAGCACATCGGCTTCGACCCGGTCCAGTGATTGCGTGACGGCGCCGAGGACGACCGCTTCGTCGCCCAGAGCTGAGAGCCGGATCTCCGGCGGGTAGAGCACGACCTTCTCGATCGCCGTGGCGAGTGCGGATCGCAGCACCTCGCCCGCGAGCGAGACGCCGCCGCCGACGACCAGCATGTCGGGGTTGAGCGTCAGCAGGGTCGGGGCGATGCCCCGCGCGATGCGGCGCGCCAGCCGGCGCACGAGGGCGGAGGCGTGCGCGTCGCCACGGGTCGCCGCCATCGTGACGTCCCCGGCCGTGAGGGGTGCGGATGCGGCGAGCGCGCTCTCGGGGTGCTCCGCCGCCGCGCGCGCACCCATGCGCACCAGGGCGGACGCGTTCACCCGCGACTCGAGAGGACCGAAGCGGGGGTCGCGATGCGCGGCGCCGCCCACGGGGATGTATCCCAGCTCTCCCGCTGCGCCGTTGCGCCCGCGCACGAGCGCGTCGTTCGCGATGATGCCGGCGCCGAGACGCTCGCCGAGCAGCAGGAAGACCATGTCGGCGCAGCCGCCCCCGACGCCCCGCGCCCGTTCCCCGACCGCGGCGAGGTTCGCGTCGTTCTCGAGCTCGATGGAGCAGTCCACCGACGACGCGAGCGCCGCCACCACGTCGACCTCCGGCCAGCCGGGCATGCCGGGCGACAGCCCGACCCTGTCGGTCGCGGGCGAGACGGTGCCGGGGGTTCCGACCGTCATGGAGAGGATCGAGCCGCGGTCGATGCCGGTGTGCGCGATCAGCGCGCCGATGACCTCGGCGGTCGCGGCGAGCCGCTCGGCCGCCGGGAGCTCCGGCCCGACGCGGTGACGCTCGGTGGCGACGATTCCGCCCCGGAGGTCGGCGATGGCGACCGTGACGCTGTGTGCGCCGACGTCGACGCCGAGCACGAAACCGGCGCGCTCGTTGAAACGGTAGAGCCGGGCGGGCCGGCCGACCGACGGCGCGCCCGCGTCGTCGGCATCCGCCAGCAGCAGCCACGCCTGATCGAGCAGACCCTCGGCCACCGTCTCGACCGTCGGGCGCGAAAGACTCGCCGCCTGCGCGATCTCGGCCACCCGCAGGGGAGCGGAGGAGCGGCGCACGATGTCGAGCACCGCGCTTGAGTTGCGCTGGCGCAGCGTGGTGGCGGTGCCCCCGCCCAACGGGAGCGTCGCAGAGGATTCGGTTGACATCGGCATCGCGTTGACTCTATGGTGCAGGAATACATAAAGCAATTGCGTTTCTAAATTGCTTCCGGAACGAAGGACAACGAGGTTTATGAACGTTCGGCAGTCACGAATCGAGCGCATCCGGCGGCTCGGCCTGTGGATCGTGCTCGCCATCGTCCTGGCGGGCTTCTCGATCGTGTCGCCCGTATTCCGCTCGAGCTACAACCTCATCAACGTGCTCGAGCAGAACTCGATCATCGGCATCGTCGCAGCCGGGATGGCCGTCATGATGATCGCCGGCGGCTTCGATCTCTCCGTCGGCGCAACCGGCGCATCCGCTTCCGTCGTCGCGGCCGTCATCGCGGTCGCGGGCGGGGGCGACCTCCTCGCCATCGTCGCCGGCCTCGCCATCGGCCTCGTGATCGGCATCGCCAACGGCGTGATCATCGCGCGGCTCGGCATCAACGCGTTCGTCACCACCTTCGCCATGGCGAGCATCGTCTCCGGACTGCTGTTCGTGGCGACCGACGCGCACTCGACCGTCGGGGTGACGCCGGTGCTCAAGGCCGTCTCCACCATCAAGCTCGGCCCCGTGCCGGTGGTGTTCTTCATCTTCCTCGCCGTCCTCGCGCTGGTCTGGTTCTTCCTCACGCGGACCCGTTTCGGGCACTACGTCTACAGCGTGGGCGGCAACGCCGAGGCGAGCCACCTCTCCGGCGTCCCTGTCGCATGGGTGCGCATCCTGGCGTTCGCGATCGGCGGCCTGCTGGCCGGCCTCGGCGGGCTCCTCCTGCTCGGGCAGACCCAGGTAGGAACGCCGTCGGGCGCCATCGTCTGGCCGTTGCAGGCGATCGCGATCTGCGTCGTCGGCGGCGTCGCCCTGACCGGCGGCGTCGGCCGCATCCCCGACGTCCTGGCGGCGACCCTGCTGCTGGGCTACATCGGCAACGGGCTGAAGCAGGTGGGCGTCACCGCCTACTGGCTGCCCGCCGTGACGGGCGTCGTCATCCTCGGCGCCGTCATCCTCGACCAGTACAACCGCCGCCGGCGGACGGCACCAAGGCCGACCGCCGACGACAGCCGACTGGTCCCCACCACAGGTGAGGAGGTCCGTCCCGCCGCATGAGCACGACCACGCGCAGCGAACGCGCGTGAGCACTCCATCCGATTCAGGCGATCACACCCGAGAAGGAACAGACCATGAACAGCATTTCCCCTCGATTCACCCAGGTCAAGCGACGGCTCTCCGTGCTTGCGGGAGCCGGCATCGCCGCTGCGCTCGTGCTGAGCGGTTGCACCAGCCCCGGAGGCGGCAGCACCGATGCTCCCGGCACCGACGGATTCGTGCTCGGCGTCTCGGAGGTCTCCACCGAGATCCCGTTCCTCGCCACGCTCGACGCCTCGATCAAGTCCAAGGCCGAAGAGCTCGGCGGGACCGCGACCATTCTCGACGGCAACCTCGACATCGCAACCCAGCTGGCCAACATCCGCACGCTGATCAGCCAGAAGGTCGACGCGATCCTGGTGATCTGCGGCGACCCGACCGCTCCCGTCGACGCCATCAACGAAGCAGTCGACGCGGGCATCCCGGTGTTCGCCGTGAACGCGGCGCTCGACAAGGCCGCCAAGGTCGTCACCTACGTCGGCGCGTCCGACTACGACTACGGAGTCGCGCAGGGCGACCTCCTCATCAAGGCCCTTCCTGACGGCGGCAAGGTGGCCGTCATCCTGGGTCTGCTCGGCGGCGTCCCGCAGGTGCAGCGCCTCGCCGGCCTGCAGGACACGATCAAGGACCACCCCGAGATCGAGATCGTCGCGAAGCCGAGCGACGACTTCGACAACCAGAAGAACCTCGCCGCCGTGCAGGACCTGCTGGCCAAGTACCCCGAGGGCACTCTCGACGCGATCGTCGCGCAGGGCCCGGAGCTGTACGTGGGTGCGAACTACGCACAAGAGCAGGGCCGTAGCGACATCCTGTTCATCGCGGGCGACTACCCGACCCAGGTCGAGGACGCCATCAAGTCCGGCGCGATCTACGGCACCGTCGACCAGAGCCCGGTCACCCAGGGCGAGACCGCGGCGCAGTTCGCGTTCGACTGGATCAGCGGCAACAAAGACAAGGTGAAGACTCCCGAGTTCATCACCGACCTGCCGCTGGTGACGAAGGACACGCTCGCCGACAACCCGGCATCGTGGAGCTTCTGATCCGCACATGACTGCGATCCGGGCCGTCGAGTCCCGCCTGAGCCGGCGGCCCGGATCGCGACCTACCCCCAGGACCCGACCAACCTGCGACAAGGACTGACATGACGACGCCCCGCCTGGCGATCCACGACCTCACCAAGGACTTCGGCTCGACGACCGTGCTGCACGGTGTCTCGCTCGATGTCGCGCGCGGCGAAGTCCACGGACTGATCGGGCAGAACGGCGCAGGCAAGTCGACCCTGGTCAAGACCCTCGCCGGCCTCTACCCCGATCACGGCGGCACCATCGCAATCGACGGCGTCCCCGTGATCCTCCGCACCCCGCGCCAGGCGCGCACCGAAGGCGTCGCCGTCATCTACCAGGAATTCAGCCTCGTGCCCGCCATGACCGTCGCCGAGAACCTGCTGCTCGGCCGCGAGCCGCGCGGCTGGGGCTACAGCGGTGCGGTGATCCGCCGGCGCGCAGCGGCCCTGGTCGCCGAGGTCGGCATCGACATCGGCGCCGAACTCGACACCCCCGTCTCCGGGCTCAGCCCCGCCGTCCGCCAGCGGATCGAGATCGTCAAGGCGCTCGCCGACGACGTGAAACTGCTCATCATGGACGAACCGACGGCGCGCCTCTCCGAGGCGGAGCGGGGCGAGCTGTTCGAAGTGATCCGGCAGCTGAGCTCGCGCGAGGTCGCCGTCGTCTTCATCTCCCACTACCTCGACGAGGTGCGCGCCGTCACCGACCGCATCACCGTCATGCGCAACGGACGAATCGTCGCCACGCTCGACAGCGCCCAGGCGACGGTCGACCGGATGGCGGCCCTGATGCTCGGCGACGAGTTCCTCCGCACCATCGAGACCGAGAGCCGCCTCGACCACGCGGACGACGCGAACCCGGTCATCTACGAGGCCGAGGGCATCTCGGTCGGCACACGCTTGCGTAACGTATCCCTCGCGTTGCGCACCGGCGAGATCCACGGAGTCGCCGGTCTGGTCGGTTCCGGTCGCACGCGGCTCTGCCGGGTGCTCGCCGGTGCCGACCGCCCCACCTCTGGCCGCCTGCTGCTGCACGGCGAACCGGTGAGCTTCGCCGACCCTCGAGCGGCACTCGCCGAGGGCATCGCGCTCATCCCCGAGGACCGCAAGTACCAGGCACTGAGCATGGAGAGCCCGATCGGCGACAACCTCGTCCTCATGGCCCTCCAGCGCGGGCTCGGAACGGCAGGCGTGGTTCCGCGCGCCGCGGTCCGACGCCTCGCCGAACGGCTGATCGACGAGCTGCAGATCGTCCCGGCCGACATGGACCGCCCCGTCGGCGCGCTGAGTGGGGGTAACCAGCAGAAAGTGGTGCTCGGTAAGGCGTTCGCCGCCGAACCCGAGGTGCTGCTCATCGATCAACCCACAGCTGGGGTAGATGTGGGGACGAAGAGCCAGATCCACCGGCTGTTACGTCAGCGTGCCGACGGTGGCGCCGCGATCCTCGTGGTGTCCGACGACCTCGACGAGCTCTATGCACTCAGTGACCGCATCGACGTGCTGCGCGCGGGCGAGCTGGTCTGGAGCGGACGCTCCAGCGAGATTGAGTACCCCGCCCTCGTCGAACTGATCTCGTCGGGCCGCCTGCCCGCCGCATCCTGAGAGCGCGACGACATGCCCTTTCCGCTCTGCCTCAACAGCAACACGTATCACGGCTTCTCGCTCGACGCTGCGCTCGAGGGCGCCAGCCGCGCCGGGCTCAAGCTCATCGAGCTGTCGGCGGTCGCCGGGTACACCGAGCACGTCATGCCCGGCCTCGATGACGCCGGGGTGGATGCCGTGCTGGCCTCGCTGCGCAGGCGCGGCATCAGGGCGGTCGCCCTCGGCGGCCACTCCAACCTGACCACCGAGGAGGGGCGCGCGAGATTCCGCGCCAACCTGCACCTCGGTTCACGACTCGGCGTCGAGTACGTCGTCACCGGAACGGGCGAGACTCACGGTGACGAGTCGCACATCGACGACGAACAGGACTTCGCCGGCCAGACGCGCGAGCTGGCCGGCGAAGCTGAATCCCTCGGCCTGCGCATCGCGATCGAGACGCACGGGGCCAACTACGCCACCGGCGATGCCGTCCGCGGGCTGGTCGAGCGCATCGGATCGCCGGCGGTCGGCATCGCGTACGACACCGGGAACACGATCTTCTACGGCGGTACCCCGCCGTATGACGACCTCGCGCGTTCCCTGCCGAATGTGGTCGGCATCCATCTCAAAGACAAGGCGGGGCACCCGGCGGACTGGAACTTCCCGGCGCTCGGCGACGGCGACATCGATTTCGCCCGCCTGCTCGAACTGCTGCGCGCCGGTGACACGGGTGCCGTCGTCCCCCTGAGCATCGAGATCGAATTCACCCCCGCGGGCCCCGCCGACGTCGAAGAGGTGCATCTCGCCGTCACGCGCTCGGTCGGCCACCTGCTGGCACTCGGGTATGACAGGGTGCGGGCATGACGGGCATCGCCATCGTCGGCCAGGGCTACATGGGTCGTACCCATGCCGAGGCGTGGTCGCGGCTCGGCCACGGCGACGACATCCGGTACATCACCGCCCCCGGCGACCGCGAATGGTCGGATGTCGCCGCACGCGCCGCCTTCACCACACATCTCGACGAGGTCCTGTTCGATCCCGCCGTCGACAGGCTCTCCGTCTGCACGCCCACCCCGTCCCACGCATCGATCGCCATCCGCGCTCTCCGGGCGGGCAAGCACGTGCTGCTCGAGAAGCCGATCGCGCTCAGCCTGGATGACGCCCACGAGATCGAGAGCGCAGCGGCAGCGGGCGACCGCGTGCTCATGATCGCGCAGGTGGTCCGGTTCTTCGCGGGCTACGAGGCGCTGGCCGGGGTGCGGGATTCCGGGCGGATCGGGGAGGTCCGTGCCGTACGCGCCTCGCGCGTGCTCGCTACACCCACCTGGGCGCCCTGGTGGCCGGACGAGGAGCAGTCGGGCGGGGTGCCGGTCGACTTCAGCATCCACGACTTCGATCAGGCGAACTTCTTCCTCGGCACCCCCGTCGCGGTGCGGGCAACCCGCACCGCTCACGAGGCGCCGCTCGAGACGACCATCGAATACGAGGCGGGCGGCATCGCCCAGGTGCACAGCTTCCCGTACCTGCCGCAGGGCAGCCCCTTCTCGTGTTCGCTCGAACTGATCGGATCCCGCGGCCAGGCCGCCTACCGCATGATCTCCGGCGCGCCGACGGACGGGGCCGGCAGCGGCGTCAGCGAGCTCACCATCAGCACGGTCGACGGTGTGGAGCGGATCCCGATCGCGGACAACGACCCGTACGCCCGCGAGATCGAGTACTTCTCCGCCTGCATCGCCTCGCGCACGCCGCCGGTGCGCTCGACCACGGCGTCCGCGATCGCCGCGCTCGAGGTCTCGCTCGCCACGCGCGCCTCGCTCGAGCGCGGCGGCCAGCGGGTCGAGCTTTCATGACCACCCGGATCGGCATCGACATCGGCGGCACCAAGACCCACGCCGTCGCCATGGCCGATGACGGAACCATCACCTCCGAGGTGACCGAGGCCACCCCGCGCGGACCCGTCGCCCTGCTCGAGGGCATCCGCCGCGCGGTGGGAGAGTTGTCGCGCGCCACCGGCACCCGGGTCGGCGACATCGCGTCCGTCGGCATCGGCATCCCCGGGCAGGTCGACGTCGCCTCGGGCACCGTCCGGCAGGCGATCAACCTGCGGCTGACCGAGTGGCACGTCGCCGATGCCGTTCACGACGCGATCGGCATCCGCCCCGACGTCGACAACGATGTCAACGCGGCCGCACTCGGCGCCCGAGCCCTCATGGGTGTGGACGGCTCGATGGCGTTCCTCAACCTCGGGACGGGCGTCGCCGCCGGCATCCACCTCAACGGCGCCCTGGTCCGCGGATCGGGCGGAGCCGCAGGCGAGATCGGCCACGTGTCGATCGACCCGGCAGGCCCCCTGTGCGACTGCGGGCAGTACGGCTGCATCGAGGCGTTCGCCGGGGGTGCCGCCCTCGCACGGTCGGCACCTCGCGGCTCGGAGCATCCGGTGCGCGACATCTTCGACGCGGCGGATGCCGGGCAACGGGATGCCGTCGCCGTGCGCGACGGCTTCGCCCGAGGGGTCGCCGGCGCTGTGCGGGTGCTCATGCTCACGGTGGATGTGGACCGCATCATCATCGGCGGCGGGATCACCGCGCTCGGCGAGCGTGCCGAGCAGGCAGTGCGGCGAGCCCTCGACGCCTCGGTGGAACCGTCGGCGTTCCTGCGCTCGCTGCGGCTCGAAGACCGCATCTCGTTCCTCCCCACCGCGCTGCGGGCACCCGCGATCGGCGCAGCCCTGCTGTACGAGGCCGGGTAGCGGTGGAGGTCGTCATCGCGGCCGACGCGCACGACATCGGCCGCTTAGCCGCCGACCGCTTCGCCGCAGTGCTCACGCGGCGGCCGGCCGCCGTCCTCGGGTTCGCCACGGGGTCATCGCCGATCGCGGTTTATCAGAGCCTCGCGGAGCGGGTAGCGGCCGGCGAGCTGTCCTTCGCCGCCACGCGCGGGTTCGCCCTGGACGAGTACGTGGGGATCCCCGCAGGCGACGCGCGCAGCTACGCCTGGTTCATCCGGAACCGTATCGAGATCCCGCTGGGAATGCCCGCCGGGGCCGTGCAGGTGCCCGACGGGACGGCGGCCGACCTCGAACGCGCGGCGCTGCGATTCGACCGAGCCATCGCATCCGCCGGCGGCATCGACCTTCAACTGCTGGGAGTCGGCGTCAACGGGCACATCGGATTCAACGAACCCGGCTCGTCGCTCGGTTCGCGCACCCGCATCAAGACGCTGGCAGATCAGACCCGGGTCGACAACGCGCGCTTCTTCCACTCCCCGGCCGACGTGCCGACGCGATGCCTGACCCAGGGGCTCGGGACCATCCTCGAGGCGCGGGCGATCGTGCTCGTGGCGTCGGGGGCCGCGAAAGCCGCCGCGATCGCGGCCGTCGTCGAAGGCCCGGTCACCAGCATGTGGCCCGGATCGGTGCTGCAGCACCACCCCCGCGCGACCGTGATCGTCGACGAGGCCGCAGCGTCACGCCTGCAGCTCGCCGACTACTACCGCTCGGCGGCGTCCTAGCGGAGCGGGCCGGCGAATCGAGCCATCGCGGGCCGCGTACGATTCTCTTATGGCCACCACACCCGCGACCGTCGACGAGTACATCGTCCAGTACCCGGTCGAGGTGCGCTCCATCCTCGAGCGGATCCGTGCGCTGGTGCACCGTCTGTCGCAGAAACCGGTGTCGGAGCAGGTCAGATACGGCATGCCCGCGTTCGTCATCGAAGGACGGCACACCATCTATGTCGCGGCGTGGAAGAAGCACGTCGGCTTCTATGCCGTGCATAAGGCACCGTCAGCTCTCGAGCGTGATCTCGAGGAATACCGCAGCGATAAAGACACGGTCAAGTTCCCGTTCAAGAAGCCGGTCGACTGGGAGCTCGTCGAGCGCCTCGTACAGTTCCTGCTCACGTCCGAATCCCATGCCGGGACCGAGCCCGAGGGCGACCCCCAGGCCTGAGTCCTACGCGAGGCCGTCCGGGTCGCGCTGCGCCTTCAGGAACGCGGCGATCTCTTCTTCGCTGCGGGTGTTCCGCGGCTTCGCCGGCACCGGCACCCACTGGACCGCCCGGATCACGAGCCAGCCGACGAACGCCGGGAACCCTATCGTGACAAGCAGATTGCCGATCGCGGCCAGGACGCCCGCGTTCGGCGATACCGTCCCGGTCTCCGGATCCGCGGGGATCGCGAGCGCCATCAGCAGGAGCGCGACTCCCGCGATCAGAAACCCGATCCCGAGCCAGGCGAGGGTGAGACGGTACGGATTCGAGCGCATCCCCGCACGGTAGCAGCGCCGGAATGTCGGTGGCGAGGCGGAAAATGGAGAAATACCGCGACACGCCGCAATTACTACATGTAGTGGAATGACAACGGTGGGATTCCCGTTATATAGTGAAGGACCACGCCAGAAGGTTAAACCACTGGTTGAGGCTTCACTCAGACTTCGCAAGGCCACGACAACGTACAGAATCACGAAAGAGGGGATGCAGATGAACGACTTCGACAGCGTCGGCGAGTACGCAGTGCCGGTCGACCCGATGGACGACCTGCAGTGCGAGAGCTGCCAGTAACGGCGCACCATCAGCGCGAGAAGCCCCGGCGACCAGAGACGGTCGCCGGGGCTTTTTCTGTGCCGTGGTCTCGATACACCGGCTTCGCCGGCACTCGACCACCGAAGACACCGGCACTGGGCCACCGAAGAGACGCCGGCACTCGGCCACCGTTAAACTCGACGAGTGCCCGTGAACCCCGAACTGCAGGGTCGCAGCTACCCCGCGACCCCTCCCTACCTCGTGGGGCGTGAGAAGGTGCGCGAGTTCGCGCGCGCCGTGCTCGCGACCAGCCCGCTGAACCTCGACCCCGAGGCGGCGCGCGCGGCCGGCTACTCCGACGTCGTCGCGCCGCCCACCTTCGCGACGGTCGTGCAGGACGCCCCGCTGCAACAGCTCCTCGCCGACCCCGACGCGGGCATCGACTTCAGCCGCGTCGTGCACGGCGACCAGCGGTTCACCTTCAGCCGTCCGATCGTCGCCGGCGACGAGCTGAGCGCCACCCTCACCGTCACCAGCGTCAAGAGCCTCGGCGGGCACAGCATGCTCACCGCGGAGTCCTCGATCGCGGACGCGACCGGCGCGCACGTGGTGACCGCGACATCCACCCTCGTCGTCCGGGGTGAGGAATGACGCTTGCGGTCGGCGATGTGGTCGCCGAGCAGACCTACCACCTCACCCGCGACAACCTCGTGCGGTACGCCGGGGCATCGGGCGACTTCAACCCGATCCACTACCGTGACGACTTCGCGCAGAGCGTCGGCCTGCCCGGCGTGCTCGCCCACGGGATGCTCACCATGGGCTTCGCGGTGCAGCCCGTCGTCGACTGGCTGGGTGGCGACAGCGGCCGGGTCACCGACTATCAGGCGAAGTTCACGCGCCCGGTCCCGGTGGATGCCGTGGCCGGCGCCGGGGTGACGGTGCTTGCGAGGGTGGGCGCCATCGACGACGACGGCGTGCGCATCGATCTCACCGTGACCTTCGACGGCGCGACGGTGCTCGGCAAGGCGCAGGTGCGGGTCACCGTGCCCGCATGACCGACTTCCGCGACCTGACCACCCTGCGGGTCGGTGGCCCGGCGGGGCATCTGGTCGAGGCAGCATCGCGCGAGGACCTGGTCGCCACGGCACGCGACTTCTGGGCCTCGCCCGATGACTGGATGATCCTCGGCGGCGGATCCAACGTCGTCGTCGCCGACGACGGGTTCGACGGCAACGTGCTTCGCGTCGCCAACCGTGGTGTCGACCGTGCGACGGGCGGCGTGCCGCGGATCCGGGTCGAGGCGGGGGAGTCGTGGGATGCCGTCGTCGCGTTCGCGGTCTCGCACGGGCTGTCCGGCATCGAGGCGCTGAGCGGCATCCCCGGGACGGCGGGAGCAGGCCCGATCCAGAACATCGGCGCCTACGGTCAGCAGCTCAGCGACACCCTGCTGGCGATCGACTTCCTCGACTTCGAGTCCGGAGAGGTGGGAACGCTGCAGGCCGCCGAGCTCGGGCTCGGCTATCGCAGTAGCGCGCTCAAGCGGGGCCGGCTCGGGGTCGTGCTGAGCATCGAGCTGGGGCTGCACGACGCGGACGGCATGAGCGAGCCCGTCGCCTACGCACAACTGGCGTCCGCCCTCGGGGTCGAGCTGGGAGCACGGGTTCCCCTGGCGGCGGCTCGGGATGCGGTGCTGGCACTGCGCGCGAGCAAGGGGATGGTCTGGGACCCCGCCGATCCCGACTCCGTCAGTGCGGGATCCTTCTTCACCAACCCGATCGTGTCGGAAGGGTTCGCCCGGCGCCTCCCGCCCGACGCCCCCCGCTTCCCTACGGAACCGGAGCCGGCGGCGCGCGTCTTGCCGCTGGGATCGGAGATCCCCGCCCCGCCCGCCCCGGCATCCGGGCAGTACCTGGTGAAACTCAGCGCCGCGTGGCTGATCGAACACGCCGGCATCACGCGCGGGTTCTCGCTCCCCGGCTCGGCTGCTGCGATCTCGTCGAAGCACACCCTCGCGATCATCAACCGCGGAGAAGCATCCGCGGCCGAGGTCGCGCAGCTCGCCGGCTACGTGCAGACCCGGGTCGAGTCGGAGTTCGGCGTGCGCCTGCAGCCGGAGCCGGTGCTGGTGGGACTCGAGCTGTGAAGCGCAGCCTCTAGGCCTCGAGCAGGTGCGCGGTGAGTCCGCGTTGTTCGGCGGCGCGCGCGACGGCGCGATCCGTGGTGACCAGTTCTGCGGCGTTGCGCTCGGCGGTGTGAATCACGAGTGCATCGGACATCTTGAGACCCGTTGACGCTCGTATCTCAGCAAGACCCACGGCGTCGCCGTCGGACACGTTGATCGTCTCGAACAGCAGGCGTTGAAGCGCATGGAAGGTCCGTTGTGCTTCCCCCTCTCGAGCAGGGCGCACGAGACATTCGGCCAGCGTGAGGGGGTTGATGGCGAACTCGAATTCTTCGTTCGCGTCGAGGAAGGCGATCGCTGCCTCGTGGAACGCGTCCTCGGTCTCCGTGTGGGCGATGATCACACCGGCATCGAAGACGATCACTCGGGCCACTCGTTCTTGAGCCGTTGCGCTTCGCCTGGGGGATACATCCCCGTGAACATACCTGCCGTCTCGCGGATGGCTCGCCGCCGTTTGGACCGTGCCTCGTGCGCTTCGTCGCGGACCGATGCCGCGCCCCGTTCGATGACCCGTCGCAGCAGGGCGGCACGGTCCGATCTCAACTCGGGCCACACCCGCGCCGCGTCATCGAGAATCTGCTCGACGTCGTCGGTCTCCGTGATCATGTGGCGCGCTCGGGTGGTGGGCATGGGAGGAGTGTAACACGCACGCAAAGGTGCAACACCGACCATTCAAGTTTGAGCACGCGCGTAGGCTGACCCCATGTCCGCCCTCACGACACGCATGCTGGTGCTGGGTGCGGTGCAGATCTTCGGGCCGGCGAACGGGTACCAGCTGCGACGCGAATTGCTCAGCTGGGACGTGGAGCGCTGGGCTCACGTGAACCCCGGGTCGATCTACTCGATGCTCACCACGCTCGAGAAGCAGGGGGCGATCGAGCGGCACGATGTCGTCATCGAGGATGCCCGCCCGGTCGCCGTGTACACGGTGACGAAGGCAGGCGACGACGAGTTCGAGCGGATGGTCTACGAGGCGCTGGCGACGGTCCCGGATTCCGGTGACGCCCTGCCGTTGCGCGTCGCGATGAACTTCGGCGCGACGCAGACCCGGGAGCGGTTCCTCGAGGCGATCGACTCGAGGGCCAGGATCCTGGCGGCCGGAGTGGAGGAGTTCGTGGCCAAGCTCGACGAACTCGTCGACCCGCCGGTCGTGCCGCCGCATGTGATCAGCGAACTTCATCTCGAGGTCGAGCTGATGCGTGCCCAGCTCCACTGGGTGATCGGCCTGCAGAGCGAGGTCCGGGCCGGCGGCCTGCTGTTCTCCGACGATGCCGGGCACGGCTCGGCGTGGACGCCTCCCGACGATGATCCCGGATGGCGGATGGCCGACGAGCGGGCGAAGTACCAGGCCGCGATCGCCGCCCAGCATCGGCGGCCTTGACATCCACTATTCAAACTTGAATAATCAAGTTTGAACAACGATCGAGCAAGGAGCCGGATGTGATCCACGCGCGCGGGCTGGCCCGCAGCTTCACGACCAAGAAGGGTCGTGAGAAGACCGAGGTCAAAGCCGTCGACGGCGTCGACATCGACGTCGAGGACGGCGAGATCGTCGGATTCCTCGGCCCCAACGGCGCCGGAAAGACCACCACTTTGCGCATGCTGACGACGCTGCTCAAGCCGACATCCGGCACCGCCACGGTCGCGGGATTCGACGTCGCCACGCAGCCCGAGCAGGTGCGCCGCAGCATCGGGTACGTGTCGCAGTCGGGCTCGACCCTGCCAGAGGCGCTCGCCGGCGAGGAGGTCGTCGACCACGGCCGGCTGTACGGAATCGGCAAGGCGCAGGCCACCGCCCGCGGCAAGGAGCTGTTCGACCAGCTCGACCTCGAGGGACTGTGGACCCGCAAGCCCGGCGCGATGAGCGGCGGCCAGCGTCGCCGGCTCGACATCGCGATGGGCCTCGTGCACGATCCGAAACTGATCTTCCTCGACGAGCCGACCACCGGCCTGGACCCGCAGGCGCGCGCGAACCTGTGGGAGCACATCTCGGCCCTGCGCACCGACCGCGGCGCGACGATCTTCCTCACCACCCACTACCTCGACGAGGCCGACGCGCTCTGCGACCGCATCCTCGTGATCGACCACGGGGTGCTCGTCGCCAGCGACACGCCCGAGGCGCTCAAGCAGCAGGTGTCGGGCGACCTGGTCGAGCTGATCCTGGCCGACGGATCGACGGTGGGGCGCGCCGCGACCGCGCTCGCGTCTCTCGTGCCCGGGTCGAACGCCGAGATCGACGGGCTCACCGTCAGTATGCGGGTGCCGCACGCCGGTCGCGAGCTGGCGGGACTGCTGCGGGCTCTCGACAAGGACGACATCGCGCTCGACTCGATCGAGGTGCGTCGCCCGACAC
>JAODAS010000056.1 GCA_025463555.1 Schumannella sp.
CGGGGGCGGGGAACTCGGTCGTGATCCGGCCCGGATGCGTCAGATCCCAGACGAGGGCCGAATCGCCGCTTCCGTTGACCAGATGCTCGCCCCGGAACGACAGCGTCTCGGGCGCGATCCGCCCCGCTCCGTCGAGCACGATCGGCGGTTCCGGAGGACTCGACGGATCGCGCGCCTGAGAGACGTAGATCGCGCCGTCCGTCTGAGTCGCCAGCCGGGATCCGTCCTCGTCGAGCACAAGATCGAGGGCGCCGGCGATCGCGCTGGTCGCGACCTGGTCGTATCCCTCGGCGCCGTAGGCCGGGCCGGCTGATCCGTGCGTCTTCCACAGGGCGAAGTTGATGCCCTGCTGGTATGGCCCCGCGAGCGTGCTGCCGTCGGCCGACACGGTGACGTTGGCCGTCATCCCGGTCACCGGCTCGCCGGAATCGAGCACGGCGAGGTCGGTGAGCGAGAGCAGTACCCATCCGGCGGCGGACTGGAACACGGTCAGAGCGTCGTCGCCCACCCCGAGAGCCCCTCCTTCGGCTGCGTTGCCGACCAGCTGCCAGCCGTTCCCGGTTCGATGGAAGAGCGCCGTCCAGTTGGAGTAGTCGCTGACCGCCAGGTACGTGCCGTCGGCCGACACGGCGACCGTCGAGCCCGGCAAGTCGCTCGTCCAGGCGGTCGAGTCGACGGGCAGAGGGTCAACGCCGGATCCGGTCCACACCGCGATCTCCCGTCCCAGGGCGGAGACGGCGGCGACGACGGATCCGTCATCGGAGACCGCGACCGAGCTCACGCGTCCGGAGATGTGCATCAGATCGGTGCGCTCCCCGTCGGTCCAGGTCGAGACGGTGCCGCCCGCATCGCCGAGCACCACCTCGCCGTCCGCGGTTACCGCGGTGGATGTCACCTCGGCCCCGACGTCGAGCGACCTCTCGAGAAACGGGCTGGCGTTCTGCAACTGAAACAGGGCGGCCTCGGTCTGGGCGTCGTCGTTCATGCGCACCGCCTCGGTGGCGAGCAGCGACGCGAGCCGAAGATCGGTGCTCCCCAGTGCGATCGCCTGCGCCGCGAGCTGCCGTGCCTGCGCGATGCGAGCCTGCTCGGCGGCGGCATTTCCGTTCACGACCGCGATGGCCGTCGCGGCGAGGCTTGCGATCAGCAGGCCCGAGAGCGCGATCACTCCTCCGCGCAGCAGGCGGAGTGCGCGGCGTCGCTCGCGGACGTTCTCGCCGACGAGCTCATCGCGTTCGATGCCGCGCACGGCGGAGGCGAGGTCCGCGACCCGTTCCGTGAACCGCGGGTCGGCGGAGCGCAGCGAGCCGTCCTGCTCGAACCAGCTCAGGTCGACCCACCGGGGCTCCTCGGCGAACGCCTTCGAGAGGGCCCGGTTGACCGCGCTGGCACGCGGCCAATCGAAGTCCCCTGCCTTCGCATCCCACAGGATCTCGCCCTCGTCGAGCACCAGGAGGATGCGGTCGGGGCTCTTGTGCTCGAGCCACCACGCGATCTCGTTGGTGACGTACTGCGAGGCGGCGGACCTGGGACTGCACAGCAGGATGAACCAGTCAGACTCGGTCAGGCCGCGCTCGATCGTCGACCACAGGCCGGTGTTCGCGGACATCGACGCGTCGTCGAGGAACACCCGCGACGACCGGAGCCGGTACCACGGCTTCGCGAACCGCTCGATGCCGTTGCGCAACTCGGCGGCCAGCGTGCTCGACGCCGCGCGCGAGTAGGAGATGAAGGCGTCGAATCGGGCTGCCACCGCGCCAGACTACTGGCGCGCAGGGGCACGCGCGGGTCAGACCGTGACGACCTCGGGGGCGCCCAGCTCTCCGGGCGGCATCTCGGCGGCCAGGCGGTTCGCCTCTTCGATCAGGGTCGCGACGATCTCCGACTCGGGCACGGTCTTGATGACCTCGCCCTTCACGAAGATCTGGCCCTTGCCATTGCCCGACGCGACGCCGAGGTCCGCCTCGCGGGCCTCACCGGGACCGTTCACGACGCACCCCATCACCGCGACGCGCAGCGGGACCGTCATCCCCTCGAGCCCCGCGGTCACGTCGTTGGCGAGCGTGTAGACGTCGACCTGCGCGCGCCCGCACGACGGGCACGACACGATCTCGAGTTTGCGCTCGCGCAGGTTCAGGCTCTGCAGGATCTGCAGTCCCACCTTGACCTCCTGTGCAGGCGGTGCGCTGAGCGAGACCCGGATCGTGTCGCCGATCCCCTCGCTGAGCAGGATGCCGAATGCGGTCGCGCTCTTGATCGTGCCCTGGAATTCGGGACCGGCCTCGGTCACCCCCAGGTGCAGCGGCCAGTCCCCGCGCTCGGCGAGCAGCCGGTAGGCCTGGACCATCACCACGGGGTCGTTGTGCTTCACCGAGATCTTGAAGTCGTGGAAGTCGTGCTCCTCGAACAGCGACGCCTCCCAGACGGCGCTCTCGACGAGCGCCTCGGGCGTCGCCTTGCCGTACTTCTCCATCAGGCGGGGGTCGAGCGATCCCGCGTTGACACCGATCCGGATGCTGACACCGGCATCCTTCGCGGCCTTCGCGATCGCGCCCACCTGGTCGTCGAATTTGCGGATGTTGCCCGGATTGACACGTACGGCACCGCATCCGGCGTCGATCGCCTGGAACACGTACTTCGGCTGGAAGTGGATGTCGGCGATGACGGGGATCTGGCTCTTCTTCGCAATGATGTGCAGCACATCCGCGTCGTCCTGGGACGGGACCGCGACGCGCACGATGTCGCAGCCGGACGCGGTCAGCTCGGCGATCTGCTGAAGGGTCGCATTGATGTTCGTGGTCGGCGTCGTGCACATCGACTGCACGCTGACCCGGGCGTCGCCGCCGACCAGCACCTTGCCGACCTTGATCTGCCGGGACTTGCGGCGAGGGGCGAGGGTCTCGGGGGGCGGTTTCGGCATCCCGATGTTCACGGCTGGCACGCTCCCAGCCTACGGCGCTCGACCCGCGAAAACCTGGGGCGCAGGCAGGGCTAGAAGATCGAGATCGGATTGACGATGTCGGCGTAGATCAGCAACAGGCTCATCGCCCCGAGAAGCAGCGAGACGGCGAGGGTGATGGGCACGAGCTTCGCTGTGTCCACCGGGCCCGGATCGGGTCGCTTGAACAGCTTCGCGATCCGGCGCCGCAGCCCCTCCCACAGGGCGCCGGCGACGTGACCGCCGTCGAGCGGCAGCAGCGGCACCAGGTTGAACACGAACAGCGCGACGTTGAGGCCCGCCAGGATCTGCAGCAGCGACGCGACGCGGTAACCGATCGAGAGTTTGTCGTATGCCGCGATCTCGCCGGCGATGCGACCGATTCCGACGACGCTGATCGGTCCGTTCGGGTCGCGGTCCTGCCCGCCGAATGCCGCCTGCGCGGTCTGCACGAGCCGGTTGGGCAGCGTGATGATGATCTTGCCGACAGAGACGATGTTGTCGCCCACCGCCGGCAGCACGGCCGTGACGGGGCGCTGCGCGATCACCTGGACGTAGCCGATGCCGATGTAGCCGACCCACTGCGTGACCGGGTTGCCGCCGAGGTCGGTGACCACCTGGCCGAGGCTGTTGGTGACCCCGATCGTGTTGGTGATCGGCGTGACCTCAGCCGTCTGCTGGGCTCCGTCCCGTTGAAACACGACCGTGAGCTTCTGACCGGCCGATGCACGGATGATCTGCCCGATCTGATCGCTGCTGGTGATCGCGACGCCGTCGATGCTGAGGAACTCGTCCCCGGGTTTGAGCCCGGCACCCGCAGCCGGCCCCGGCTGGTCGGAGCTGGAGCAGGTCGTCTGAGAACTGGTCACGGGAACGATGCATTCGGCGACGTAGCCGATGGTGGTGCTGCTCTGCGGAAACCCGAATCCGCACAGCACGATCGCGTACAGCACGGTGGCGATGATCAGGTTCATCGTCGGGCCGCCGAGCATGATGATGATGCGCTTCCAGATCGCGAGCTTGTAGAACACGCGGTCCTCGTCGCCCTCCTTGATCTGGTCCGCCGAGGATGTGCGGGCGTCCTGCACGAGCGTGTCGAAGAAGCCGGTGGATGCCGTGCGTGGCTTGCCGCCCTTCCTGGCCGGCGGGAACATCCCGGCCATCGAGATGTAGCCGCCGAGCGGCAGGGCCTTGATGCCGTATTCGGTCTCGCCGTACTTGCGCTTCCAGATCGTCGGGCCGAATCCGATCATGTACTGGCCGACCTTGACACCGAACTTCTTCGCCGGGACCAGGTGGCCGATCTCGTGCAGCCCGATCGAGAGGGCGAGCCCGACCAGGATGATCACGATTCCCAGCACGAACAGCAGCACGGTTTCCACGACGGTCAGGCTACGGGACGGATGCTGGGAGTGCCCGTCCCCGTTGTGGTGTGGGCGGGTCGACGGCGGGCGTCAGCGCTCAGGGCGTGCGGCGCCGGAACAAGCGCGCCACGAGGGTGCCGAGTGCGAGCAGCACGAGGATCCCGGCGACGACGCCGAGGATGACGACCACACCGAACGGGATGCCGAACACGGTGAGCGTGCGCGTGACGGTGTACGCCGGCTGCAGCGGCTCGTCGTCACCTGCCTGCACCGCGACGAGATCCCCCGGGATCTGGCTTGCCGGGGAGGAGAAGAACAGGTCCACCACCGTGAGGTATGCGCCCAGGCCGCCGACGGCATCCGGAGCCTTGCCTGCCCAGGTGGTCGATGCCTGCTCGAGGGTAAGGGCCGGATCATCGATGCCGGCGATGCGCGCGCGGTGGTCCTGGAACACGTACAGCCTCGCCTGCTGCAGCGCCGTCGCCCGCTTCGACAGGGCCATCGGGTAGACCAGCTCGTCCGAATCGAAGGTGAAGCGCACCGGATCGAGCATCCCGTCGAGCGGGGCGTCGCTGGTCAGCTTCAGCGCGACGAAATACCAGCCCTTGTCGACATACTCCTGCAGCCCGGCGGCGATCTCGTCGCGGATCGCGTATCCGTTCGCGCCGAGCCAGTCGGTCAGCCCCGTCGCGTCGTCGGCGGCGAGTGTCGTCGCCTGAACCGGCCCGAGCTGCACCTGGTCGAGCACCTCGGGCGCGCCGCCGCCCGGGGCACCGGAGCCGTAACCCAGGCTCGGCCACCAGTCGTCGACGACGACCTCTTTGGGTGCGATCGCCTCTTCGATGTCGGCGAAAGTCTGCCGGTCGCCTGAGGTGACCGTCGCCGGCGCCGGCGTCGGGAAGATCAGCCCGACGTCGTCCGAGGCGGTCAGCATGTCGAGCAGCAGCTCGATGCGCTCCTGGTCCCCGTCCCATGACAGGATCGCGAGCTCTCTGTCGACGACCACGTCGTCGCCGGGGCGCGGCGCCGGGGCGCCGCACGCACACGCGGCCGCCGGTGCGATGACCTGGAAGCCCAGCAGGATCGCGACCACCGGCACGATGGCGAGAGTGCGTCGGAGCCTCATGCACCCAGTATTGCGCGGTGTACCCGCTGTGAGGGGTCTGTGAGACGGCAGAGTCGCCTAGGCGCTCGTTCAGGATGGAAGGGTGCACACTGCGGAACTCGACGTCGGCGCCGTGGTCGCCGACCGATACCGCTTGATCCGGCCGCTCGGCGCCGGAGGCATGGGGGCCGTCTATCTGGCGCGCGATGAGGCGCTCGGCCGGGATGTCGCCATCAAGATCTTTCCTGCCGCCGTCTCCGACGACTCCGATGCCATGCGGCGGCGAGACGAAGTCACGCTGCTGGCGGGGCTCAGCCATCCGGGCCTCGTGGTGCTGTTCGACGCGGCGCTCGACGCCCGGCCGCCGTACCTCACCATGGAGCACGTCGAGGGCCAGACGCTCGCTGCCCGCCTCGGCCGCGGACCGCTTCCGCCGGACGAGGCGGAGGCCCTCGTGCTCGCTGTCGCCGACGCCCTGGCGTTCGTGCACGCTCGCGGGATCGTGCATCGCGACATCAAGCCGGCGAACATCCTGTTGCCCGAACGGCCCAACTCGACCGGCTCGCCGGCGAAGCTCGCGGACTTCGGCATCGCCCGGCTCGTCGACAGCGCCGGGATCACGGCGACCGGAACCGTGATGGGAACCGCTGCCTACATCAGCCCGGAACAGGCCACAGGCGCTCAGGTCGGTCCCGCCGGCGACATCTACGCGCTCGGGATCGTGCTCATCGAGTGCCTGACCGGGCGTCACCCGTATCCCGGTACGGCGCTCGAGTCCGCAGCCGCACGACTCTCCCGGCAGCCGGACCTCTCCGACCCGGCGTTGAAGGCCCACCGGGGGCTGCTTCTGCGGATGACGGCCCGGAATCCGGGCGAGCGTCCATCGGCCGCAGCCGTGGTCGCCGACCTGTCCGGCCAGGCGTCGACGCGGGTGATGACACCGCTGGACAGCACCACCGCGCCGCTCATTCCCGATGCGGAGACCAGCGCGGCGGTGCCCGCGCTCGTCCCCGCCGCCGTGCCGTTCACTGATGACCCCGCCGAGAAGGCCGCCCTCGCGCCTGCGGCCGCGCGTGCGGCCGCTTCGTGGCGCGCACGGTCCCGTCGCTGGCGGCTCGCGGTCACGACCGCCGTTGCCCTGCTCGCCATCGCCATCGTGTCGCTCGTGGGGATCGGTATCGCGGCCGGGGCGGACGCGTCACCCGACTATCCCTCCGTCGACGGCTCGCTGGGCATCCATCTGGGTCAGCTGCAGGACGCGGTCGCCGGCACGGCGCTGGAAGACCCCGTGCTCTCGCTGACGAACGCGGCAGCGAAGGGCCGGTACGCCGACGCGAACGGCCTGCTCGACGCCACCGCCGCGATGCTCGCCGATCGTTCGGAGGCTGGGCTGATCCCCGCCGAGCAGGCAGGCATCATCGGCGCCGCCATCGTCGCGGTACGTGCCGACCTGGCGGCCCTGCTTTCGGCCAGCGAGCCCAGCGCCGATCCCGCCGCCACCGCGCAGCCCGCCCAATCGGGCACGTCCACCAAACCCGACAAACCGGCTAAGCCGCCCAAACACGACAAACAGGACAAGAAGCACTGAGCCCTCGCGGGCGGCGGTGCCGGGCGAATCAGCGAGCGAGGATCTCGTCGGCCGTCCGCCGTGCCCAGTCCTCCGCGGCCAGTACCCCTTCGAGAGTCATCTCCATCGGCTCGTGCACATCGACCACCCGCTCGATCGCCTCGACGATGCCCAGCCAGGGGATGCGCCCCGCATGGAACGCGTCCACCGCCTGCTCGTTGGCCGCATTGAACACCGCCGGGTAGGTCGCGCCGGCGAGACCTACCCGCTTGGCGAGGGCCACGGCGGGGAACGCCACCTCGTCGAGGGGCTCGAACGTCCAGGACTGCGCGGTCGTCCAGTCCAGTGGGACCCCGGTTCCGGGCACGCGGTGCGGCCAGTCCAACCCGAGTGAGATCGGCAGGCGCATGTCGGGCGGGCTGGCCTGCGCGATCGTGGATCCGTCGACGAACTCGACCATCGAGTGCACGATCGACTGCGGGTGCACGGTCACCGCGATGCGGTCGTAGGGCACATCGAACAGCAGGTGGGCCTCGATCACCTCGAGCCCCTTGTTCACGAGGGTGGACGAGTTGGTCGTGATGACGAGTCCCATGTCCCAGGTCGGGTGGGCGAGCGCCTCGGCCGGGGTGACATCCTGCAGCGACGCGCGGTCGCGACCGCGGAAGGGGCCACCGGATGCCGTCAGCACCAGGCGACGCACCTCGCCGTGTTCTCCGGCTCGCAGCGCCTGCGCGATCGCCGAATGCTCGGAATCGACGGGCACGATCTGTCCGGGCCGCGCCGCCCGTGTGACGAGCTCGCCCCCGACGATCAGGCTCTCCTTGTTCGCGAGTGCCAGCGTCGCGCCGCTCTCGAGCGCAGCGAGGGTGGGGCCGAGGCCCACCGAGCCGGTGATGCCGTTGAGCACCACGTCGGCGGGGGTGTCGCGCACGAGCGCGACCGCCTCCTCCACGCCCAGCGCGGTGCGATCCACCCCGAAGGCGGCGGCCTGTGCCGCGAGCCCCGCGGCGTCGGATCCGGCCGCGAGCCCGACCACCTCGAACCTGTCGCGGTTCGCCGCTATGACCTCGAGCGCCTGCGTGCCGATCGACCCGGTGGAGCCCAGGATCAGGACGCGGCGCATACCGCCCACACTAGCTACGGGTGCGGTCTCGCCGAGGCTAGCCCGCCGACTGGGCGGCGAGGATGTCGATCACGAAGACGAGCGTGTCGTCCTTCGCGATGCCGGCGCCCGAGTTGCCACCCTGGGGGCCGTAGCCCTGGTCGGGCGGGATGATCACGACGACCCGCGAGCCGACCGTCTGCCCGACCATCGCCGCACCGAAGCCCGCGATGACGCCGTCGGTGGTGAAGCTGGTCGGACCGCGTCCCCAGCTCTGGTCGAACACCGCCCCGCCGGTCCAGTTGACGCCCTGGTACTGCACGGTGACGTTGTCGCCCGCCTTGACGACGGCGCCGTCGCCGGTGATCACGGTCGCGACCTTCAGATCGGTGGGCGGGTCGGCATCCGGGATGGTCACCGTCGGCTGGCCGTCGTCGGCCCAGACCACGTCGGGGAACCCCGCCGGCAGAGGGACCGAGTCGCCCTGGGCCTGGGTGGGAAGCACGCTGACGACATCGACGACGAAGACGACGGGCTGACCGGCCGCGACTCCGAGCTGCTCGTTGCCCTGATCGCCGAACGCATCGGCGGCGGGGACGACTCCGACGACGCGAGAGCCGACAGTGGAGCAGCGCAGCGTCTTCACCAGGCCCGACAGCAGCGAGGACTCGTCCAGCGTCGCCTGGAACAGGCTGGTCGGTTCATACCCGGTGGAGTCGAGGTTGTCGCCGGTCTCGCCGTTGAAGATCGTGAAATGAATCTGCGCGAGCGCGCCGTCCTGCAATTCGGCGCCGTCGCCCTTGATCACGACGGTGCGCTGCAACGCGGGAACCGAGACGGGCGCGCTGAACGTCACCGCCGGCTCGGTGTCGAAGTCGCCCGACACCTTGACCGCCTCGGAGATCGGCCCGCTGGGCGAGCACGCTGCCGGGCCGTCGGTACCGACCGTGTCCGGTCCGGCGGGAGCATCGGTCGCGCACGCGGCCAGGGCGAGGACGAGGGCCGGGACGACGAGCAC
>JAODAS010000291.1 GCA_025463555.1 Schumannella sp.
ACAGGGAGATCTTCAAGAAATTCTACAGGATAGGAGATGAGAATACACGCGAAACAAAAGGCACAGGGCTGGGGCTTTTCCTGGTCAGGCAGATACTCGCTTCACACCGCGCAGACATCAGGGCAGAAAACAACAAACCTAACGGTACAACATTCAATATTATATTTAAACAATAAACGGAACTATTATGAGTAAACGAATCTTACTGGTCGAAGATGAATCCAGCCTTCATGACCTGCTGAAACTAAACCTGGAGATGGATGGCAATAAAGTTGTGGGCGTCAAGGACGGCACCAGCGCCGTGCAGAAATTCAAGGACGAGCAATTTGACCTGGTTATACTGGATATCATGATTCCGGGCATAGATGGCCTGAACGTCTGCGAGAATATCAGGCTGAAGAACCAGGAAGTGCCCATCCTGTTCCTGTCGGCAAAAAACAGGGTGGAAGACCGTATTGCGGGTCTTAAAAAAGGTGCGGATGATTACCTGACCAAGCCTTTTAATCTTGAAGAACTGCAGCTGCGTGTCAACAACCTGCTAAACCGCAAGGGTTCGGCGACTGTCGGGGCAAACTTCGGGCTGAAGGAATTCTCGTTCGGCGGTAACCATATCAATTTTGAAAAACATGATGCCAAAGGCATCAATGGGGATTACAGCCTGACCAAAAAGGAAGTGCTGTTGCTGAAACTGCTGATTGAGCATAAAAATGAAGTGGTGAGCAGGGAAAAGATACTGCAAACCGTTTGGGGCTATTCGGTTTACCCGTCTACCCGCACGATCGATAATTTTATTTTATCTTTCAGGAAATATTTTGAGATAGATCCCAAGAATCCGAGGTATTTTAACGCCATCAGGGGGGTAGGTTATATCTTCGAATGTAAGGAATAATGACCATTGTCATATTTCTGTCATAATATCCTGATATCCTGATAAAAGGGTGATATTTTGTACCTTTGCGCGCTTAACAATAACATTAAGAAACATTAAGAATGATGAAAAAATTACTAATCCTTACATTGTCGCTTGCCGGCTTCAGTTTTGCGGCTTCTGCCCAATGTCCTGCAAATGACAGTACTATCATGGGTGCGGGTACCGCCAATGATGTATTTTACAGCTTAACCAACCATACTGTAGCCACTGCTTCCAATACGAACTGGCACCTCGCTTTTTCTGTACAGGCCAGCAGGTTTCCAACCAACCCTGCAAACGGTGTCGCAATTCGCGTCAATTCAGGTTTGAAGGCTTCCGGTGGAACAACACTTGTAAAACTCAAGAATGCGAACCCTGCAAACTGGAGGTCTATTGATACAACTGACCTGCATCTTTTGCCGCAATTGCTGGATTCTGACAGCACCTGGGATTTCAGTGCATTTACCAGCGGTTATTCCCTGAGCGATCCGTTTAACTTTATCTGGGGTACTTATAACCAGACCACACATAATGTAACAGGTTCAAGCGTATTTGTTCTTTACAACAAAACGGCTGGATGGTACAAAAAGATCTTTGTCAATGAATGTACAGGTGACGCAGCCTGGGATTTTATCATCTCCAATATCGATAATTCAGATTCCAGCAATATCAAATTCAGCAAAAGCACGTATGCCAATAAATTATTCGCTTACTACAATGTACTGACTAACCAGATGATCGACAGGGAGCCTGTAAAGACTTCATGGGATCTGTTGTGGACCAAATACATCACTTATGTGACCAGCCAGATGGGGAACGCATATTATCCTGTCACCGGTGTGCTTAGCAATCCGGCGGTAACGGTAGAACAGAACAATGGCAAAACCTGTAGCAATGTATGGCTGAACAACAGGACTTCAAAGGTAGATCCGCGCATTAACGCGATCGGTTACGACTGGAAGAGCTTCAACGGAATGGCTTATATTGTAACAGATACTTTTGTGTATTTCGTGAAAGGACAGAACGGAAAAACCTACAAAATGACCTTCAACCAGTATTCAGGAAGCGCGCTGGGTAAGTCCACATTTAACTTTTATGAAGCTACTACAGGCATTAACAGCGTAGATGCACAGTCTGCATTCAGCGTATATCCAAACCCTAACAATGGTATGATATCCCTGGCTTCTGACCTCGATATCACATCCGTACAGCTGACAGACATGCAAGGTAAAACAGTTTACACCGGAGCAAATGCTGGTGCTGTAGATATCAGCAGCCTGTCAAACGGTGTTTACATCATGAGCATACATACTGCTGAAGGAACATTCCACCAGCAGGTAATCAAACAATAATTGAACTTCTTCGGAAAATATCTGTTCCTCGCAATGGCAATATCCTTACAGGGTATTGCTTTTGCGCAGGATGATGATACTTCCACCATGAACGCGGTCGTTGTCACGGGGGTTTCACAACCTACGCTGGCGAGCCTGACCGTGCACAACGTCAAGGTGATTAATGCCAAGACGATCGAAAGACAAGGCGCTGTCAACCTCAAAGACCTGCTGTCAAAAGAACTGAACGTCAGGATCGGCAATGACAATATTCTCGGAAGTTCCCTGAGCCTGCAGGGCATCAGCGGGCAGAACGTCAAGATACTGCTGGACGGCGTGCCGATGACAGGCAGGGAAAACGGCAATATCGATCTCGGCCAGATCAACCTCAACAATATTGAACGCATCGAGATCATTGAAGGCCCGCTTTCGGTGATCTATGGCACGGATGCGCTCGGCGGGGTTATTAACCTGATCTCGAAAAAGATCACGCTGGATAAGCCGGCTGTGGGTTTTGCAAACGCTTATTACGAGACGACCAAACAGTATAATTTTGGCGGCGGCGGTATTGTCAAGCTCAAGGATATTGATTTTGGCGCCACCATTAACCGCAATTTTTTTGCCGGTTATTCACCCGATCCGGATACCAGGGTGATGTTGTGGAAACCCAAACAGCAGGTATTCGGCAGTTTCAGCATCCTGAAACAGACCGGTAAACTGAAGATGCGGTTCAAGACCGATATTTTCAGTGAAAAGATAGAAAGCAGGGGGAATCCGGTGATCAACCACCTGGAAGCCTATGCCTATGATGAATATTACTACACGAACAGGATCATCAATTCATTGAGCCTGGACTATAAAGTCAACAAAACTTCCTACTGGAACATCCTGTCATCCTTCAGCTATTATACCAGGGATAAGCTGACCTACAGGAAGGACCTGACCACTACCAGCATGGAAATCGTCCCGAATCCTGCGGTCAACAGCAATAACTCATTCCTGTCGGTAATGAGCAGGGGCAGCTACAGCAACCTGTTAAAGGATGGGCATAAGCTGAAAAATTATTTTAATTACCAGGTAGGATACGATGTGAATTTCAACAGCGCATTCGGCACCAAGATTGAGTCGGACAAAGGCAGAATGAATGATTATGCCGTATTCGCTTCCGCAGAAATCAGCCTACCGGCTAAAAAGGACAGCACCAAAAAGAGGCCTGCAGACAAGGGGGCCAAGGTGCTCAGCATCAAACCCGGCTTCAGGGCCACCTACAACACCAAATATCCCGCTCCGTTCATTCCATCGATACAATTGATGTATTCGGGCATTAAGAACCTGACATTCAGGTATGCCTACGGCCGCGGTTTCAGGGCACCTGCGTTGAAAGAGCTCTACCTGTATTTTGTGGATTACAACCACAACATCAAAGGCAACCCGGACCTGAAATCGGAATTGTCGGACAACCACAATATCGCCTTGAAATACAAGCTGAAGGTAAACAAATCTTTGGTCTTTTACATCGACAACAGCTATTATTTCAACCATATTTATAACCAGATTGCGTTAGTATCCATTAACCCGCTGGCCCTCGAATATACCTACAGCAATATCGATAATTTCAGGTCTAAAGGCGCCAACCTGAATATACTGGCGGAATACAAATCCTTCAGGATGAGTGCGGGTGCATCTTATACCGGCATTTACAACAATGCTTTCAGGCAGGTTAATGAGCGCCAGTATTTTTACACGCCGGAATTCCGCACCCAGGTGTCATATGGTATGAAGAACAAACATATGGCGACAACAACCTTCTCGCTGTTCCACAAGTACAATGGCACCATACTCGGTTATGCACTTGATGAGACGCGCAACCTCGTCAACACCTATACAGAAGGCTACCACATGTTGGATGTGACAGTCAACCAGCCCCTGATGCACAAGAAAATGAGCCTGACCTTCGGGTGCAAGAATATTTTAAATGTCAGCAATATCAGGTCAACCGGCATATCGAGCTCATTCCACAGCGGCGGATCCAACACCATGCCGATTTCCATAGGACGTTCAATTTTTACACAAATCAATATCAATCTCTAATTTGAAACATTTTACCCTGTTAATTTTAATTGCCGCCAGCCTGAGCTCCTGTTTCAAGAAAGAGGACGCTATCGCATTGCCTGTAGGGGATTCGGAGATAGCGTCGGTTTTCCTGGGAACAAACTATTCCAAGGAGGTGTTTTTTGACCTGAGCACGAATTCATACCAGGACAGGCAGCTCGCCGACTGGGATATTCGTTTTGATGCATCCAGGGAGGGGTTTGGAATTTATGTCAACAATGGCACCAATGTGCTGGTAAGAAAATTGGAACGCTATAACTTCACCGAAAAAATGACGTATGATTCGGTCTCTTTCCTTAAAACTCCTACCATGATAGACGCGCCTGAAGGTACAATGGAAACATCGGCGATTGGAAACTGGAAGCAATACAAAAATTTTACCTTGAATGGGATTTACATGATCGAGGTCAATTACCTTCCTGGAATTCAGCGGTTTAAGCGCCTGCAGGTCGTTAATTGCGATGATACATCCTATATTTGCCGCATATTGGATATCTTTGATAAAGACGGCGATACGATCCTGAATGGTCCGCTTATCGTGATCCCTAAAGATCCGAACCAGAATTTCACATATTATTCATTCAGGAATGGCGGTCATATCGTAGATAATGCAGAGCCGAACAAGAATAGCTGGGATTTCGTTTTCACCCGTTATAAGCATATATTCTATAATGTATTGCCTAATAACCAGCCGTTTCCATATACACTCACCGGCGTGCTCAGCAGCCTGAATAATGTGGAAATAGCCCGCGATTCCGCCTTAACCTTATTCGATAATATTGACGCCGGCTCCCTCAGCAAATATAAATTTACAAAAAACAGGAATGGTATCGGCTATGACTGGAAAACCCATGCCCAGGGCCCTGTTGGCGCTTACAGCGTAGCGGCGAACCTGACGTATATCATCAAGGATACCGACGGTTATTATTACAAGCTCCGTTTCCTCGATTATAACAATGCACTGGGGCAGCCAGGCTACCCTAAATTTGAGTTTATCCGTATAAAATAAGCGCTGCCAGCCCGGTTCGCGCGGATTTTAGCGGTGTACATACTTTTGTCGAACAAAATGGACCCTTATGGCGAAATTTTTTCCTCAAGTATGCCATAAATTAAGCATCTTTGTAGCTTATTCTCATGGTATTACATTCAGCGCAGGAAATATTGGCCATTTTAAAGGACAAAAATGACGCAAAAATCATCATTACGACCCACCATAAGCCCGATGCTGATGCAATGGGTTCCAGCCTCGGTTTAAAGCTGTTCCTGAACACTTTGGGTTTTCACCCCACAGTGATCACGCCCACTGATTTTGCGGGTTTTCTGAACTGGATGAAAGACAGTGAAAAAACCGTTGTGTTTGAAGGGAATGAAGCCAGATGCAAAACCCTGACAGCAGAGGCGGATTTTATTTTTTGCCTGGATTTTAACCACCTGTCGCGCATCAATGAATACGGCGAATTTGTAGGCAACAGCAAAGCCAAAAAAATCATGATCGACCATCACCAGTTCCCGCAGGGCTTTGAAGACCTGAGTTACTGGGATGATACAGCGAGCAGCACCTGCGAACTGGTTTACAGGTTTATAGCCGAACTCGGGCTGCAGGCAAATGTTGACAAGGATATTGCATCCTGCCTGTACACGGGCATTGTCACGGATACCGGCTCTTTCAGGTACAGCAATTGCAGCAGCCGTACACATATTATTGCGGCTGAACTGATGGATTTCGGTATCGATCATGTGGCGATCCACGACCAGGTATTCGACAGTTATACGGAGAAAAGGGTGCGTTTTATCGGTTACGCCATCAGCCAGAAACTCGAGGTATTAAAGGAATACAAAACGGCGCTCATTACGATCAACAGGCAGGAGTTAAAGGAATATGATGTGATTACGGGTGATACTGAGGGGCTTGTAAATTATGGATTAAGCATAGAAGGTATTAAATTTGCCGTATTGATCATCGACCGGTCCAAAATTGTAAAAATGAGTTTCAGAAGCAAAGGAAAATTTGCCGCTAATAACTTCGCTTTGCAGCATTTTAACGGCGGAGGGCATTTTCATGCCGCCGGCGGAAGCAGCCTTGTGCCTTTCGAGGAGACTATCGCACAGTTCAAGGAAGTTTTAAAACAATACAAGGAAGAACTCAATGCATAAGCACACTATTTTTTACCTGATCGCTGTTGTTTTGCTGGCGTCGTCCTGCAATAATTACTCAAAGACTGAAACAGGCCTGCGCTACAAATTCCTTAAAAAAAGCACCATACAGGATCTTCCGGAATTGGGCGAATATATCCAGTGCTATTACAGCATTGACAATTCTGACGATTCAACTATCCTGTCCATATTCGGCAAAACCCCTGACAGGATTATGCTGACACAGCCAACCCATAAGGGCGGGGATATCATGGAAGCCCTCAGTATCATGTCAGAAGGCGACAGCGCGCAGTTCCTGATCAGTGCGGATTCATTCTACCTGATCACCAGGCAGGAAATAGCCCTGCCGGGATACGTGAAACCGGGCACTGACCTCAAATTCACGATCAAGATGGACAGGCGCCTGAACAAATACCAGGTAGACAGCCTGGTCAATGCCGAAAAGATCAAGCGCTGGAAAGATGAGATCGACAATATCAATAATTACGTCCGGAAAAACGGGCTGACGGTAGCACTGGATTCCAGTACGGGAATCCGCATGCAGTTCCATAGCAAGATGCCGGATTCAACCCGCAGGGTGCATGAAGGCAGCGTAGTCAAGTTTCATTTTATCGGGAAACTGATGGATGGCACAGAGTTTTATAATTCATATACCATGGGGCAGCCACAAACCGTGCGTGTGGTCAGGGAGCAATTCCAGCCGATAGGAATGTACGAGATGCTGATCAAGATGCGCGAAGGCGAAAAGGCCACGTTCGTCCTGCCATATGACCTGGCCTTCGGCGCCAAGGGTGTGGAGGGAATGATACCGCCATTTTCAACCCTGATCTATGAATTGAATATTTTAAAAGTAGAGTAGTACTGATATAAATCGTGAAAGGAAAAAACATATTAATTACCGGGGGTGCAGGTTTTATCGGCTCCCATGTGGTCAGGAGATTCGTCAATGAATATCCCGGCTACCATATCTTTAACCTCGATAAGCTCACCTATGCAGGCAATCTCGAAAACCTCAGGGATGTCGAGAACAAGTCGAATTATACCTTCATCAAAGGCGATATCACCGATACGGACTTTATCTCCCACCTGTTTGCTGAAGTCGGATTTGACGGCGTAATCCATTTGGCTGCAGAATCGCATGTTGACAGGTCAATTACCAATCCTTTGGAGTTCGTGATGACGAATGTGCTGGGCACGGTCAACCTGCTGAATGCAGCGCGCCTGAGCTGGAAAGGGCTTTTTACGGATAAAATTTTTTACCATGTCAGTACCGATGAAGTGTACGGGCAGCTCGGCGATGAGGGCAAGTTTACCGAAACAACCCCTTATAGCCCCAATTCACCATATT
>JAODAS010000085.1 GCA_025463555.1 Schumannella sp.
ACGTGCTCCAGTCCGAGGGGACCGTGTCGGGCATCGTCTGCCAGACCAAGAGCGGTCAGCAGACCATCCTCGCCGACGTCGTGATCGACACCAGCGGCGACGGGGACGTGGCCGCGCTCGCCGGGGCCGACTTCATGCTCGGCCGTGACGGTGACGGCGAGATGCAACCGATGACGACCTATTTCCGCATCCTCAACGTGGACTACGCAGGGGTCGTGCGCGACTGCGAGGAGCACCCGGACGATGTCAACGAGCTCGTCGTGCCCGAGGGCACCGACCTCGCCCGCGAGGACTACACCCTCATCTTCTACATGAAGGGGTTCTCGAAGCGGATCGCCAAGGCTCGAGCCGAGGGCTTCAACTGGATCGTCCCGAAGGACTACATCGTCGTCAAGGCCGGGCTGCTGCCGGGCGAGATCAATGTCAACGTGACCCGGTACCAGGGCAACGGCCTCGACGCGCGCACCCGCTCCGCGGCCGTCATCGATCTGCGCAAGCAGGCGTACAACACCTACGAGTTCCTCAAGAAGTACGTGGGCGGATTCGAGGACTCTCACCTGCTCGACGTGGCACCCGTCCTCGGCGTGAGAGAGACCCGGCGCATCATCGGGGACCACATCCTCACCGAGGAAGAGGTCATCAGCCAGGCGCGATTCCCCGACGCCATCGCCCTCACCAACGCCCCGATGGACATCCACGATCCCGGCGGCGCCGGGGGGACGAACATCAGCACGGGTGCCGGATACGGCATCCCCTACCGCACGCTGCTCCCGGCATCCATCGAGGGAATGCTGCTGGGGGGTCGCTGCATCTCCGTCGACCATCGCGCGTTCGGCTCGACACGCAACACCCCGCCGTGCGCGATGACCGGCCAAGCAGCGGGCATTGCCGCTGCGATCGCCTCCCGCAAGGGCGTGACGCCGCGGCAACTCGACGTCGCCGAGGTGCAGGCAGCGCTCGAGAGCATCGGGGTCGTGCTCGGCACAAAAGCCGAGGACCGCCTTGAGAAGGACGACAGCCTCGTCCCCGCCGGCCAGGGTTCCCGGATCTGACCCAGCAACACCCGACCAAGAAGTCCGCACGATCAAGGAGGATCGAAATGTCACACAAAACAACCATCGCCGTGTTCGGTGTCATGACCGCCGCAGCCCTCATTCTGAGCGGATGCGCGGGAAGTAGCGGGGGCGCCGCAGCACCCAGCACCACCGCACAGGGTGCCCTCGACTATTGCGACGGTGTGACCGGTGGCTCGGTCACCTGGTACACCAGCGCCGACGCCGACACGGCGAGCAAGCTCGGTGCCAAGTTCACCGACCGCTGCGGTGTCGCTGTCGACGTTCAGAGCGCGCCCACGGTTTCGCTCTGGCAGCGTTTCGAGCAGGAGACGGCGTCGGGGCTTCACGCGGCCGATGTCATCTCCATCTCCGACCCGGGCCTCGCCGCGAAGGCCGGCGACGGCAAGCTCGTGGCGCCGCTCGATCCCGACCTGCTGGGTCGGTTCGACGCTCCGTACGCCGACCCCAACGGCTACTGGTTCGCATCCCGCGTCTACACCCTGTCGATTTCGTACAACACCGACGCGATCTCGGCGGACGAGGTCCCGACCTCCTACGCCGATCTGCTCGACCCGAAGTGGAAGGGCAAGGTAGCGCTGCTCGACCCGGCACAGAACTCCACCGGCCGAATCGCGGACACCGCCATGGTCAACTCCCCGGACATCGGCATCGACTGGTTCACCGCGATGGGCAAGCAGGAGCCGGGAATCTTCGCCCAGTCGGGGCAGCTCGGCAACGCGCTGGTCACCGGGGAATACCCGATCGGCATCACCCAGGACGACGTGACGTGGTCGCAGATCGCACAGGGCGCCCCGCTGAAGATCGTCGTCCCTGACGAGGGCTCCGGCCAGACGTTCAACCAGAACATGCTGGCGGCGCAGCCGGCGAACCCCGAGAACGCTCTCGGGTTCATCCGGTTCCTGGCAAGCGAGGATGGGCAGGACCTGTCCGCCCAGCTGACCTTCAACTACCCGGCGTTGGCCGGCATCGCGGCTTACCCCGCGGGGCGGCCGGCTCTCGCCGACGTCAAGCGCCTCCCGTGGGATGGCGCGAAGGTGGTCGGCCAGGCGGACCAGATCGTCGCGGATGTCAGCGACGCTCTCGGAACGACCCGATAACCAGATAGCCCAAGGCGGAGACAACTGATGACCACTGTTCTGGACACTGCGGTCCCGCCTGCCGGCACTGCCGAGGGCAAGGGGGCGCCGCGCGATCGACGATCGCGCCGGCGCCCCTCCCCCGGCACCGTGATCATCCTCGCGATCCTGATCGTTCTGATCGTCCTTCCGGTCGGGTACCTGGTCTACGGGACTTTCCGGACGGACGCGCCGGCGCTGCCGGCGGACTGGACGCTCGCCAACTACTCATTCCTCGTCAGCCCCGAGTTCCTCCGGCTCGCGTACAACAGTGTCGTCATCGCCGTGGTGAGCAGCGCGCTGTCGTTCGTCATCGCGTTGTTGCTGGCGATCGCGGTCTGCCGTCTCAACATGCCTCTGGCGCGTCTTCTGGACCGTGCCCTCGTGATCCCGGGTTACCTGCCGCCCTTCATGGTTGCGG
Organism: Schumannella sp.; assembly: GCA_025463555.1. GTDB lineage: Bacteria > Actinomycetota > Actinomycetes > Actinomycetales > Microbacteriaceae > JBDSKH01. The sequence goes on from JAODAS010000085.1 coordinate 2,613, forward strand.
TCGCCTGGGTGATCCTGCTCGCGCCCAACACCGGGTTTCTCAACGCGCTGAGCGCGCGCGTCGGCCTGCCGGCCTTCAACATCTACTCCATGGAGGGGATCATCTTCGTGATGACCCTCTGCTCGACGCCGATCGCATACCTCTATCTGCGCCCCGCGGTCCTGGCATTGGACTCGAGCCTGGAGGAGGCGGCATGGATGACGGGGGCGAGTCGCCTTCGATCAATGCGGCTGATCGTCCTCGGCTTGATCCGGCCGGCCCTGCTGTCGACCGCAGTGGTGCTATTCGTGACGACAGTCGGCGAATTCGCCGTCCCCGCGATCCTCGGCCCGAATGCCCGCATCTACACCCTCTCGTCGACGGTCTACGAGCTCGTCTCGGAATATCCCGCCGACCCCAATCGCGCCGCCGTGCTGGGGCTGCTGCTGGTGTTCCTGAGCATCGGAGGGCTGCTCCTCGCGCGCCGTCTGGCCGGCAATCGCGAGTACACCACCATCGGGCCGAAGGCCGCTCCTATCGGCAGCGGCCGACGGACCCGGGTCGGCTGGGTCGCCTTCGTACTGACGGCCCTGTTCGTCTTCTTCAGCGTCGTGCTGCCATTAGCCGCCATCATCCTCGGATCGCTCCAGCCATTCCTCTCTCCGACGTTCAGTTCGGGATGGACCCTCGACAACTACACGAAGCTCTTCACCTATTCGGGAGCGGGCCAGGCCATCATCAACACCGTCGAGCTCGGCGTGATCTCAGCGGTCGTGGGAATGGCGCTGTCGCTCGTGATCGCGCGCATGATCGTGCGACGCCGGAGCCGGTTCTCCCAGGCGCTCGAGGGCGCATCGTCGGCCACCCTTGCGATCCCGCACATCGTCTTCGGCTTGGCCCTGCTCTGGATGTGGGTGTCCTTGCACACCCTTGGCGTCTATGGCAGCAAATGGATTCTGATCTTCGCCTATCTGGGCCTCTTCCTGCCCTTCGGCGTCCGAGCCCTGGTGATCGCATTCCAGCAGTTCGACCCGGTTCTCGAGGAGGCGGCTCACATGAACGGTGCGGGCAAGCTTCGAGTATCTCTGCGGATCGTCGCCCCGATCCTGGCCCCGGCCGTGTTAAGTGGCGCGACCGTGATCACCTACCACGCGATGCGGGAATTGTCCGCGTCCCTGCTGCTCTATACACCGGGCAACCAAGTGATGTCCGTGCAGATCTGGGGACTCTACGTCCAAGGCAACTACGTCTCGGTTCTCGCACTCGGCCTGGTGAACATCGTTCTGGTACTCGGAGTGATCGCTGTCGCCAGCCGGTTCCTCCGAGGTAGGAACGCGCTGTGATCACCCGCGAACGCCCCGCCCCCGCGCCAGCCACCCACGGCTTGTCAACGTCACCAGATGAGGTTCCCCCCATGCACATCTCCATCGACCGCCTGCGCAAGTCCTTCAGCAACGGCGTCACCGCGGTCGACGACCTCACCCTTCAAGTGGAGCGCGGCGAACTCATCTCCCTTCTCGGGCCGAGTGGCTGCGGCAAGACCACGACACTGCGCTGCCTCGCGGGCCTCGAGAACGCCGACAGCGGTTCGATCCGCGTTGCGAACCGGACGGTCTTCTCCCGTGGGGAGGGGGCGCCGGTGACGGTGGCACCCGAGAACCGCAAGATGGCGATGGTCTTCCAGCAGTACGCGCTGTGGCCGCACTACGACGTGTTCGAGAACGTCGCGTTCGGCCTGCGGAGTCGACGGCTGCCGAAAGCCGAGGTCGAGGCCAAGGTCGAGGTAGCACTTCGCCGAGTGCGGCTCTGGGATCACCGCGAACGCCGGATCTCCCAGTTGAGCGGCGGGCAACAGCAGCGTGTTGCGCTCGCACGCGCCTTCGCGCCCGACCCAGACATCATCCTGTTCGACGAGCCCCTGTCGAACCTCGACGCCCGGCTCCGCGAGGGAATGCGCCTGGAGTTGCTCGAGATGCAGCGGTCGATGGGATTCACAGCGATCTACGTCACGCACGATCAGGAGGAGGCCTTCAACCTCTCCTCGCGAATCGCCGTAATGAACGCTGGGCGCATCGAGCAGCTAGGCACCCCGACTGAGGTCTGGCACACGCCGGGCACGGCCTTCGTGGCCGACTTCCTGGGTTCGACCAACCGCCTACGCGGGACGATCGCGGCGGGTGACGGAAAGGCTCTCACGTTGGTCACCCTGGCCGGCACCCATATCGATCTGGGTCCCCGGCCCGAGCTGAAGGTCGGAGCCGACGTCGACGCGTTCGTGCGCTACGGATCCGTTCGTGTGCTGACGGACTCCGCGGCGAAATCGAAGAATTCGTGGACCGTTCCGGTCGTGCTGCGCGCGTTCCACGGCGAGAACGTGCTCATGAGGGTCGGCTTCGACGGCAGCGACCTCACCTGCCGCACCGAGCAATGGTCAGACAGTGTTGCCGAGGAGGTGCGGATCGAGATCCCGCCGGAATCGATCATCTGCTTCGCTGCCGAATAGGACCGCCCCCGAACCGCACCTGCAGCACGGCCCCTGCCGCGAGCACCGCGAGCCCGACGACCCACGCGAGCAGCAGCATCCAGCCGATGTTCTGCGTGCGCGTCTCGGATGGGGCGAGGGACTGCCCGGCCATGACGACGCGGTCGCCGACAGCCACTTCGACGGTGGCGAAGCGCAGGCCGTCCCGCGGCTCCCAGGTGACGCGGTTGCTGCCGTTGGCGACCGCGGCAGCGATCACTCCATCCGGCAACTGGGCAAGGTCGCCGTCGAGGTACCCCCTGCCCGACAGGGGCGACCCGGACGTGTCGTACACGACGTAGAAGAGGGCTTCGCTGCCTCCGAGGTCGACGAGATCGGCGGCCTCCGGCTCGGGGAGGTCGTGCAGGAGCACGATCTGCGACGCGAGCCGCTGCGGCTGCTCATCCGCACCCTGCCGATCCAGTTGCTGCGCCGTCACGTACACGGACGCGAGTGTGATCGTGAGCACGACGGCTCCGACGATCCACGGGACGATGCGCTGGATGACGCTCATCCCCCCACGCTAGGCGCGCTCAGTGGTTGCGCAACTGCGACACGAGCTCGCTCTTGCGCTTGCCGGAATACCCGCTCAGTCCCAGCTCTTTGGCGCGCTTGCGCAGATCCGTCACGGACCACTCGTCGTAATCGCCCGACTTACCGCCTTTGCGGCCCACCGCCGAGCGCCCGCGCGCCGCCGCGGCGTTGGAGATGCGCGCCGCCTTCTCCTTGCTGTCGCCCTCATCCCGCAGCTTCTCGTACAGCTTCGGGTCCTTCAGGGAGTTGTTCCGGCTTCCCGGCATGTTTCCTGCCCCTTCCTGTGCCTGCTTCCCGTCCTACGCCTCGCGCTCGCGACCGGCAACGGCGTCCGGGCAACGTCCAGGGGACTTTCAGACCAGCTTCGTGCTCGCTGTGAGTCGCGCGCGACCGGCACCGGACTGCGGCGAACCGGGCCAGAGTATTTGGGTGAATTCATCACTTCCCGACGAGGAATCGACCTCGGCCGAATTGCGGCGAATCGACTTCACCGGCACCATGTGGTTCGGTGCCGCGCTCATCGGAACGTCCATCCCGCTGGCAGGCCTGCTGTCGTCGGGGTGGCGTCCTTCAGACCTCCCCGACGGCCCGGCCACCGTGCTGTGGTGGGTCGCCGCCGCGCTCGCCGTTCTGGGGATGGCGGGGCTGGCCTGGGCGGGCTGCCCGGTCTTCGCCTTCCCCCTCGACCAGACGGATCGCCAGAAGGCGTTCACGATCCGCGCGGGCCTCGGTGCATACGCGGTCGGGGCGGCGCTTTCCACGTTCGTGGTACTGGTCTCTCCGCCTGGCTAGCCGGCGTCGATCTGCAGCGTCCCGTCGACGAGCTGTCGTGCGACGACGCTCAGCCCGAGCCGGTGCGAGCGCGCGTGCGCGCGGATGACGTCGAACGCCGCATCGACCGAGATCCCGTGGGTGAACGAGATCACGCCTTTGGCCTGCTCGATGACGACGCGGCTGTTGAGCGCGCCTTGCAGTTGCTGCACGAGCACAGAACTCTCGTGCAGGGCACGCTCATGCAGGATGCCGATCGTTGCGACGTCGGCCAGGGCCTGCGCGGTCAGGACATCCATCTCATCCAATGGGCCCTGTTCCATGTTGAGCAGGCTGAGCGACCCGATCGTCTTCTCCCGCAGACGCATCGGCAGCGCATGCACCGAGTGGTAGCCCAGGTTCAGAGCCAGCTCCCCGAATCGCGGCCACCTGCCGTCGGCGTCGTCGAGGCTGGGCATCGAGACGGCTCGCCCGCTGGTGAAGCTCTCGATCGCCGGTCCGGCCTCGGCGCCCCACTGCATCGTCTCGACGAGCATGCTGGACTCGTTGGTCGATGCGACGAGCTCGAGCTCGCCGGTGGCGCCCATGAGCAGGATGCCGGCGTCCGTGACGCCCAGCAGCTCCTGGCAGGACTCCACGAGAGACTGCAGCAGCTCGACGGTGTCATACCCGGCCACCAGTGTGTCGGCCAGTTTGGCGAAGGTCTTCAGCACCTCCTGTTCGTGCAGCATCAGGCCACCTCGATCCCGGTGTCGCCGTTCTTGAACGCGAGGTCGCCGTCGACGATCGCGCGCGCGACGTCCTTCATGGGGTGCCCGGTCGCGAACGCATGGCCCTGGATGATGAGCAGG
>JAODAS010000125.1 GCA_025463555.1 Schumannella sp.
CGTCCGGCGGCAGCATCGCGCCGAGAAAACGCTTGCGCGAGGCGCCGATCAGGATGCCGTGGCCGAGACTCGCGAGCTCGTCCAGCCGTCCGAGCAGCTGCCAGTTGTGCCCGGCGTCCTTCGCGAATCCGAGCCCCGGATCCAGCACGATGCGGCTCGGCTCCACCCCGACGACGACCAGTTCGGCGACGCGCGCCTTCAGTTCTGCCCGCACCTCGGCCACCACATCCCGGTAGCCCGTTTCGACGTCGGCGCCCCCGCGCCAGTGCATGGCGACGAAGTGCACGCCGGTCTCGGCGACCACCCGTCCCATCCCCTGGTCGGCGAGCCCGCCGGAGACGTCGTTGATGATCTCCGCGCCCGCATCCACTGCCGAGAGGGCGGTGTCGGCGTGCAGGGTGTCGATGCTGACGGTGATGCCGCGTGCGACGAGTTCACGAACGATCGGGAGAACGCGCTTGCGTTCCTCCGGTGCCGGCACCGTGGTGGCGCCGGGCCGGGTCGACTCGCCGCCGACGTCGACGATCGTCGCGCCGGCCTCGACCATCGCGACAGCGTGCGCGATGGCGTCGTCGGGGTTGTCCCACCGGCCACCGTCGCTGAAGGAGTCGGGAGTGACATTGAGCACGCCCATGATCTGCGTGCGGGGCAGCGGCGCGGGAGCTGCTGTCGAGGCCGAAGCCGCACCCGGCCGCGATGCGCCCCGGTGGGTGCTGGCACCACCGCGTCGTCGTCCTGCCGGCGCCGCGCCGAGCGGCTCGCTCATCGGTCGACCCCTCGGGCGATCGTGGCGAGCACCGCCGCCTGGGCGGCCGGTTCGCTAAGGGTGCCGCGGCTCGCGACCGTGACCGTGGTGCTGTCGACCTGGCGGGTACCTCGGGCGGTGACGCACCCGTGGCGCGCATCGAGCACGACGAGCACACCGCGAGGAGACAGGCCGGTGTCGATCGCGTCCGCGATCTGCTCGCCCAGGCGCTCCTGCAACTGGGGTCGCGAACTCAGCGTCTCAACCACGCGGGGCAGGCGTCCGAGACCGACGATGCGCTTACCCGGCGCGTACGCCAGGTGCGCGACGCCGATGAAGGGCAGCAGATGGTGCTCGCAGATCGACCTGAAGTCCACGTCGCGCAGCAGCACCAGCTCGCCGAGTTCTCCGGCGCCCGCCTCGATCTCCTTCGCGTCGCGCAGGTGCTCGAGCGGGTCCTGGCCGATCCCGGCGAAGAACTCGCCGTAGGCCTCCGCCACCCGGCGCGGGGTGTCCGCGAGCGCCGGACGCGCCGGATCCTCGCCGATCGCGGCGAGGAGTTCGGCCACGGCTGCCTCGATCCTCGGGGAGTCGATTCCCACGGCCGTCAGGCTGTCGCGATGCCGGGGTTCTTGCGCGGACGCGGGGTGCGCTTGGGCCGCGACGGCTTCTCTGAATCCACGCCGCCGTCGACGATCGTCGGATCGACCGGCGCTTTCGCGGCGATCTTGATCGGAGGCAGGTCGCTGAGCGGGCGCTTGTCGCTCGAGAGCCACAGCGGGCGCTCGGGCAGGCGCTTGACGTCGGCGAAGATCTCGGCCAGCTGGATGTGGTCGAGGGTCTCCTTCTCGATCAGCTCGCGCGCGAGCTTGTCGAGGATGTCGCGGTTCGTGTTCAGCACCTGCCAGGCCTCGTCGTGCGCCTGCTCGATCAGCAGCCGCACCTCGGCGTCGACCTTCTCGGCCAGCTCTTCGGAGTAGTCGCGCTGGTGTCCCATGTCGCGGCCGAGGAAGACCTCGCCGCCCGAGGAGCCGAGCTTGACGGCGCCGATGTTGGTGCTCATGCCGTACTCGGTGACCATCTTGCGGGCGATCGCGGTCGCCTTCTCGATGTCGTTCGAGGCGCCGGTCGTCGGGTCGTGGAACACGATCTCCTCGGCCACCCGGCCGCCCATGGCGTACGCGAGCTGATCGAGCAGCTCGTTGCGGGTGATGGAGTACTTGTCCTCGAGCGGGAGCACCATCGTGTAGCCGAGGGCGCGTCCGCGCGGCAGGATCGTGACCTTCGTGACCGGATCGGTGTTGCGCATCGACGCTGCCGCGAGCGCGTGGCCACCCTCGTGGTACGCCGTGATAAGCCGCTCTTTGTCGTTCATGATGCGGGTGCGCCGCTGGGGGCCCGCCATCACGCGGTCGACCGCCTCATCCAGAGCACGGTTGTCGATTAGCTGCGCGTTGCTGCGTGCGGTCAGCAGCGCCGCCTCGTTCAGCACGTTCGCCAGGTCGGCACCGGTGAAGCCCGGAGTCTTGCGCGCCAGCACCTCGAGGTCGACGCCCTTGGCCATCGGCTTGCCCTTGGCGTGCACCTCGAGGATCTTCTGCCGGCCCTTGGAGTCGGGAGCGTCGACGCCGATCTGGCGGTCGAAGCGGCCCGGACGCAGCAGGGCGGGGTCGAGGATGTCGGGGCGGTTCGTCGCCGCGATCAGGATGACGTTGGTCTTGACGTCGAAGCCGTCCATCTCGACCAGCAACTGGTTGAGGGTCTGTTCGCGCTCGTCGTGCCCGCCGCCGAGGCCGGCGCCACGGTGACGGCCGACCGCGTCGATCTCGTCGACGAAGATGATGGCGGGCGAGTTCTGCTTCGCCTGCTCGAACAGGTCGCGCACCCGGCTGGCGCCGACGCCGACGAACATCTCGACGAAGTCCGAGCCCGAGATCGAGTAGAACGGCACGCCCGCCTCGCCGGCGACCGCGCGGGCGAGCAGGGTCTTACCGGTTCCGGGAGGGCCGTACAGCAGCACGCCCTTCGGGATCCGGGCGCCGACGGCCTGGAAGCGCGCCGGCTCTTTCAGGAAGTCCTTGATCTCGTGCAGCTCTTCGACGGCCTCGTCCGCACCCGCGACGTCGTCGAAGGTGACCTTGGGGGTCTCCTTCGAGACCAGCTTGGCCTTCGACTTGCCGAACTGCATGACCCGGTTGCCGCCGCCCTGCATGCTCGACAGCATGATCCAGAAGATCACGCCGATGAACAGCAGCGGGATGAGCACGCTGAGCAGCCCGGTGAGCCAGTTGGCCTGGGGCACCTCGTCGTCGAACTTCGCGTCGCTCGTGGTGATCGCCGCGATCACGTCGACCGCGCGCTGCGAGACGTAATAGAACTGGACGGTCTTGCCGAAGTCCTTGTAGTCGCTGCTGAGGGTGAGGTCGACGCGCTGCTCGCCGTCGACGATCTTGGCCTTCTCGACGGTGTCGCCGCCGAGCAGGCTGAGGCCCTCTTGGGTGGTGACCTCGTGGAAGGTCGAGGCGGTCAGCAGCGACACCGCGCCGAAGACGAGTGCGGCGACGACGACTATCCAGATCAACGGTCCGCGGAAGATGCGCTTGAAGTCCATGGTGCCTGCCAGGCTATCGCGCGATACCTGGGCGCGGTCGGGGTGTTCGCCCCGGGCGCACCCAGAGGTTCCCGATCACCGGATCAGGCCGAGTACACGTGCGGTGCCAGGACCGCCACATCCCGCAGGTTGCGGTACCGCTCGGCGTAATCGAGGCCGTACCCGACGACGAACTCGTTCGGGATGTCGAACCCCACGTATTTCGCGTCGATCTCCACCTTGGCCGCGTCCGGTTTGCGCAGAAGCGCGCAGATCTCGACGGAGGCCGGCCCGCGCGTCTCGAGGTTCTCGCGCAGCCACGACAGGGTCAGACCCGAGTCGACGATGTCCTCGACGATCAGCACGTCGCGACCCTGCAGTTCGCTGTCCAGGTCTTTCAGGATGCGCACGACACCACTGGACTGGGTGCTCGCGCCGTACGACGACACCGCCATCCAGTCCATCTCGACGTCGAGCTTGCGCAACTCGCGCGCCAGATCGGACATCACCATGACGGCGCCCTTCAGCACCCCGACGAGCAGCACCGGGCGGCCCTCGTAGTCCGCCTCGATCTGGCGGCACAGCTCGCCGATCCGCTCCTGGATCTGCTGCTCGGTGTACAGGATCGTGCTCAGGTCGGAGGCGATCGCCGCGGAGTCCATGCTCTTATCCTGCCTCAGGCTTCACACCGGTGAGCGGGCCGGCCGTCGTCGAGACCAGGTGGATGCGCGAGCCGCGCCGCTCCGCCGTGAAGCCGGGCAGATCGAGGGCCGCCTGACCGTGCCA
>JAODAS010000148.1 GCA_025463555.1 Schumannella sp.
AACGGCGCTCCGGTCTGCCACAGGGACGCATGATCGCTCATATCCCCACGCTAGGCCGGGCGCGGAGGAAGCGGCGGGGACTTGCGTAGCATCGGCGTGTGGGTGACGATGCGGCGGCGATCGAACGATTCCGCGCGTTGCTGCGCATCCCGACGGTGTCGCGCAGCGATCCCGCCCATGAAGACCGCGAGGCCTTCGCCAGGTTCCGCGCGGCTGTGGCCGGCCTGTACCCGCTGGTGCATCAGCGCCTCGAGCTCGAGTTGATCGACGGCGGCAGCCTGCTCTACCGCTGGCCGGGGCTGGGAACGGGCCGGCCGTCGGTGCTGATGGCCCACCACGACGTCGTTCCCGCAGACGAGCCCGGATGGCGCCACGAGCCCTTCGCGGCGGACGTGTCCGACGGGCGCGTCTGGGGTCGCGGCGCGCTCGATGACAAGGGCGCTCTCGTCGCGATGCTCGAGGCGGTCGAGGCGCGCCTCCGCGACGGATTCACGCCCGCGGCCTACCTGTACCTGTTCTCCGGAGCGAACGAAGAGACGTTCGGCGGAGGCGCCGAGCACGCCGTCGACCTGCTCACCGAGCGGGGCGTTCGACCGGGACTCGTGCTCGACGAGGGCGGGGCGGTCGCATCGGATGCCTTCCCGGGTCTCGAGGGCGACATCGCCTTCGTCGGGGTGGCCGAGAAGGGGCTGGCAGGCATCCTGCTGACGGTAGAGAAGCCCGGCGGGCACGCAGCGACTCCCGTGCGCGGCGGCGCGACGACCACGCTCGCCCGCGCGATCCTCCGGCTCGAGCAGCATCCGCCGCCCGCCCGGCTCAGCGCCCCGGCCGCCGCGATGCTGCGCGCGATCGCCCCACGCGCCCGCGGCCTGCAGCGACGACTGTTCGCTCACCCCGTGCGCTACCGGCGCGCACTGGCACGTGCCCTGGCACGTCGTGGCGGCGAGGGGGAGGCGATCGTCCGCACCACCCGCGCTGTCACCCGTCTCACCGGCAGCGCAGGCGACAACATCATCGCCGAGCGCGCAACCGCCACGATCAACGCGCGCATCGCCATCGACTCCAGCGTCGAGCAGACCGCCGCCGAGGTGCGGCAGGCGATCGACGACGATCAGGTCAGCGTCGACGTGCAGTACGGCAACGACCCGTCACCCGTCTCGCCGAGCGCAGGGCCCGAATGGGACCGGCTCGTCGGCGTGATCGAGCGGCAGTTCCCGCAGGCGATCGCCGCCCCGTACGTGATGATGCAGGCCAGCGACAGCAGGCATTTCGCGCGGATCAGCGACACGGTGTACCGGTTCCTGCCGTTCGAGCTGAGCGCCGCCGAGCGCGGCACGATCCACGCGATCGACGAGAGCATCCGCATCGACACCTGGGTGCGCGCGATCGCGTTCTTCGACGCGCTGGTGGGCGAGCTCTAGGTGCCCGGCGCGGTCTGGGCGAGCCACCCGTCCAGGGCGCTCGGCGCATCCGTGACGATGCCGTCGACGCCGTACGACGTCGCCTCCGTCCACCGCTTCTCGGAGTTCAGGGTGTACACCAGTACCCCCAGGCCCGCGGCATGCATATCCGCGACGGCATGCGGATACGTCTCCAGCGACCAGGGCGACGTCATGATCGCGATCGCGCCATAGAACTGCGCCAGCCCGACAGGGTCGGCGGGCAGATCCCGGCGGATGATCACCCTCGGGATCGCCGGGGCGGCATCCGCGAGGTTCTGGATGGTTCCCAGGTGGATGCCCGCGAACACGATGCGGTTCTGCACCCCGCGCGCGTAGACATCGGCGAGGACGCGCCGGATGCCATCCTGCGACCAGTACCCCTTGAGCTCGACGACTGCGCGCTTGTGCGGCGTCGCGGCGAGCAGATCGAGCAGTTCCGCCAGTTGCGGGATGCGCGTGCCCGCGAACTCGTCGCCGAACCACGAGCCGGCATCGAGGGACTGCACCTGCTCCAGCGTCAGATCGGCGACCGCACCGGAGCCGTTCGTCGTGCGGTCCACCGTCGGGTCGTGCAGCAGCACCGGGACACCGTCGGCCGTCAGCTGCACATCCGTCTCGACGACGTCGAGACCGCTCGCGAACGCTGCTTCGAACGCCGGAAGCGTGTTCTCGGGCGCGTCAGCACGATCGCCGCGGTGACCTGCCACGAACGCGGGTTCTCCGGGGGCGCGGAGCGTGCCGATCAGGCTGGGTGCATACGCCTGGACGGCGTCCGGGACGAGCACGATCACCAGCACCGCGGCCACGGTGAGGGTCGCGGCGAAGGACGCTCGCGCGAGCGGGTGGGTGGTCGCCATCGACCGGCTTTCGGGTAGGCCTGTGGGGGTGCCTGAACCGTAGCACGGACCGTTACCGTTTCGTTATCTTTTGCTTCCGGGCCTGCGCGGATTCGCAACTCCGGCACGGCGCGCCGCACCCGCCCGGCGCTCGGCGGCGTGTCGGCGCCCACTTGCGAATCCGCGAGAGTGGCAGCAGTCAGATGAGCGCTTTGGTGTGCCAGATCGTCTTCGTCTCGACGAACCCGAGGATCCGGTCGAGGCTTCGCGCGGGAACACCCGGCTCCGGCCGGATTACGCGCTTCAGCGTGTCGGCCGCCGAGATCTCCAGGTCGATCCAGTCGAGGTGCTCGGCGCCGGTCAGGTCCAGCGCGTTCACGTCGGCATGCGACGCGAGCCACGGGGCGATCTCCGCGGGCGAACCGGTCAGGATGTTGACGACGCCCCCGGGGACATCGCTCGTCGCCAGAACCTCACCGAGCGAGATCGCGCTCAGCGGGCGGCTCTGATCGGCGATCACGACGACGGTGTTGCCCGCGACCAGAGCCGGAGCGACCACACGCGTCAGCCCGAGCAGGGATCCGCCGCGCACGTTCTGCGGCGCGATGAGCGCCACCACGCCGGTCGGCTCCGGCACCGAGATGTTGAAGTACGGTCCCGAGACCGGGTTGCCGCTGCCGACGACCTGCGAGTACTTGTCGGCCCACCCGGCGTACCAGATCCAGGTGTCGATCGACTCGTCGACCTGAGCGCCCGCGACCGCGGCCGAGATCCCCTCCGATGCGGTGATCTCCTCCACGAACTGCGCCCGTCGGCCGTCGAGCAGCTCCGCGATGCGGTACAGCACCTGCCCGCGGTTGTAGGCCGTCGCACCCGCCCAGCCCGACACCGCACCGCGCGCCGCGACCACCGCATCCCGAGCGTCCTTTCGCGAGGCCTGCGCCGCATTCGCCAGGAAGGCTCCCTTGGGAGAGACCACCTCGTACGAGCGTCCCGACTCGCTGCGCGGGAACGCACCGCCGATGTAGAGCTTGTAGGTCTTGGGGATCTGGAGGCGGGTCACTTCTTGGCTCCCTTGATCTCGACACGCTTCGCTACTCGGTCAGCGGGAGCGAGGTAGGCGGCGAGACCGTGCCGGCCGCCCTCACGTCCGTACCCCGACTCCTTGTAGCCGCCGAACGGCGACGCGGGGTCGAACCTGTTGAACGTGTTCGCCCAGATCACGCCGGCGCGCAGCTTGTCGGCGACGGCGAGGATCTTCGAGCCCTTGTCGCTCCAGATGCCGGCAGACAAACCGTACGGCGTGTTGTTCGCCTTCGAGATCGCCTCTGCCGGCGTGCGGAACGTCAGCACCGACAGCACCGGGCCGAAGATCTCCTCCCGCGCGATGGTCGACGAGGTCTCGACGTTGTCGAAGATCGTCGGCGCGAACCAGAACCCGTTCTCGGGGATCACGCACGGCGCCGTCCACCGATCCGCCCCCTCCGCCTCGCCGATGTCGCTCAGCGCCTTGATGCGGTCGAGCTGCTCGCGCGAGTTGATGGCCCCGATGTCGGTGTTCTTGTCGAGCGGGTCGCCGAGCCGCAGGGTCGAGAGACGCTGCTTCAGCCGCTCGACGACCTCTTCGTGAACGTTCTCTTGCACCAGCAGACGTGAACCCGCGCAGCACACGTGACCCTGGTTGAAGAAGATGCCGTTGACGATGCCCTCGATCGCCTGATCGACGGGCGCGTCGTCGAACACGATGTTCGCGGCCTTGCCGCCCAGCTCGAGGGTGACCTTCTTGCCGGTTCCGGCGATGGCTTTCGCGATCTCGCGCCCGACCCCGGTCGAACCGGTGAACGCGACCTTGTTGACATCCGGATGCCGCACCAGCGCCGCGCCCGTCTCACCCGCACCGGTCACGATGTTCACCACGCCGGCGGGCAGCTCCGCCTGCTGCAGGATCTCCGCGAACAGCAACGCGCTCAGCGGAGTCGTCTCCGCGGGCTTCAACACGACCGTGTTGCCGGCGGCGAGCGCCGGAGCGATCTTCCACGCCAGCATCAGCAGCGGGAAGTTCCACGGGATCACCTGCGCCGCAACACCCAGCGCGCGGGGATTCGCACCCAGCCCCGCGTAGTCGAGCTTGTCGGCCCAGCCTGCGTAGTAGAAGAACCACGCGGCGACCAGCGGAACGTCGACGTCGCGGCTCTCTTTGATGGGCTTGCCGTTGTCAAGGCTCTCGGCGACGGCGAGCTCGCGCGCACGCTCCTGCACCAGCCGCGCGATGCGAAACAGGTACTTGCCACGGTCGGCCCCCGACATCTTCGACCAGGTCTTGTCGTAGGCGCGGCGTGCCGCGGCGACCGCGGCATCCACGTCCTTGGGCGACGCGGAGGCGATGGTCGCGATCTTCTTCTCGGTCGCCGGGCTGATCGTCGAGAACGACTGCCCGTGCCCGTCGACCCAGTCCCCGTCGATGAAGAGCCCGTAGCTCTTCTTCAGGTGCAGGATGCTGGTCGACTCGGGCGCGGGCGCGTACTCGAGGAAGCTCTTCTGTTCGATTGCCTTCGCCATCAGTCCACCGTCACGTAATCGGGGCCGCTGTAGTGGCCGGTCGTCATCTTCTGCCGCTGCAGCAGCACATCGTTGAGCAGGCTCGACGCTCCGAACCGGAACAGGTGCGGCTGCAGCCACTCCTCGCCGACGGTCTCGGCGACCGTCACCAGGTACCGGATCGCGTCCTTGGACTGCCGGATGCCGCCCGCCGACTTCACGCCGACCTTCTCACCGGTCAGCCGGTGCCAGTCCCTGACCACCTCGAGCATCAGCAGCGTGACCGGCAGCGTCGCGGCCGGCGCCACCTTGCCCGTGGACGTCTTGATGAAGTCGCCCCCGGCCAAGATGGCGAGCCAGGATGCGCGACGCACGTTGTCGTACGTGTTCAGCTCCCCGGTCTCCAGGATCACCTTGAGACTCGCGTAGGTGCCATCATCACGGCGGCACGCCTCCTTCACGGCGACGATCTCCTCGAAGACCTGGCCGTAGCGTCCGGAGAGGAACGCGCCGCGGTCGATGACCATGTCGATCTCGTCGGCTCCGGCCGCCACTGCGTCCGCTGTATCCGCCAGCTTCACGCGCAGCGAGGCGCGCCCGCTGGGAAAGGCGGTCGCGACGGCCGCGACCGAGATGAGCCCGTCATCCGGATCCCCGTGGGCGGCACCGAGGGCCGCGATCGCATCCGGCACCTTGTCGCCGTATACGCAGACGGCAGCCACTCGCGGAGTCGACGGGTCCGACGGATCGGGCGTCATCGCCTTCGCCACGAGTGACCGCACCTTGCCGGGCGTGTCCGCGCCCTCGAGCGTGGTCAGGTCGATGAGTTCGATGATGCGGTCGAGTGCCCAGGCCTTCGACGTGGTCTTGATCGAGCGCGTCGCGAGGCCGGCGGCACGCTGCTCGAGACCGACGGCGTCGACGCCGGGCAGCCCCTCCAGGTGCAGGCGCAGGCTCTTCTCGGTCAGCTCGCTGCCCAGCAGCGCGATGGCGCGTTCGGCCGGCGCCAGCGAGACGGGATGTTCGATGGTCATGCGTCCTCCAGAAGCGCGCGGGCCGTACCCTCGTCGCTGATCATCACCGTGCACAGGCCGCTCGTCACTACCGCGCGGGCAACGTCGTGCTTGGGGCGTCCGGCGACGACGAAGATCGCGGTCGCCGCGGACCGCAGTTCGTGGAGCCCCAGTCCCACCGTGCGGTCGTCGAGGCCGGAGTCGACGATGTTGCCGTCGGCATTGATATAGCGTCCCACGACGTCGCCAACCGCGCCCTTGCGCACCAGCTCATCGACGTCGTCCCGCGTCAGATAGCCGCTCTCGACCAGCACCGAACTGGCATCGGCGACACCCGCGCTGTACAGGTAGGCGGAGGCACCGGCGGCACGCGTCAGCACATCCGCCACCGTGCGGTCGGCCTCGATCGCCCGCTTGGTCTCGATCCGCTCGAGGATCGCGGGGCTGGGCAGCAGCACCGCGGTTCCGTTGCCGCGCTGGGCTATGGTCGTCGCCATCGTGGCAGCCCCGGCGGAACGGCGGTTGAGGCTCACTCCCCCGTTGATCTGCACGACGGTCACGCCGCTGGCCCACCCGATGGGCAGCCGGTCGGCGACCTCGTTCAGGGTGCGGCCCCAGCTGACGCCGAGCACTCGCGGGACGGGCCTCAGGCTGGTCAGGTAGTCGGCCGCCGCCTGCGCGACCCGCGCGGTGGCCCCGTCCTGGTTCTCGGGATCGGGGACGATGACCGCGTCGCGCAGACCGAAGCGCACGCAGAGTTCGCGTTCGAGCGTGAGGCGACGGGCGCGCGGATGCACGATCTCGATGCGCACGATGCCGGCCTCGCGGGCCTGGACCAGAAGCCGACCGGCCTTCCAGCGCGACATGCCGAGGAGTGCGCCGATCTCGTCCTGCGTCTTGTTCTCGTCGTAATAGAGCTCGGCGACGCGAACGGACAGCAGTTCGTCATCCCGTGCCATCGTTCCTCCTCGGTCGAGCGTATGCGCGCCCGCGCGGCCTGGCAACATCCGCGCGAGACTCTGCTCATATGAGCGGATCGGAGGCGCTCATCCGCGCGGTCGTGCCCCGTTCGCCAGCAATTCGCGGTAGCGGGCGAAGAAGCCCGGCGCATCGACCTCGTCGACGACCCGTGCGTTGGGGGCATTGCGCGCGGGCCGGTCGTCGAACAGCGAATACCCGCGCGTGAGTTCGCTCCGGGTCTCGACCGCCACGAACTGCCGCGACTCGCGCAGGATCAGATCGGGCTCGACCATCAGCATGGCCGTCAGCGAATCGGGATGTGTGCTCCCCTCGATGCCCACGCTCGCGTTGAAGTCCTTGTTCGGGGTGTCGAGGATCGTGAAAAACTCCGCCAGCGGTGTGGGAATGGCAGCCAGCTCGTCGAGTTGATCCTGGGTCCAGGTCGCCTGCGCGAGGGTGAGGGTCCACGTGACGATCGTCACATCGAACCCCGCGCGCAACACGATGTCGGCCGCCTCGGGATCGACGTAGAAGTTGTACTCGGCGGCCGCGGTCACGTTGCCGACCGAGTTGTCGCAGCCGCCCATGATCCACAGGTGCCGCACCTTCTGCGGCAGATCGCGATCCAAGAGCACCGCCGTCGCGATGTTCGTGAGCGGCCCGATCGCGAGAAGATCGATCTCGCCCGGGTTGGCCGCGACGATGCGTGCGATCGCCTCGCTCGCGCCTTCCTCACTGGCCTGCTGGGCAGGCGTCGGCCAGTCGTGGTTTCCCTTGCCGTCGCCGTGTGCCGACGCGGCGTACCACGGCCGGGTCATCGGCACCCGGGCACCCAGGTGCACGGGCACCTCTCCCCCGCGCCCGGCCTGATCCACGGTGATCAACGCGTTGCGCACCTGCTGGTCGAAGTCGACGTTTCCCGAGACGATCGTGATCGCCTCCAGAGTGGCTGCGGGATGCAGCAGCCCCACCAGCAGCGCGAAGCTGTCGTCGGCTGCCGTGTCGGTGTCGATGATCATGCGCACCATTGAGCGTCCTTTCAGGGCGTCATGCCGGGCTGCCCGACGGTCTCTATGGTCGCGCCTGCCGGAACCAGGCGGCGCGGTTCGGTCAGCAGCAGGGCGAGCACGAGCCCGACGGCGGCGCAGACCCCCGCGACCCCGAAGACTCCGGTGTATCCGATCGTGGGGGCCACCCAGCCGGCCAGCAGCGGCCCCGCGATGAAGAACGGCGCCAGGAGGGTGGATGTGGTGCCGAGGTAGACGCTCGTCGATTCGGTCGGGGCGAGCTCGATCGACATGTTCGAGTCGCTGATGACGGTCGTGGCGTTCGCGCCGCCAAGGGCCACGAACACCAGCACGTACGCGAACAGCCCGTCCGCGAAGAACGCCCCCACCATTCCCGCAAGCAGCAGCACCGCGCCCAGTACGACGACCGTCTTCCAGCCGGCGTAGTTGCCGAGGAGGCTGAGAGCGAAACCCAGCAACGCCTGGGACAGCACGAAGACAGCGGCGAGAAGGGCGGCATCCGATGGGCGCAGGGGGCCGTCGATCCCGTCCACCACCACGAAGCCGATCCCCATGGTCGCGAGGGCGAGGAACGCCCGCGTGAGAAGGAATCGCGTGTAGGGGCGGTTGCCGCGCAGAATGCCCGGGATCTGCTGGAACGTGTACCGCAGCGGCTTGCGCTGCTCCGCGAGCGGGTAGGGCTCTTCTTTGAGGCCCGCCAGGAAGAAGATCGAGAGGAACGACAGGCCGAAGCAGATCCAGAAGCAGATCTGGTTGCCGTCGGGGAAGGCGAGGGTCCGGATGATGCGCTCGCCCACCAGCGCAGCGGTGAATCCCAGCACGCCACCGACGAGCTGCGAGACGGCGTAGTACCAGCCCCGGCCCCGCGTCAGCGCCTTCGCGATGAAGTCGCCGTAGACCGGGCCGATCAGGCCCGTCGTGATGGCGTACCCGCAGAAGGCGAGGAAGAACAGCGGCAAAACCACATCGGTGGGGATCACGCCGGTGAGCTGGGCGACGACCGCGATCGCCAGGATTCCCACGCGCTCGCTGATCACGATCGCGAGGACGATGGGCTTGCGACGCGGCCTGCCCTGCACCAGGTGCGCGCCGACCAGCTGCGGCAGGTAGTGACCGAGCGCGTAGATCGCACCGACGAGGCCGACCAGCACGGCACTGTTGCTCAGACCCTGTACGAACGCGGGGACTATCGTGGTCTCGGACAGCAGCGAGATGGCGAACGCGAACGTCGCACCGTCGAGGATGAGCAGGGTGAGGTTGCGGCGCTGATACCCCGCCATGGCGCGCGTGTAGCCGGGTGCGACGGCCTGCAGTCGCGCGACGTCCGCGCCTACGGCCACGATGTGCCCGCCCGGTCGTCGCGGATCAGGTTGCGCAGGGCGCCGACGGCGGTGCCGAGCAGCTTCGCCATGTCGGGGTCGGTGTCCTCGGTACCGTCCATCCACATCCGCATGACCCCGCCCGCCCGGACTCGGTGGATGCTCGAGATCACGAAGATCGCGGCGGCCTCCATCTCGGAACTGATGGCACCCCCCGCCACGAACGCGTCCCAGCGGTCGTGCAGCATGCCGGCCATCGGCATGCGGTCGGGCTCCACCTCGCCGTAGAAGGAGTCCTTGGACTGGGAGACGCCCAGCCGGTACGGGTACCCCATCTCCCGCGCGGCATCCGCGATCGCGAAGACGACGGCGGGATCGGCCACCGCCGGAAATTCGATCGGAAGGTAATGCGACGTGGTGCCCTCATCACGGATCGCCGCGGTGATGACGGCGAGTTCACCGGTGATGGAGTCCGGCTGCATCGCGCCCGATGTACCGACCCGGATGAAGGTGTCGGCGCCGACCTTGATGAGCTCCTCGACCGCGATGGCCGCGGAGGGGCAGCCGATCCCTGTCGACACGACGCTCACCCGTTCCCCGTCCAGCGTTCCCGTCCAGGTCTCGAACTCGCGGTTGCTCGCCACGAGCACGGGGTCGTCGAACAGGCGCGCAATCGGCTCGCAGCGACCCGGGTCGCCCGGCAGCAGGACGTAGCGGCCGACGTCGCCCGGGCTCAGATGCAGATGCTCCGCGACCAGCGGTTGTGCGGTCGTCACGCGGCTGCCGCAGCCCGGTCGTGCGCGATCATCTCGCGCATCCCCGCGATGGCGGCCGCGAGCAGATCGTCGAGCGAACCCTGCTCTTCTTCCTCCGGTGTCATCGGCGCCTGATCCCAGTGCCCGAAGATCTTCATGATGCCGCTCGCCCGGACGTGCAGGGTGGCCGCGACGATGTAGAGGGCCGCCGCCTCCATCTCGGAGCAGATCGCGCCGCCGGCCATCCACGCGGTCCACCGCTCCTGCAGGCGAGCCGCCACCGGCATCCGGCCCGGCTCGTGCTGGCCGTAGAAGGAGTCCTTGGACTGTGAGATCCCGATGTGCACCGTCTTGCCGGTCGAGCGGGCACCGATGGCGAGAGCCCTGGTCAGTTCCAGGTCTGCGACCGCCGGGAACTCGATCGGCAGGTAGTGCGAGCTGGTGCCCTCGTCGCGGATCGCTCCCTGGATGACGCCGAGGTCGCCCACTTCGATGTCGGGCTGCATCGCACCCGACGTACCGACTCGCACGAAGGTGTCAGCGCCGACCTTGACCAGTTCTTCCATGGCGATCGCGGCCGAGGGGCAGCCGATGCCGGTCGACGTCACCGACACCTTCTCGCCATCGAGGTAGCCGGACCAGGTCTCGTACTCGCGGTTCTTCGCCACGAGTTTCGGATCGTCGAATAGTCGCGCGATCGGCTCGCAGCGACCCGGGTCGCCGGGGAGGAAGACGTAGCGACCGACTTCGCCGGGGGCGACATCGATGTGGTGCTGGCGTTCCGTGACATTCATGGGGCTTGGGGTTCCTTTGCTCACTTTTTGAACGAGTACGCGATGGTCACGGCGATCGTGCCGAAGAACGCCACCGCAGAGATGATGAACAGTGCCGTGACGAATGCGGGGCTGAACTGGATCACGCCGCCGAGACTCCACAGGCCCCGGTAGATCGAGTAGGCGGACAACCCGGCGATCGCGATCGCACCGATCCCGCCGATGATCCAGTCGCGCGCGCGCACCTTGACCCGCCGGTAACTGGTCTTGAAGCCGTTCGAGCCGAAACCGCGGGACTCGAGCGAGATCGACAACTGCTGCACCCGCTCGATCGCTCCGACGAACACCGGCACGAAGCTCGGCAGCACGGCAGAGAACCCGGTGCCCTTCATGCCGCGCGACTTCTGCGCGCTCATGATGATGCCGAACTCGCGCTGGAAGACCGGGATCAACTGCAACGTCATGGCGAGCATGAAGTTGAGCGTGTAGGGCATCTTGAGCTTGGCGAGGCTGGTGAACAGATCGCTGGGGTGGGTGGTCATGACCACGACGAGCGCGACGATCAGCGAAGCCACGATGCGGCCCAGCAGCACGAACCCGTAATATAGCCCGTCCCCGTACAACGCGAGCGGCCCGATCGAGCCCACCTGGGTCCAGGGACGCTCCACGGCGGGGGCGATGATCTGCAGCGCCAGCAGGGAGGAGGCGATCGGGATGAGGATGATCATCGCCTTGAGAAGCGGTCTCACCACGCCGGCGATCGGCGCGACCAGGAACGCGAACAACGCCATCAGCCCGAGGACGAGGATGTTCTGGGTCGAGAATGCCAGCACGATGTAGCCGATCACCCAGACGAGCTTCGCGATCGGGTTGATGCGGTGGATGACCGAGTCCCCGGGGATCATCGAGATGGGCAGTGCAGGGGTCATCGTCATGATGCCGCTCCTCTGGTCGCGGCGACGGCCGGTCTGCCGGCGGGCTTCTTGCGGGCTCGCTTCTCGATGTCGTCGGCGAGTTCACGCGGTGTCAGCGCGACAGGACCGCCCAGTGGCACCACGGTCCTCATCGCGATCTCGGTGATCTGCGGGGCCTGCAGGTTGGTGCGCGCCATGAGCGGTTCGTCGGCGAACACCTCGCGAGGGCTCGCGTCGGCGATGATGCGGGTGCTCTTCATGACCACGACCCGTTCGACCACGTCCGCAAGCAGCGGCATGTCGTGGGAGACGCAGACCACGGTGGTCCCGTCCTCACGAAGGCGACGGATCAGGTCGTTGATGATGTGGGTGGTCTGGTGGTCCTGGCCCGTCGACGGCTCGTCGAAGACGATGATCGCCGGCTGCATCGTCACGATCGAGGCGATGCCTACCAGTTTGCGGACAGGGAAGCTCACCCGGTACGGGTGCTCCTCGATGACGTCCTGGAGTCCGAAGAACTCCACCGCCTTCGCCACGCGCTCGGTGATCTCCTCTTCGGGCACCCCGATGTTGCGCGGCCCGAACTGCAACTCGGCCTCGACCGTGCGGGCGAACAGCTGATGGTTCGGGTTCTGGAAGACGTACCCGACGTGCGGCGCCATCTCCTGCACGGTCTTGCGGGCGGTATCGACGCCGTTGACGACGACGGTGCCGCTCGTCGGCTTGAGCAGGCCGTTGAAGAGTTTCGTGAGGGTGGTCTTGCCGGAGCCGTTCTGACCGATGATGCCGAGGATCTCGCCGTGCGCGACCGTCAGGTCGACGTCGTCGAGCGCGACGACCGCTCCGCTCGGATACACGAATCGCGCTCCGGTGACCTGGATCGCGGGAGAACTCGCGGGACTCACGGACGTCTCAGCCACGGTCGGCCCCGATCAACTGGCGCACCGCTGCGATCGCGGGTGCGGCCGTCGTGGGAGTCGGGCCCTTCCACAAGCCGTCGGCTCGCAGGATCTCGGCCAGCACGGCAGCCTCCGGCGCCCGAAGGCCGAGCTCGTTGAGCCGGTCCACCTGCGCGAAGATGTCGGCCGGCGTGCCATTCATCACGATCCGTCCGTGGTCGATGACCACGACGCGATCGGCGTACTTGGCCATCACCTCGACCTCGTGCTCGATCACCACGACGGTCATGCCGGCGTCCTTGTTGAGCTTGGCCGCGATCTCGAACACCTCCTGCTTGCCGATGGGGTCGAGGTTCGAGGTCGGCTCGTCCATGATCAGGATCTTCGGGTTCATCGCCAGCACGGCCGCGATCGCGAGCCGCTGCTGCTGACCACCGGACAGGCCCAGCGGCGACCGTTCCTCGAATCCGGTGAGGCCCACCAGCGCCAGGGCCTCCGGGATGATCCGCAACATGTCCTCGTAGGCGACACCCGCGTTCTCGAGCCCGAGCGCGACCTCCTCGGCGACCGACATCTGGCTCATCTGGAACTCGGGGTTGTCGAAGACCATGCCGACGAGCTTCGCCATCTCGCGGACCGGGTATTCATCGACGTTCAGGCCGCCGACGGTGACGGTGCCCTCGAGCGTGCCGCCGAGCATGGTGGGGACGACACCGTTCACGCAGAAACCGAGCGTGGTCTTTCCCGCGCCGTTCAAGCCCATGATGGCGACGTACTCACCCGGCATGATGCTCAGGTCGATCTCGCGCAGGGCCGGCTCCTCGGTGGCCGGGTAGCTGTAGGTGACGTTGTCGAAGCGGATGATGGGGTCGGTCATGGCGCATCTCTCCTAGAAGGGGTGTGTCGATGTCAGGGGCGGCCGGTGGTGAGCCGGCCGCCCCTGAGCGGTTCGGGCCGTTCGGTCAGGAACCGGCGTTGGCGTTGATGGCCAGGAAGACGACCACGATCAGAACACCGATCACGATGCCCGCGACAGCGAGCAGGATGCCCTTGAGGGGCGTCGCCTTCACGATGTCGATGTCGGCCGTGAGCGACTTCGGAAGAGCCTCGATCACCGCGAGCGCGACGAAGCCGCCGATGATCTTGTCCGCCAGCGACGTCAGGATGTTCGAGGAGAACACCGAGCCGACGAGGTTCTGACCCACCGCTAGGAACGTGCCTGTCAGAGCGTCAGCGCCGTTGCCGGTCGCACCGCCGAAGACGAGCACGATGATCGGCGCGGCGACGATCGTGCAGGCGACCGCGACGATGACATTGAGCAGGAAGAACTTCGGGATGCTCTTGCCGAGGCCCCAGGAACGGACGCCGTAGCCCCAGAGGAGCGCGCCGACGACGTTGACGATGGCGAACGGGAGGCTGACGGGACCGCTGATCAGGGCGCTGCCGCCGTTGGTCAGCACGCCGACGAGTGCACCCCACCACGGACCCAGCACGATCGCCGAGATGGCGGTGCCGATCATGTCCAGGTAGACCGGCAGCCGCAAGGCGCCGGCGATGTAACCGCCGACGATGTTGAGCGCGACACAGACCGGGATGAGGGTGACGATGAGCGTCATCGGCAACTTTGGACGAGCGAACTTGCTCTTCTTCGGCGCCGATGCGACAGGTGCAGCAGTAGTCATGGAGTTGCCTTTCGGATCAGGAGGTGCGGACGGAACGAGGCGACTCTGCCGACGTTCCGGATGCGGCCCGGGGAGGGGTACCCCGTTCCTTGTGCGCTCTCGTGGAGCGGGCCGTCCAGCCACGGACGGACGTGTCGTTCGCCAGAATCCCGTAGCGCGCCGATGCGTTTCAAGAGCGGAACGCATCTGCGAGGAACTGGGCGAAAATCTGCGCATCTGCGCGCATCGCGACCCGGGCGTTGGGGGGCCCGGTGCGCCAGGGACGTGTGTCGAGCACCATCTCGCCGAGGGTGTGCTCCCCCGCCGTCTCGATGTGCACGACGCCCTCGACGACCTCGGTGAGCACCTCGGGGCGGACCAGCGCCGCGACGCAGAGGGCGTCGTGCACCGGTGCGGTCAGCCGCGCCGCGGCGGGGTCGTCGGGGTAGTGCTCGATCCGGTGACGGATCAGCGCGGCCGATCCTGTGGCGGCGGGCGTTCCGATCGCGTCGAAGGCGTCACAGTCCTCGAGGCTCAACTGGGCATCGTGGGTGGCGTCGAGCGGAACGATCAGCACGTCGCCGATGCCGGCGCTGAACACGGCCTCTGCGGCCTCGGGATCCACCCAGAAGTTGAACTCCGCCGCGGCTGTCACGTTGCCCCATCCGCGCGCGCCGCCCATCACCACGAGCCGCTTGATGCGTGCCGCCATGCGCGGCTCGGACGCGAGTGCGAGTGCGACGTTGGTGAGGGGACCCGTTGCGACGATCACGATGTCGTCGCCGCCGTCCGCCATGATCGTGTCGACCAGGAATCGCACGGCCGGCACCGGCTGGGCGGGCGTTGTCGACGCAGCGAAATCGAGCTCGTTCACCTGAAAATCGGAGTCCTCGCCGCCGTTCAGGATGTGACGAGGGATGGGGAAGTCGGGCCGGACGATCGGGCGGTTCGCCCCCGCGAAGACCGGCACCTTCGACCCGATGTGGTCGAGCACGCGCAGGGTGTTCTCGACGGTGTACTTCAGGGCGACGTTTCCGTTCACCGCTGTCACTCCGAGAAGCTCCAGGTCGGGGTGCCCGGCTGCGGCGAAGATCGCGACGGCATCATCGGTGCCGGTGTCGACATCCAGGACAAGGCGGGTGGTCATGCGGAGAGTTCCCTTTCGACGACGGCTGAACGCCGGGACATGTGCGTCACGACGCGGAGTTGCCGACTGTCGATCCAGACGTCGGAGTACTCGATGGGGCGGCCGTCCGCGAGCAGGGTGAGCTGCTCGAGGTACTGCACCGGCTGGTTCGGCGGCAGGGCCAGCGCCTCGGCGACCTCGACCGGAGCGGCGATGGCACTGAAGCTGCGGCGCGCGGTACCGATCTCGAGCTCGTACCGGCCCTCGAGCGCGCCGAACAACGTGGTCTGAGAGAAGTCCATCAGCTCGATCCCCGGGGCGAGGTCGAGTCGCACGTAGTTGTGCAGAAGAGCGATCGGCAGACCCTCGGCACTCCGGATGCGCACGAGCCGCAGTGCGGCCGTCCCCGGCTGCAGCTGGAGCAGCTTCGCCACCTCGACGGGCGGCTCTGCGACCTCGCACGACAGCACGCCGGTGTCGAGTGTGATGCCCTGGCTGGCGAAGTCCTCCGACAGCGTGCTGAGTCTCTGGGCGGCCGCGGGCTCCATGAGAGTCTCGGTCACGAACGTGCCGCGCCCGGGAATCTGTTTGAGCAGGCCTTCGTCGATCAGCGTTCCCAGCGCCCGGCGCAGCGTGCCTCTGCTCACGCCGATCTCTTCGGCCATCCGGGGTTCGGGCGGCAGGCGATGATCGCGCGGCCAGTCCCCTGCGATGATCCGGCTCCGGATGCCGGCCGAGATCTGTGCATGCAGCGCCGCACCCGCGTCGCGGTCGAGGTCGCCGACGGCCGATCCGAACTCGAACATCTGGGCCACGGTCAGTAGCTCCCGGTCTCGTCGCCGGTGCTGCCGGTCACGATCGCGATTCCTGCGCTGGTACCGACGAGCGCTGCACCCGCCTCGAGAAGGGCCACCACATGGTCGTAGGTCTTGATGCCGCCCGATGCCTTTACCAGGGCGCGCCCATCGGCCCGCTTCACCAGATAGCGGATGCTCTGCGGTTCCGCGATCTCGATGGCGCCGCTGCTGGCGTTCTTGAGGAATGCGGCGCCGGCCTCGAGAGAGAGGTCGACGGCGGCGTCGCGCTCGGCGGCCGTCAGAAGCGGCAATTCGAGCATCACCTTGATCGGCACGCCGCAGGAGACGACCGCCGCGATGTCATCCCGGAATCTCGCGTACTCCCCGCTCTTGAGCCAGCCGATCTGCACCCCGATGTCGAGTTGCTGGGCGCCGAGATGCACCAGCTGCTCGGCTTCGCGCGCCTTGCCGAGAGTGCTCATGATGCCGACGGTGGGGAAGTCGAGCGCAGAGGCGATCGCCACTCCCGTGCCCGCCAGTTCCACCGCGACGACGTCGACCCACGAGCCGGCGACCATCGCCGCCTGGAATCCGTACTCCAGGCACTCCCGTGCGTGGCCGACCATCTGCTCGCGCGTGGTCCCCGTCTCGATGAGGGTGTGCTGGATCAGCGGTGCGACGTCAGCCGGCGTCATGCGCGCGCCAGCATCCGGTCGACGTCGGCCCGGCGGGGAAGTGACGGGATGACCTCGGCGACACCCACCGACAGCGCGGCGGCGGCGGCGGCGAATCGGGCTGCCTCGACCGGGTCAGCCCCTTCCGTCAGCGCGACGGCCAGTGCTGCGGTGAAGCTGTCGCCCGCACCGGTCGTGTCGATGACCTGCAGGGCCTCCACGGCGGGGATGAGAACCTGTGCGGCGCCGTCGCAGACGACGGCCCCCGCTCCGCCGCACGTGACGACTGCGGTGCCCCGGTACCACCCGAACAGCCGGCTCAGACATTCCTCGATCGAGGCACCGGGTGCCCCGGCCAGCAAGGCGAGTTCGCCGCGGTTGGGCGTGATCACATCCGCCAGGCCGATCAGGTCGCGATCCGCCTCCGCCACCATCGGCGCGGGGTTGAGCAGCACCGGGACGCCGGCTGCTCGAGCGAGCCCGGCGGCACGTCGTGCGAGAGCCACGGGCACCTCGAGGGAGATCACCAGGCGGCCGGCACCCGCGATGGTCGCGGCGAACCCGTCCACCTCATCCGCCGCGACCACCCCGAGTGCACCGTCGGCAATGACGATCCGGTTCTCGCCGGTGGGGTCTACCAGGATGAATCCGGTCATCGTCG
>JAODAS010000175.1 GCA_025463555.1 Schumannella sp.
TCGGCGTCATCCCCGGTGACCACTCGCTCATCGCCGCGCTTCCGCCGCAGGAGCAGGCCGCACATTAGGAGGCCCGGCTAGTGGCACTCGAACTGCCGGACTTTCCGTGGGATTCACTGCTTCCGTATCGGGAGCGGGCGGCAGCGCATCCGGACGGCATCGTCGACCTCGCGATCGGGTCGCCCTTCGATCCCACGCCGCAGGTGATCCAGGCTGCCTTGGCCGCGGCAGGCGATGCGCCCGGCTATCCGCAGACGGCCGGGTCGGCGGCGTTCACGGCCGCGGTGATCGGCTGGTTCGCCCGTCGGCACGGTGTGACGGTGGAGGCCGCAAACGTGATGCCGACCATCGGGTCGAAAGAGCTGATCGGCCTGATGCCCACGCTGCTCGGGCTCGGCCGCGGAGATGTGGTCGTGCAGCCCACCCTCGCCTACCCCACGTACGCCGTCGGAGCGGCTGCCGTCGGCGCCACGGTGCTCGCATCCGACGAGCCCGAGGACTGGCCGGACGAGACCCGGCTGGTGTGGCTGAACAGTCCCGGCAACCCGGACGGCCGGGTGCTGGACGTCGAGTTCCTGCGCCGTGCCGTGCGCCGCGCGCGCGACCTCGGTGCCGTCATCGCGAACGACGAGTGCTACACCGAACTCAACTGGGCAGGGGATGCCCCGACGCCGACCATCCTCGACCCGCGGGTCATCGGCGACTCGCGCCGGCTGACGCTGTCGGTCGGCTCGCTGAGCAAGAGCTCGAACCTGGCGGGATACCGCGCCGGCTTCGCCGCAGGGTGCAGCGACCTGGTCGGCGAGCTCGTCCTGGCGCGCAAGCATCTGGGGCTGAACCCCCCGGCGCCCATCCAGGCCGCGATGGTCGCGGCTCTCGGCGACGACGAGCATGTGCAGGTGCAGCGCGAGCGCTACCGCGCACGACGGACGACGCTGATCGCCGCTCTCACGACGGCGGGGTTCCGGGTCGACGACAGCAGTGCCGGCCTGTACCTCTGGGTGACACGCGGAGAGGACGCCTGGGCGACGGTCGCCGCGCTGGCCGACCACGGCATCCTGGGAACCCCGGGCACCTTCTACGGGCCTGCAGGTTCGCAGCATGTGCGCATCGCGCTGACCGCGACGGACGAGATCGTGGGTGCCGCCGCGCGGCGTTTGGAGCAGCTCTCCAACCACTGAGCGCCATCCTTGGCGATTGCGACAGTGGTCAGAAGCCCCGGATAGGCTGTAGCCGTGACCGACACTGTGCCCGATAACGCAGGCGCGACGTTCTCGTACATCGGGACCAGCACCGAGTTTCCCGTCGTGCGCGCGGTGGACGGCCGCGACAGCGTCGACATCTCGGGGTTCATGTCCCAGACGGGGCTGACGACACTCGACCAGGGTTTCGTGAACACGGCATCGACGAAGAGCGCGATCACCTACATCGACGGCGACGCCGGCATCCTCCGGTACCGCGGGTACGCGATCGAGGACCTGGCGAACAACTCCACCTACCTCGAGGTGGCCTGGCTCCTCATCTACGGGCAGCTGCCCAGCGCCTCCGAGCTCGAGGAGTTCAGCGAGCGGGTGCGCCGGCACACCCTGCTCCACGAAGACCTGAAGCGCTTCTTCTCCGCGCTGCCGCACACCGCGCACCCCATGTCGGTGCTGTCGTCAGCGGTCTCGGCGCTCTCGACGTACTACGAGGACTCGCTCGACCCGCACAACCCCGAGATGGTCGAGCTGTCGACCATCCGCCTGCTGGCGAAGCTCCCGGTGATCGCGGCGTATGCGCACAAGAAGGCGCTCGGTCAGGCGTTCCTCTACCCCGACAACTCGCTCAACTTCATCGAGAACTTCCTCAAGCTGAACTTCGGCAACCTCGCCGAGCTGTACCACGTCGATCCGGTGCTGGTGAAGGCTCTGGATCGGCTGCTCATCCTGCACGAAGACCACGAGCAGAACGCCTCGACCGCGACCGTGCGACTCGTCGGGTCGACGCAGGCGAACATCTTCGCCTCCATCTCGGCCGGCATCAACGCGCTCTACGGTCCCCTGCACGGCGGAGCGAATGAGGCCGTGCTGACGATGCTCGGCCAGATCCACGACTCCGGCGAGGGTGTTCAGAAGTTCGTGGAGCGGGTCAAGAACAAAGAAGACGGCGTCAAGCTGATGGGCTTCGGGCACCGGGTGTACAAGAACTTCGACCCTCGGGCCAAGATCGTCAAAGAGAGTGCGGACGAGATCCTGTCCGCCCTCGGCGTCAGCGACCCGCTGCTCGACATCGCCAAAGAGCTCGAACAGGTCGCCCTCGCCGACGACTACTTCATCGAGCGCAAGCTCTATCCCAACGTCGACTTCTACACCGGCGTGATCTACAAGGCGATGGGTTTCCCGACGCGCATGTTCACGGTGCTGTTCGCCATCGGCCGGCTGCCGGGCTGGATCGCCCACTGGCGCGAGGCGAACGCCGACACGGCCACCAAGATCGGCCGTCCGCAGCAGCTGTACGTGGGCGAGCCGGCCAGGGAGTGGCCGACTACCCGCTGATTGAGTAGCGGCGTAGCCGCGTGTCGAAATCCGCGCAGCGATAGCGTTGGCACGTGTTCCACAGGTTCCGCCGACGCCTCCGACGCGGCCGCGTCGACGTCGGAACGTACGAGGCGCCCGAACCGGTCGAGCCCCCGCCGGTCGAGGAGATCGCCGAGGAGGGCGTCCTGATCGCAGCCTCCGCGGTTCGGATGGCGGTGAAGAACCGGCAGATCGTCCGCGCTCTGCGTGATCGCGCCGACTACAGCGAGAAGAACGCGGTCGCGGCTGCGCGCGAGGTCTTCCGCGCCCTCGCGCGCGAGAAGCGCGAAGACGTCGAGCGACTCGACGACATCATCGAGAACACGCGTGACCGGCCGGGCCGTGCCCTGCACCAGACCGACTACCGCAAGGGCGACGCCGAGAGGCTGGAGCGTCGCGAGCAGGTCTCCGACATCCTGGCCGACCGGCTCGACGAGATAGCGGAAGACGACGAGTACCTGCTCGCCGTCGTCGACGCCGCACGCAACGCGGCGTGGGATGAGATCGGAGCATCGATCGAGGCGAAGCTGGCGCGCCGGCCCGAGATGGAGGCCCACACCCGCGAGTACCGCGACCAGCGCGAGGCCCGCATCCGCGAACTCGTGAAGGTCGACCTGCCCCTGCTCGAGGCGAGCACCAAGCCGGAGTACTAGGCGTGGCAGAGAAGCAGAGCGCTGCCGCTCAGGCGTGAAGGGCGGCGTTCAGCGCCACACCGTCGCCCGAGCGGGGGAGCACCTCCACCGTTCCGGTCTGCGAGTTGCGGCGGAACAGCAGACCCGCGACACCGCTCAGTTCGACGGCTTTCGTCACCCGCGGTGCTTCGCCGGGGACGAGCACGGTGACCTTCGTGCCCGCCGTCACATACAGCCCCGCCTCGACGACGGAGTCGTCACCGATCGAGATCCCGATCCCCGAGTTCGCCCCCAGCAGCGCCCGCCGGCCGATCGCGACCTGCACCGTTCCGCCTCCCGACAGGGTGCCCATGATCGACGCGCCGCCGCCGATGTCCGATCCGTCGCCCACCACCACGCCCTGGGAGATGCGGCCCTCGACCATCGACGCGCCCAGGGTGCCCGCGTTGTAGT
>JAODAS010000006.1 GCA_025463555.1 Schumannella sp.
AGGCTCGTCTTCAGCGACACCTCGGGCATGATGCGGCCCATCGCCTCGATGAGGTGGAAGTGCGTGTCATCCATCACGAGCGTGTCGTACTGCCCGACGAGCGCGCTGGCGAAACTGCGCAGCTCGCCGAAGATCTCGATGCCGGCGAACCCGCCGCCGACGACGACCGTCGTGAGCAGGCGGTCGCGCTCCGCACCGGGAGGCAGGTTCGACGCCTTCGCGAAGTTGTCGGTCATGCGATCGCGGATCGCCATCGCCTCTTCGATGTTCTTGAGGCCGATGGCCTGATCCGCAACCCCCGGAATCGGGAACGTGCGCGACACCGAGCCCGCGGTGACGACGACGACGTCGTAATCGACATCCCACGGCTCGCCCACGGCGGGCGTGATGGTCACCTTCTTCTCGGCGTGACGGACGCTCGTCACCCTGGCCGTGATGACCTTCGTGCGCTTCAGGTGGCGACGGTGGCTGACGAGCGCGTGACGCGGATCGAGCGAGCCGGCCGCGACCTCGGGAAGGAACGGCTGGTACGTCATGTACGGCAAGGGGTCGACCATGGTGACCTCGGCCTCACGACGGCCGAGCCACTTCTCGAGCTTCTTGGCCGTGTAGAACCCGGCGTAGCCACCGCCGACGATCAGGATCTTGCGCACTATGGGACGTCTCCTCGCTGGGGAAAAACCGGTCCCAATCTATCGTGCGATCAGGCCGTGCACTGACAACGTCGCGGAGACCAGCTGGCCCTCTCCAGGGCGAGGTCGCCGATCGGGTTCACGCCCGGACCGGCCGCCAGCGAATGCGCGGCAAGCGCGTGCAGGCACTTCACCCGGTCGGGCATGCCGCCGGCCGAGTATCCCGCGATCTCCGGGATCGCCTCGATGCTGTCCCGGTCCAGCAGATACTGCTCGTGCGCGTTGCGGTAGCGGTCCGCGATCTCGTCGTCGGCGAGCTCCGCGGCGAACTCCGCCATCACGCCGGTGGCCTCCAGGGTCGAGATGGATGCCGTGGCAGCCGGGTGCGAAAGGTAATAGAGGGTGGGGAACGGCGTGCCGTCCGGAAGGCGGGGGCTCGTCGCCACCACCGTCGGATTGCCGCACACGCACCGCGCTGCGATGCCGATCACGCCGCGTGCGGGCCTGCCCAGCTGACGCGAGACCTCGGCGATGTCCGCGTCGCTCGGCGGATCGAAGGGCGGGGTGGTCATCTGGGGCTGGTCATTTGGGGCTGTCGAGTT
Organism: Schumannella sp.; assembly: GCA_025463555.1. Taxonomy (GTDB): domain Bacteria; phylum Actinomycetota; class Actinomycetes; order Actinomycetales; family Microbacteriaceae; genus JBDSKH01. The sequence goes on from JAODAS010000006.1 coordinate 1,235, forward strand.
GCGCGGGGCTGTCGAGCTCGGCCGGTGTCGCGTCCGTGAGGCCGGCCGTGTAGACGCTGCCGAGCAGACCGCCGATCCAGTCCGTCTGCGTCGTCTGGATCTCGTCGCTGATCGGCAGAGCGCCTGCGCCAGCCGTCGTGTCGGGCTGACCGACGACGAGGTAGCTCACGTCGCCCGGGAGGATGTAGTACAGCCTCTCGCGAGCCTGAGCCTGGATGTATGCGGGGTCGGACCAGCGGGCGACCTGGGCGTTCAGATCGTCCACATCCTGGTGCGCCTGAGCCAGCGACTGCTGCAGTTGCGCGATCTGCTGACGTTGCTCGATCAGGGTCTTCAGCGGCGCGGCGAGCACCAGCAGCGCCGCGACGATGAGTCCCAGCATCGACAATGCGAACCCGGACATGCGGAAGTTGCGCAGCCACGCGGCCGGACGGCTCTCCTCGGGGAGGACCACCGGCACGCGGGTGGTGCGTTCGCGGGCCATGTCTCCAGGCTAAGCGACCGCTGGTTGAGTAGCCGCGAAGCGGCGTGCCAAAACCACGTTCGGTGGTTGAGTAGCCGCGAAGCGGCGTATCGAAACCACGTCCGCTGGTTGAGTAGCCGCGAAGCGGCGTGCCGAAACCACCACCGCGGAGGCTCGGTTTCGACACGCGCCTTCGGCGCTACTCAACCAGCCGGAGGCTCGGTTTCGACACGCGCCTGCGGCGCTACTCAACCAGCGGGTGGGCCGGTTTCGACACGCGCCTGCGGCGCTACTCAACCAGCGGCGGCGGGGGTGAACCGGGGGAACACTCCGCGACCGGCGTAGGTCGCCGCCTCGCCCAGCTCCTCCTCGATGCGCAGCAACTGGTTGTACTTGGCGACACGGTCGGAACGGGCCGGTGCTCCGGTCTTGATCTGACCCGAGTCGGTCGCGACAGCGAGGTCGGCGATCGTCGTGTCCTCCGTCTCACCCGACCGGTGGCTGATGATCGTGGTGTAGCCGGCGCGCTGCGCCATGCTCACCGCATCCAGCGTCTCGGTGAGTGTTCCGATCTGGTTCACCTTCACCAGGATCGAGTTCGCGGCGTGCAGGTCGATGCCCTTCTTCAGGCGCACCGGGTTGGTGACGAAGAAGTCGTCGCCGACGATCTGCACCTTGTCGCCGAGCTGCTCGGTGAGGTGCACGTAGCCGTCCCAGTCGTCCTCCGCCAGCGGGTCCTCGATCGTCGCCAGCGGGTAGTCGTTGACCAGGCCGACCCAGAACGCGGTCAGCTCCTCCGGGGTGAGGCTGCTCTTCTCGAACGCGTACTTGCCGTCGGCGAAGAACTCCGTCGCGGCGACGTCGAGACCCAGAGCGAAGTCCTGACCCGGCTTAAAACCGGCGACCTCGATCGCCTTCACGATGAAGTCCAGTGCGGCTCGGGCCCCGGGCAGGTCGGGAGCGAAGCCACCCTCGTCACCGAGACCGGTGTTCTGGCCGGCCTTCTTGAGTTCGCCCTTGAGTGCGTGGTACACCTCCGCGCCCCAGCGAAGGCCCTCGGCGAAGGTCTCGGCGCCGATCGGCAGCACCATGAACTCCTGGATGTCGAGAGCGGTATCGGCGTGCGCGCCACCGTTGATGATGTTCATCAGCGGCACCGGCAGGACGTGAGCGTTCGGGCCACCGAGGTAACGGAACAGCGGCAGGTCGGCCGAGTCGGCTGCCGCCTTCGCTACCGCGAGCGAGACACCGAGGATCGCGTTCGCGCCCAGCTTGGACTTGTTGTCGGTGCCGTCCGCAGCGATCAGCTCGGCATCCACCAGACGCTGATCGGCGGCGTCGAAGCCTTCGATGGCCGGGCCGAGCACGTCGAGCACGGCGGCGACGGCCTTCAGCACGCCCTTGCCGAGGTAGCGGCCCTTGTCGCCGTCGCGCAGCTCGTACGCCTCGAACGCACCGGTCGACGCGCCGGAGGGCACGGCAGCCCGGGCGACGGTTCCGTCGTCGAGCAGCACCTCGACCTCCACGGTCGGGTTGCCGCGGGAATCGAGGATCTCGCGGGCGCCGACGGCTTCGATGGCAGACATTGCATCTCCTGGGAGTTGGGGGGTGGTGGCGGACTTCAGCCTAGCGAGAGGCGGCGGAAAGCCTCATTCCAGGTCGCGCAGCTCCATGCTCTCTGGGGTCGTGTCCGCATCGATGAACGCGAACAGCGTGAACCCCTGCGCCGCCAGCGCGTCGAGCGTCGGCTTGACGTTCTTCGGTCGCGCCACCAGGCGCACCCGCTGCCCGCCCGCGACGAGCTGGCGCTGGAAATGCATGAGCCGTCCCAACGGGACGTCGGCCTCGTGGATCAACGCGATGGCGAGCCCCTCGACGGCCTCCGGCAGCTCGACCAGCTCGACCAGCCGCTCGAACCCGAGCGAGAACCCGGTCGCCGGCACCTCGCCGCCGAGGAACCTGCCGATCATGCCGTCGTAGCGTCCGCCCCCGCCGAGCGAGTACTCCACGCTCGGGTGCGCGAGCTCGAAGATGGGGCCGGTGTAATAGCCCATTCCGCGGACCAGGAAGGGATCG
>JAODAS010000246.1 GCA_025463555.1 Schumannella sp.
TCAGGCTCGCCACGATGATGAGGCCGCCGATGGTGATGATCAGCATCAGGATGCGGAACACCCAGCCCTGGTCGCCGCCCATGGTGCCCGGGTCGAGGGTGCGCATCAGGTTTCCCCAGAGCGTGTCGAGTGGGTTCGTCTTCGGGTTGTCGTTCGGATAGACACCGAATGCGGTGAACACCTGAACAAGCGCGAAGACCACGAGAACGAGGACCACGGTCGCCAGACCCAGCAGCGCCATCAGCGCCAGCGTGCCCCGCGCCATCCAGTTGTCGAACCAGTAGCTGAAACGCTCGCGGAAACTGGTGCTGTTCATGCGTCCTCCATCGGAGCCGGCTCCGGGCGAGAGTGCACGGCGGGCTGAGTGAACTTTACTGGGATGCAGCGGGTTCGCCAGCCAGCTTCTTCGTGTCGATGGTCAGCGCCGCGATGATCGGCACCGACAGCCAGAGCAGGCCGAGGACGGTCAGCGCTCCGTCGGCGAACAGGCTCGGGATGGCGAGCAGGAACACCACGAGCGTCAGCAGCTGCGCCACCGACGCCGAGAGCACATGGAAGCCGTGCCGCATGCGGTCGGCGGCGACCGGCGGCATGAACCAGGCCAGCGCCAGCAGCACGGTGACGACGACGACGATCCGGCCGAGCCCCGACCATGCTGCGGGCAGCAGCCAGCCGGCGTGCACCGCGATGAGCGGCACGATCGCGAGCCGCACGACGAGGCTCGGGTTGATCTCGCGGCGTGGGATCACCAGGTTCCAGACGCACAGCGCGAGCGCGGCCGCCAGCAGCAGGATCGCCACCTGCACGGGCGTGGCGGGGAACCCGGCCACGGGCTGCTGCAGCAGCACTCCGCCCGTCACCAGGGTCGTGCTCAGGGTCGTCGCCGCCAGGAACACCACGGTCGGCAGGGCGATCCAGCGTGCGGCCGTGCCCCGGAACGAGGGCAGCAGCACCACCAGGCCGAGCACCAGTACTCCGAGCAGCTTCGCGAGCGGGACCCAGACCAGCCACTCCGTCGGCAGGAAGGTGGCGCCGGTGACGACGGCGACACCGATTCCGATCGTGATGACCACCGCCGAGATGGCGAGTTCGAGGTTGCCGATTCCCGCGAGCACGGCGACGATGCGCCGCTCACCGAGCCTGGTCAGCGGATCCTGTGAGGCGCGCACGGCGACGATCACGATCATCGACGCGACCACGAACGCGATCGTCCACGAGATCGGCGACCTGCCGAACGGCGTCCACAGCTCCGGATCGGGCGACGGGAACAGGTCGCGCGCCACCGTCAGGCGCAGCGCAGCCACGGCCACGCCGGCGAGGACGATCCCGAGCACCAGAATCGGATGCAGGTCGGCGCGATACAGGAACGTCAGCCGCGAACTGCGCGTCTCCGCCGCCCGCGCGACCCCGTAATACGACCCGAATGCGGCCAGCGCGGCGGCGGCGCCGAACAGTGCGACCCAGACCCACGACTCCGAGCGGGCCGCCGGGGCGGTGAGCTGGTATCCGGCGAGCGGCAGCCAGGCGAGCGCGGCGACGACTCCGAGCAGAGGGCCCGCGTGCGTGCGCGTGCGGACGCGCGGCAGGTGGGCGAGCACCAGCAGCGCGAGCGCGGGCACCGCGACGACGGCCGCGAAACGGCGCTGACCATCGGCCAGCAGAGCCGCGACGGGGAACACGGCGACGGCGATCATCACGGCTTCACGTAGCACGGCGTCGCGCGCCCGAGGCGGGCGCTGCATCCGGTGCCGCAGCAGCACCCACACCACCGAGGCACCGGCGAGAGCAGAGCACGCGACCGCCACGGCCACCCGGAAGCCGACCGGGGCCGTGAATCTGGCGATCACGCCCGTGCCCTCGGCGGATACCGCGTCCGTCAGCCCCGGGATCAGGATGACGGCGGCGACCCCCAGAGAAACCGCCCAGCAGGCGATGATCCAGGCGCGGTAGCCAGCCGGCACGTGACCGGGCCGCAAGCGCGAGATCCGGCGGCGGAAGCGCTCGCGTCTGCTGCGAGAAGGAGATGACCCGGTCTCCATGGCGCCGACTCTAGCGGCAGGGCTGTGGACTCGGGCTACTGCCCGGGAACGAATGCCCGATCGCCGGTCGACGCCTTGTCGAGACCCTGAGTCGACTGGAACGTGCTGAAGATCTGGTCGAAGGTCTCTCCGTTGTCCTCATCGGTGACGAACTTGCCGCGGAGGAAGACGAAATGATGGAAGCCCGGATCTTGCGCCACCACCACGATGCCGAAGGTGTCGTCGTCTCCGCACCCGGTCCAGTTCGAGAAGAGGCCGACGTACAGGCCGTCGTCATACGGTTCGGCGGTCTTGTTCACGTCGCAGTTCTGGTCGAGCGGACCCGACAGGTCGGTGAGGAACTGCGTCACCACGTCTTGGGACAGTTGCCCATCGACGGCCGTGCCGCCGAACTCGATGCCCGCCACGTTCCAATCCGTCGGGTAGGCCTCGGCGTCGGGGGTGGCGTTCAGCGACGCCCACTCGCGTCCGTCGGCGGTCGTGAACGGCCTGCCGTCGACATCCGTCCAGGTGTCCGGGATGACGACGCTCAGCACGCCCTGGTCGTCGGTGACGAGGCTGTACCCCTCGGGCAGCTGGCCGGGTTCCGGCTCGGGTGCCGTGGTCGGGTCGACGACGGTTGCCGGGATATCGGCCTTAAGGGTCGGCGCTTTGCTCGTCTCGAGCACGGGGTCCGTGGTCGGGTCGGCGGCCGGGGTGGCGGGGCTGCTGCAGGCGGCAAGAACGGCGACGGATGCTGCGGCGGCGGCCAGCGCGAGGGCCAGGCGGGTACGAGTTCGGGTTTTCACGAAAACACCCCACCCGCCTCGACGGCGGATGGGGCACTTTCTCATAACGGTTGCTACTCGCCCAGCATCCGGTACAGCTCGCGACGCAGGTCGTCGAGCTTCGTGGCCGCGGCGGTGCGCTGTTCGGGGGTGCCCGCCTCGTGCACCTGCCGGATGACGCCCGCCAGCTTGGCGGCCGAAGCCAGCAGTTCTCCATGCTGGTGCAGGGTCTCGCTGGAGGCCGTCCACGCCGAGGCGAGGGTCTCGCGGTTGGCTTCGACGTAGGCGGTGCCCTCGTCGGTGAGCTCGAACT
>JAODAS010000253.1 GCA_025463555.1 Schumannella sp.
CCGCTACCCTTCACCCCTCGCCTGCGAAGGCGGCCCCGGAGAGATGCCAGAGCGGTTGAATGGGGCGGTCTCGAAAACCGTTGTGCGGTGTAAGCCGTACCCAGGGTTCGAATCCCTGTCTCTCCGCCTCAGACGGTCTACGAAGCGGTCTACTGCGTGGTTATCGACCGCGCGGCAGGCCAACGGCCTCGCGGGCATAACAGGCGGTTGACGCACCGACACGCACCGAGAGTCGCCGGGTTTCTACCTAAGTGTCGCGCGACGGTCGCGCGCTCACCCTCCATCGCCGATAAGCCGTCGAAGAGCAGGGGTATCGACTGTAACCCAATCCTCAGGCCCCTTGGCCGCGAGAGGGTTTTTGTCGTAATGACCATAAATTCGGTCTGATATGACTGTAGCGTGGCCTCAAATCCCCCCCCCCTCACCCCAAGCGACGACACGGACGGTCGCTTCGCCTAGACGTCCTTTCGGGCAAGATCGCCGCGCCCAATCACGACCTAGACGCCATGCGGGAAGTTGCGACGAGAGAAGAGTCCGCGATGCTGGACGACCTTCGCGTCCGGGCAGAACTCGCCTGGCGGTGCGTGGGATGCGAGGCCGTCAACGCCTGGTGCGGTGTCGCAACATGCTTGACATGCGGACGCATCGTTGTCGAAAGCCCTGAGTCGGTATGAGATGGCATAGGCGCAAAGGGGATCGGCGCGGCGAAGTTGAAGCCTTGCGCCCGGACGCAGGGCGGCACCGGTGCGGGCCGGGTGAGGGCGGTTACCCTCAGTCCTCGTCGAGTTCGTAGAACAGGGCGGACCGCCGTCGTCGGCACGCCGCAGCGGATCGAAAACGTCGTGCCGACACGACCACTTCGACGCGCGAGACCTGACTCCACACGGGCAGGGGCTTCCGCCCGGGTCGCAGGAAACGTCCGAGCGCTGGTGTGATCCTACGTTAGGAACCGGTGGTATTCAGGCGTGCATGGGTGAGCTCCGGTCTAAGTTCGACACCTTGTTCCGGAACTGGCTGCGATGACTTCTGCGGAGACCCCGTCGCTTCAGGACCTGTGCGTCCCGGACGACAGCGGCCGTGATGCGTTCGAGCGATTCCGCTACCAGGCTCAGGTCGCGTTCAAGCACTGCCTGCAGGCCGCCCGCGGGCAAGAGGTGCTGGCCATCACGTGCGAGCACATCGAGGACTTGGTCATCGAGGAGACTGCCCGGCTTCGGTTCGTTCAGATCAAGACGCGCAACGCTGACTACGGGCTGTGGCGATTCGCAGACCTGTGCAAGCCGCGAGGTGGCGCGCTATCTAGCTTGCTTCGCACCCACCAGGCGCTGAAGAACCTCAGGGATCCGCGCGACATCGTGTTCGAGGTCCGCTTGGAAGGTGCGACCAAACGTGGAGACTCGATCCAGAGACTCCTGGTGGGAGGGGACGGTGCGGATGAAGAGATGGCGCGCAGCATGGCTTCGGCTATGCGCCCCGCGACGAAGATCACGCTCAAAGAGGCGCGGGCCATCCTCAAGCGCGTGGTCGTCACCATGGAGCCGCCGCGTGAACATATCGCCGCCCAGAACCTGCGCACGCTCGCTGCAGCCGGCGGTCGTTTGACCGTTGATGACGTGCAGGCAGTACAGGCGGCGGTGATCGCGTTGATCTGCGATGCCATGGAAGGGACCCTGCTGGCCGATCACTGGCCGAGCGTGTTGTTCGAGCCGGTGGATGCTGCCGACGAACGAGCCATGGCCGTCGCCGGCAAGCGACTGACCGTAGAGGCTCTCGCGGCCGTGCTCAGGCCGATCCTCTCCGCCTCGTCTATCGAGATCTGGGAGGTCGTCGAGGACGGCGAAGAGGTCTCTGCGATGATCGACAAGCTTCGACTGGCCGGTGCCGGCGATGATCTACTTCAACGAGCCAGGACTTTGCGAGCGGCCGCAACAAGGCGAGAGCTTGAGGTGCGCAGCCGTGATTCAACGGGCCGCGCTGAGGCTGATTTCGCCGATCTGGACCAGCGGCTACTGAGTGCCGCGGTGATAAGCGCCGCAGTCGTCGGCCAGGTCGACAAACCCGCCCCGTCGATCTTTGCCGAATTGTTCGATCGTCTGGCGGCATCGCCAGCCGCGTTCGACCCTAATCGGCTGATGGAGCAAGACGCTTTGGCGCTCGTCGGCGGCGTCCTGCAGCTCAGCGATGAATGCCTGTTCTCGTGGCGAGCCGATGCGTAGCGGACTGTTCGCTCCGACCGCCGAAGGGGAAGCGCGGCTGCTGCTCCTGATCGACGCGTTCAGCAAGAACGGAGGTCATCTACAAGGTCGAGTCAAGCTCGCCAAGCTCGATTTTCTCCTCCGCTACCCGGTGTTCTTCGCGCGAGCGATGGAAGCGCGAGGACGGCCGAGCAGACCAGTGGAGCCCGATGACCAGCCGACGATCGAGCAGCGGATGATCCGTTACCGCTATGGGCCGTGGGACCCCGCGTACTACGCGATCCTCGGCAGCCTGATCGGACGCGGACTTGTCATCACCACACCCGAACCGCGGTATCTCGGTCTACGCGTCACCGAAGCTGGTCATGACCTTGCTGCAGCGCTCGCAGCATCGGATGCATGGTCACCGGTCGCCAAGAACGCCCAGGAGCTGCGCACGACCTTCAGAGACCAGCAGGGCACCTGGCTGAAAAACTTCATCTACAGCACCTTCCCCGAAGTCGCCGGGTCAAGCTGGGGGCAGCGCTTGTGATCCTGCGGGTGTCGAAGGTTTCGCTCTTCGGGACGACTCGTTCGGTGGCGCTGACGCCCGGACTCAACGTCATCGACGGTGTGACGACGACCGGAAAGACCTCGTTCATGAGGCTTCTCCGTGTCGTGCTCGGATCCAATTACGACGGCATCGTCCCCGAGTTCCAGCGGGTGACGCATGTCGGCGCTGAGATGCGTATCGGTGCTCAGGACGTGTCGATTGTCCGTCGGCTCGCTCAAAGCGAGACGGCGACGGTGGAAATCGCAGCAGGGGACTTCGCTGCGTCTGTCCCGGCGATGCGCCCTGACGCCAAGCGCCCGCTGACCTACGGACAGTGGCTTACCGAGGCGCTCGGGTTGCCGGTGCTGCGGGTGCCGACCGCTCCGTCCAAGCCGGCTGAGAGCGCCACTCAGCCAGTCAGCATCGCGGACTACATCCGCTACTGCCGATTGACGCAGAAGGAGATCGTGGCCGACGTCCTCGGCTCATCCACGTGGTTCAAGGACTACAAGCGTCGAGTCGTCTTTGGCATCTACTTCGGAAGCTACGACGAACAGATCGCGGTGCTCCAAGAACAGCTCAGAACCACCGAGAGCGCCTTACGCAATCTCAAGCGGGGAACAGACGCGTTCGACACGTTTCTGGACGGGACCATCTTGGCCAACCGGGCGGTGCTGAACGCCCGCTTGCAGGCCGCGCAACAGCGGCTAGTTGAACTGGCGGCGGAACGATCGGCTGCGAGAGCCGAGCAAGACAAGATTCCTGAGGCTCAAAGGCTCCGGGATCAAGTTGCACAATTCGACCAGCTGCTGTCCGATCTGTCTGAGCAACACACCCGCGAGCTGACCAGCGCAACCGAGATGGGAGAACTTGCGGGGCAGCTGAGGGCGCAGAGCGCACGACTGACCAAAGCCGTGGTCTCTTCCGCGCATTTCGTCGACTTCGAGTTCCGGGTCTGTCCGCGCTGCGGGCAAGGGGTGCATCCGGATCGAGGTGCCGGCGGTGACTGCTGCATGTTGTGCCTGCAACCGGCTTCGGCGCAGGTGACCCGCGAAGATCTCCTCGTAGAGCAGATTCGGGTCGAAGCCCAGATCGATGAAACGGATGAACTGCGGGCTTTCCATGAGGATGCGGGCGCATCGATCGTGAGTGAGATGCAGCGCCATCGTGCTGGCCGTGCGATCGCCGCCGCGCAGCTCGACGAGGCGACGCGGACGTTCCTTTCGGATCGTGCTGAGGCGCTCACCCGGATGGCGGCCGAGCAGGCGGATCTGACGTCGACGGTCGCCCGGTACGTTGAGTACCTGACGTTGTTCGAGAAGGCGGATAAGGCCCGAGGTCGCATCGACGTCCTTGAGGCAGAACTGGGGGACATCGAGCAGCAGCTAGCGATCGCGGAGCAGCGCGATCAGCAATCTGAGCGTCGTATCGATCTGTTCGAGGAAGAATTCAAGGCGGTGGTCGAGCGGCTGCGGCTTCCTCAATTTGCTGAAGCCGCCGAACCGCGAGCGGCGATCAACCGCGCGGACTACACGCCGATCGTCAACGGACGGCGGATCGAAGGCCATAGCGGCGGCATGTGCGTTCTGATCAACGTCGCCTACATGGTCGCGCTGCACCGCACCGCTCTCGACCAGGGTCTCCCCGTCCCGGGTCTGCTGATGATCGATGGGATCAACCAAAACCTTGGGAAGAACGAGTACGACACCACTCGCTATGAGTTGATCTGGCAGGAGCTGATCAGGCTGCATGACGAGTACGCCGAGCAGCTGCAGATCATTGTTGCGACGAACGACACCCCGGGCTTCGTTCGTGAGCGCAACTTCGTCCGGCTGACCCTCTCCGAGGATGACCGACTCGTGCCGGCCAGTCCGCCTCGGTGATGCATAGCGACCGCGGGGTCCAGTTCACGTCCTGGGCCTTCAGCCACAACCTCACCCAGGCCGGCATCTCCCCGTCGATGGGCGCCGTTGGCTCGGCCTACGACAACGCCCTGATGGAGAGCTTCTGGGGCCGCATGCAGGTCGAGCTCTTCAACCGCCGTCGGTGGAAGACCCGCATCGAGCTCGCCGGCGCGATCCACGACTACATCGAGCTCTGGCACAACCCCCGCCGACGACACTCCGCCCTCGCGATGCGCACCCCCGACGAGATCGAGACCGCGTGGCTGGCCAACACCACCGACCATCAGGCGGAGGGCGGCTCAGCAGCACGCGCGGCTGCGATTGCCTCCGCTCGCCTACGGCTCGCTCCGGCAACCGCAGCCGAGGCAGCCGGCCTCAACGACAATCAGCCCGACCGGGCCGTCACAATCTCCACCACCAACGACAACGCCGCCTGATTCCAGCAACCCGACTCCACCGAAACAGGGTCAGATCACGGTCTCCGCGAGACCCAGCCCGGCTCAAGATGCGAGTTCGTCCTCGGTGGGTTTCGGGGCGTTCGGGTGCGCTGGCCCGATAGTGATCGGGCCGTTGATGTAGGTCCCCGCGCTGCCGAAGTCCAGCCAGTTGCGGCGTCGCAGCCGGAAGAGAAACTCGCCGAGCGCCGGGTACACGCGGCTCGGCTCGCGCGGGGCGCTGCCGGCGTCGCTCAGCGCGCCGAAAAGCGTGCGGCAGGCGTCTCGGTAGGTGAAGGAGCGGCCAGGGGCGAGCTTGCTGATGTGGCGGGCGTAG
>JAODAS010000266.1 GCA_025463555.1 Schumannella sp.
CCCTACGCACCCGCCTCCGCGCCCGCGACACCGCTGCGCAACCCGCTCGCCCTCGCCGGCATGATCACCTCCCTCGTCGCGATCCTCTGCAACTTCATCGTGTTCGGAGCACCCGGCATCGCCGGCGCGATCATCTCGTTCTTCGCGCTGCGGCGAGCGAACAAGCTGGTTCGCGAAGGGGTGACCACCGGCAACGGACGCGGCATGGCGATCATCGGCATCGTCACCGGACTGGTCGGCGCGTTCCTATGGAACCTGTTCTACTTCTCGGTGTTCGCCCCGCTCAACCCGTCGTGACCGGATGAGCGGCACCCCGGCGACGGTCGCCCTGCGCGCGGCCGGCATCGTGTTCACCGAGCATGCCTACGAACACGACCCCGCGAACACCGACTTCGGAATGGAGGCGGCGCACGCGCTCGGCGCCGAGCCGGATCGCGTCTTCAAGACACTGCTCGCCGACGTCGACGGGCGCCTCGTCGTCGGCATCGTGCCGGTGACGGGCAAGCTCGACCTGAAGCACCTCGCCGCCGCGCTCGGCGCAAAACGGGCGACGATGGCCGACCCCGCCCTGGCCGAGCGGCGCACCGGCTACGTGGTCGGCGGCATCAGCCCCATCGGGCAGAAGACGCCGCATCCGACGGTTCTGGATGAGACGGCCGAGTTGTGGGACACCGTGTACGTGAGCGGGGGGCGGCGTGGTTTCGACATCGAACTCGCGCCCGCGGACCTGCTGCGCGTGACCGGCGCGATCCTCGCCGACATCGCCGCACCGTAGCCCTCGTCACCTGGCTACGATGCAGGCATGACCACCCCGACGCCCCCCGGCTACTGGACCCCGAACGCGGTGCCGCGGCTGGCCACTGCCGGCGGACGCGCGCCGATCAACACCTGGGCGTGGACCGGACTGCTGGTCTCGGTCAGCGGCTTCGTGTTCCCGCTCGGGGTGAACGGCGTGCTCGGCATCATCTTCTCGGTGTTCGGACTGCGCGAGGCGCGCAAGATCACCGCCGCCGGGTTTGCCGACAACGGCCGGAGCCTGGCCCTCGCCGGCATCATCGTCGGCATCGTGCACGTCATCGCCACGGTCGCGCTCATCGTCGGCATCGTGCTGGCCACCCAGTGGTTCTACAACTGGATCGACACCGTCACCACCCAGTTGCAGAACTCCAACCTCAGCTGAGCTGCGCTGCGGGTGCGGCGCCCCGCTGCCCCGAGCCTTTGGCGCGGATTCGCAATCCGGGCGCGACACGCGGGGGAACTCCCCCCTCAGCCGGCGTGTCGAGGCGGGATGCGAATCCGCGACGGCCAGAACTGGTCTCCGCGAGCATGCACGAGCCGCAACACGGACTCCACTTCGTGCCAGCGTCGCACGACCTGCTCATAAGTGAACCTGAGGACCAAGTATCCGAGCGCCGCATGCAGCGCGTCCCGCTCCCGATCAGCCACGAATGCATCGCGGCCGGCGTGATACTCCGCACCATCGACCTCGACGATGAGACGTTCACCGAAGAGGAAGTCGACCCGGCCGCCCGGCAGCTTCACCTGCGTACGGAACGGGAAGTGCAAGGAGGAAGCGCGCAGCCGGAACACCGATTCCACACCGCTCCCCGCACCTGCGTCGCACCTGTCGAGCACGCGCAGGGTGGCGCTGCCCGCGCCGCGGCGAAGCTCGTTCATAGTGACGAGCTCGCGATTGAGAGCCGAGTCGATGGAGCACACCGCTTCCAGCGCGGTCACGCACGTCGTCATGTGCTTCAACGCGACGCTCAGCGGCTGCCCCCGCCGGGAGGACCTGGTCCCGGCCTCCACCCAGTGCAGGACGACGTCGTCGCGGCGAGTCATCGGGACTGCACGCGTCGGATCACTCTGAGACCGGAACCGGCTGTCCCCACGCACCACCTCGACGTGCAGGATCGGCGGCTGAAGCATCCAGAGCCCGGTGAGGGATGCGACGGTCGCACAGGCGGGCGGCCCACCGACGCGATGTGCGCGGATGGTGGCATCCGGCAGGTTCGGGCTGCCGAACCACCCGATGCGAAGACGGATGATGGCACCGGTGTGCACCGCCGCAGCGATCGCGGCCGGCGAGAACCCCTGCTGCCGCAGTTCGCGCGTGCGCGCGATGCCGGTCCGTTCGAGCGCGCGTCCGAGATCCACTTCTGGATTCTCGGTACCCGGTGCTGAGCCTGCCTGCCTGGTACTCCGGCTGGGAGAAGTCGGTCGGACCCGACCTCCTGTGGAGGAGATGTCCCCGAGCTCGCGGATTCGCAACCACCGCCCGACGCGCGGCGCGTCGGGCTGCGCGCGCGGCGAGTCGCGCCCGCGTTGCGAATCCGCGAAAAGGGGCCCGAGCCGAGAAGCTGCGTCAGCCCAGAAGCTGCGGCTCAGCCGGCGGGGACCGCCACCAGACCCAGCTCGGCCGAGGAGGCGAGCGACGGGTTGCTCGGCACCACGCGCACCGTGTACCCGAAGCTGCCGGCACGGGCGAACGACACCGAGCCGGCGAACACGGCAGGCTGCCCCAGTTCGCGCGACTCCAGGGCGAGGGGCTCGTGCTCCACGTCGCTGAGGGTGTCGCCGGCTCGGGCTCGGCCGTGCACCAGTTCCACGGCGACGTCCTCCGGCGCGAGGTCTCCCAGTTCGACGAACGCGCGGACGTGCAGCTGCTCCCCCACCTGCGGGGTCGCGTCGACGCCACCCGACTCGACGTGGGCGACATGCACAGCGGGCCAGGCGGCACGCACGCGCGTCTTCCAGGCGGCGAGGTCACGCGCGGGCTGATATCCGGATGCCGCGGCGGCCCGTCCGGCATGTGCGGCCGGCAGGTACAGGCGTTCGACGTACTCCCGCACCATGCGGTCGGCAGACAGCTCGGGGCTCAGTGTCGCCAGCGTGTGCCGGATGTCGGCGACCCACCTGGTGGGCACGCCCTCGGGTGTGCGGTCATCGTAGAACCGCGGCGCGATCTGGTGCTCGATGAGGTCGTACATCGAGTTGGCCTCGAGTGCGTCCCGCTCGGCGGCATCGCCGGCGCTGTCCGCCGACGGGATCGCCCAGCCGTTGTGGTCGTCGTAGTACTCGGCCCACCA
>JAODAS010000276.1 GCA_025463555.1 Schumannella sp.
TCCTACCTGCCGTACGGGCGCGAGCATCTCGATGCGGCCGTCGAGGACGCCACACGACGCCGCCCGGAGCTCACGGCGACCATCGCCCGCCTCGCGGAAACGCTCGCCGATCCGCGGTCTCCGGCGGCGATCCGCTTCCAGCAGACGAGCGGCATGGTGATGGCGAAGGGTGTGGAGGACACGGCCTTCTACCGCGCCTCCCGTCTCGTGAGCCTGACCGAGGTGGGTGCTGATCCGGACGAGTTCGCCCTGACCGTCGAGAACTTCCATGCGCGTCAGCAGCAACGGCTGGCGACCCATCCGGCGAGCATGACGACGCTCAGCACGCACGACACCAAGCGCGGTGAAGACACCCGCGCGCGCGTCAGCGTCCTGGCCGAGGTCCCCGACGACTGGGCCGCGTTCGTCGCCCGGCGTCGGCCGGCGTACGCACTCGGCGACGGCGCGCTCGAGAACGTGCTGTGGGAGTCGATCGTCGGCAGCTGGCCGCGGGACCGCGAGGCGCTGCACGGCTACGCCGAGAAGGCGGCGCGCGAGGCGGGGGGAGCGACGTCGTGGTCGGACCCCGATGTCCGCTTCGAAGAACGCCTGCACGCGCTGATCGACGCCGCCTTCGACGACGCGGACGTCCGCCGCGATATCGAGGCCTTCGTCGCGCGCCTCGAACAGCCGGGCTGGTCGAACGCCCTGTCCGCCAAGCTCCTGCAGCTGACCGCACCCGGAGTGCCGGACGTCTACCAGGGCAGCGAGCTGTGGGAGTTCTCGCTCGTCGATCCGGACAACCGCCGGACCGTCGACTTCGCCGAGCGTGCGCGGATGCTCGCGGAGATCGACGGCGGGGCCGAACCGCGCATCGACGCGACGGGCGCCGCGAAGCTGCTGGTGACA
The DNA here is from genome assembly GCA_025463555.1 of Schumannella sp. Taxonomy (GTDB): domain Bacteria; phylum Actinomycetota; class Actinomycetes; order Actinomycetales; family Microbacteriaceae; genus JBDSKH01. Next base: position 889 of record JAODAS010000276.1, read on the forward strand.
TCCCGAGCGCTGCGGGCCCGGCGAGACTGGCCGGACGCGTTCGATCGATACGCGCCGCTGCCCGTCTTCGGCTCGGCGGCCGGTCACCTGGTCGCGGCGGACAGGGGTGGGGCGATCCCGCTGGCCACCCGTCTGCCGGTCGGGCTGGAGGCGGCGGGTGGCTGGGGCGACACTCTGGTGATCCTTCCCGGCGGCACGTTCACCGACGTTCTCACCGGATGGCGGTTCGACGGCGGCGAGACGCCGGTGCGCGAACTGCTGTCGCGGTATCCCGTCGCGCTGCTGCTGCGGGAGGACCGATGAAGGCATCGGTCTGGGCACCGCTCGCGGAGCGCGTCCGCATCGTCGCGGCCGGGGAGCTGCGTGACCTGACGCGCGACGAGAACGACTGGTGGCACGACGACGTCGAGCTGGCGGACGGCACGCGCTACGGCTTCCTGCTCGACGATGACGCCGAGCCGGTGCACGACCCCCGCAGCCGCAGCCTGCCCGACGGCGTGCACGGCCTCGGCCAGGTCGTCGAGACGCCCGACCCGCAGCCCTGGGCGGGCCGGGACCTCGCCGGCGGCGTGATCTACGAGATGCACATCGGCACGTTCACCGAGGGCGGCACGCTCGATGCCGCGATCGGGCGGCTGGACGAACTGGTCGCGCTCGGCGTCGACTTCGTCGAACCGCTGCCCGTCAACGGATTCAACGGAGAACGCAACTGGGGATATGACGGCGTCGCCTGGTACGCCGTCGACGACACCTACGGCGGCCCGCACGCGTATGTCCGGTTCGTCGATGCCTGCCATGCGCGGGGACTCGGCGTGATCCAGGACGTCGTCTACAACCATTTCGGCCCGAGCGGCAACTACCTCCCGCGTTTCGGGCCGTACCTCGACGACGCGAACGCGAACACCTGGGGCGCGAACGTCAACCTGGCCGAGCCCGCGGTGCGCAGATACATCCTGGACAACGCCCGCCTGTGGTTCGAGACCTACGGCGTCGACGGCCTGCGGCTCGACGCGGTGCACGCCCTGGTCGACCCGACACCGCGTCACATCCTGAGCGAGTTGTCGCAGCAGACGCAAGAACTGCAGGAGTGGCTGGAGCGTCCCCTCACCCTCATCGCGGAGTCCGACCTGAACGATCCGGTCATGATCCTCTCGCGCGACGAGGGCGGGTACGGGATGACGGCGCAATGGTGCGACGACTACCATCACGCGGTGCACAGCGCCCTGACGGGTGAGGCCGACGGCTACTACGGCGACTTCGCCAGCCTTTCCGCCCTGGCGAAGGCGGCCACGAAGGGCTTCGTGCACGACGGCACGTTCTCGACGTTCCGCGGCCGGCCGCATGGGGCGCCGATCCCGCCCCAGGTGCCGCGCTCGCGCCTCGTCACCTTCGTGCAGGACCACGACCAGATCGGCAACCGGGCCGAAGGCGACCGGCTCACGGAGGCGCTGAGCGACGACCGGCTCGCCGTCGCAGCGGTGCTCAATCTGTGCAGCCCGTTCACGCCGATGATCTTCATGGGAGAGGAGTGGGCGGCATCCACCCCCTGGCAGTTCTTCACCGGCCACCCCGAACCCGAGCTGGGTGAGGCGACGGCCGAGGGCAGGATCGCCGAATTCGCGCAGCTGGGCTGGGATCCGGAGATCGTGCCCGACCCGCAGGACCCGGAGACGTTCCGCCGCTCGCACCTGGACTGGGGTGAACGCGAGCGCGACCCGCACGGCCGCATCCTGGACCTCTACCGCGACCTGATCGCTCTGCGACGCCGGGAGCCCGAGTTCTCCGATCCGCGGTTCTCCGAGCTGTCGGCCGACTCCGACGACGACGCCAAGACCTTCCGGCTGCGGCTGGGTGCGGTGCAGGTCCTGGTCAATCTGGGCACCGGCGACTGGGACGCGGGGGCGGGCCGGATGCTGCTCGCGACATCGCCGAGGGTGCGAGTCAGCGCGGCGGGGGTGGTCCTCCCACCCGACACGGCGGCCGTCCTCCGCACGCCGGATGTCGAAAGTCTCAACATCGGCTGAAGGTTTAGCGGTACATCTTCTCTTCGCCGCCGGAGTGATGTCTGATCGGATCACCGCACTCGTCGTTCCATCCGAGACCCCCAGGAGGTGTCCGATGACCACTGTGATCGCGCACAAGCCGGTCGTCACGGAAGCCGAGCCCGGCATCCACCGCATCGAGGTCGATGGCGCGACAGTCGGCTAAGTTCTCGAAGCCGGCATCGTGTTCGTCTCCCTCAAGGGCAGCGTCTACAACACCTCGTGCGAGGTGGCCCAGTCCCTCGACTTCGACACCGCCGTGCACAGCGTCCTCGCCGGGTAGGGCACCCGGCGGTCAATAGAGTGACCGCATGCCTTCCGCCACCGAGCGCAGCAACGCCGCTGCCATCGACCTCTCGAGACGCGACCTGACCCTCGACCTGGCGCGGGTG
>JAODAS010000054.1 GCA_025463555.1 Schumannella sp.
CTACTCAACCAGCGAACCGCTCGTGCTGGGCATCGAGACGAGTTGCGACGAGACCGGCATCGGCATCGTGCGGGGCACCACGCTGCTCGCCAACGCGATCGCCAGCTCGATGGAGGAGCACGCCCGCTACGGCGGCGTCGTCCCCGAAGTCGCGGCGCGGGCCCATCTCGAAGCCCTGCGACCGACACTGGATGCCGCGCTCGCCGAGGCGGGCGTGACACTCTCGGAGATCGATGCGATCGCCGTCACGAGCGGCCCCGGCCTCGCCGGAGCCCTCATGGTCGGCGTCGGCGCGGCGAAGGCGCTCGCCCTCGCGCTCGGCACGCCGCTCTACGCCGTGAACCACCTCGTGGGCCATGTCGGCGCCGATCTGCTGAACGGGGAGCCGCTCGAACTCCCGACCGTCGCCCTGCTCGTCTCCGGCGGGCACACCAGCCTGCTGCTGGTGCGCAGCCTCACCGACGATGTCGAACTGCTGGGCGAGACGGTCGACGACGCCGCGGGTGAGGCGTTCGACAAGGTCGCCCGGCTGCTTGGCCTGCCCTACCCCGGCGGACCCGAGATCGACAGGGCGGCGGCCGCGGGCAATCCCGAGGCGATTCGATTCCCGCGTGGGCTGACCGCGCCCAAAGACCAGGAGAAGCACCGGTACGACTTCTCGTTCTCGGGACTCAAGACATCGGTCGCGCGCTGGGTGGAAGCCGCGCGCGAGCGCGGCGAGGACGTGCCGGTGGCGGATGTCGCGGCCGGGTTCCGCGAAGCGGTGGTCGACGTGCTGACGGCGAAGGCGATCGCCGCGTGCCGGGACCTCGGGATCCCACGACTTCTGCTGGGAGGAGGCGTGGTCGCGAACGCCCGTCTGCGGACTGTGGCACAGGAACGCGCCGACGAGGCAGGCGTCACGCTCCGCATCCCGCCGCTCGCCCTCTGCACGGACAACGGCGCCATGATCGCCGCGCTCGGAGCCCGGCTGATCGCTGCGGGGCATCCGCCGTCGGCCATCGGATTCGGGGCCGACTCGACACTCCCCGTCACGACGGTGCAGGCCTGAACATCGGATGCCACGCCGCGCAAGCCGTTGACACCCCGTGTGCCGCCTGAAAACATCGACACGCGACACCATCTAACAAGAATGAGGAGCTCGCTCACATGACCGATACACCCCCCGTCCCGCCGACGCCGGACACTCCGCCCACACCGCCCGCCGCATCCGTGCCGCCGGCACCCCCGGCCGCCCCCGGCGTGGCCGGCCCGAAGCAGACCCTGAGCCTGGTCGGCTTCATCGCAGGTCTCGTCGGATTCGTCTTCTCGTGGATCCCCGTGCTCGGCTTCCTCGTCTCCCTCGCCGCGATCATCATCAGCCTGATGGCAAAGGGCCGCGAGCCCGGAGCCCCCAAGTGGATGTGGATCGTCGGTCTGATCGGCGGCATCGTCGGACTCGTCGTCGGCCTCATCTACGGCATCTCCCTGATCCTGCTCGCCATCGCCAGTACCTCGCTCGGCGGCGTCACGCAGTACTAGGCAGCACCACGAGGGCCGGTCACCGCGAGGTGGCCGGCCCTCCGGCATGTGGCTTCTAGAATCGCTCCGCCAGCAGAGCGACCCGTTCGCCGGCGACCCGCGTCAGGATCAGCGTCGCGGGCTTCGACCCGCGCAGCCCCAGCTTGTTCCGGAAGCTCGCCGGGTCGATGTCGACACCGCGCTTCTTCACCTCGAGCGTCCCGATGTCCCGGGCGCTCAACTCGCGTTTCAGGGTCTTCACGTCGATCGGGAACCTCTCGGCCACCCGGAACGCCTGCCCGAAGGGCGTGCTCGGCGCGCTGTCGCACGTGATCCACGCGATCGTCTCATCGAGCATGCGGCCGCCGACCTGCCTGGCGAGGTCGCCGATCAGGCGCGCCCGGATGACGGAGCCATCCGGTTCGAGCAGGTACTCGCCCAGCGGCCCGGCTTCGGCGTCGGGGCTGTCGGCCTCGGCGGTGAGCTCCGCGGGGCCCGAATCGCTGAGCACCAGGGCGGCACGTGCCACGCCGGGACGGGCGACTGCTCCGAACCAGAGCACCAGTTCCACGACGTCGCGGTCCACCGAGATCCACTGCGCTTCGCAGCCCGGCGGGATGAGGTCCCGGTCCAGTCCCGGACCGAGCTTGATGCCCGTGGGCTGGTCGCGTGCGATGCCGAATGCCCAATCCAGGTGCGGCGACCACTCCGAGGGGTCGTCGAGGCGCCTGCCGCCTGCGCGCCGGGCCGGATCGAGCCACACCCCGCCGACCGCGGCGAGGTCGGTGCTCTCGGCATCGCCCAGCTCCACGTGGGCGGTGGGGAACGGCGCCAGGTTGTAGGAGGCGACAGCCGCCGTCAGTTCATCGCGCTCGACGGCGAGCACCGCCAGATCGAGGGCGGCGAAGGCCATCGCATCGGAACCGATGCCGCAGCCCAGGTCGGCCACGACATCCACCCCCGCCTCGTCGAAACGGCCCGCGTGCAGGGCGGCGACCCGCAGCCGGGTCGCCTGCTCGAGCCCGTCGGGCGTGAAGAGCATGCGTGCGGCGAAGTCGCCGAACTTCGGCACCGCCTTCGCCCGCAGGCGCGCCTGACCCAGCACGGCCGCGACGAGCGCGCCGGAATGCCCCGCCGCACGCAACCGCGAGACGGTGCGGACGACATCCTGCGTCGAAGCGATCGGCCCGACCTCGTCGAGCAGCCGCAGTCCCTCGGGCGACAGCAGCTCGCGCAACTCGGCGACGTCCATGCGGCAACGCTAGCGCGACTGGCACTCGCATTGAGTGACTGCTAATCAGGGCCTATAGTTGTCCTGGCACTCTCGATGGGAGTGTGCCAATCCAGTCTTAGAAAGAGGTCATCCGTGTCGGTCTCCATCAAGCCGCTCGAAGATCGCATCGTCATCCGCCAGCTCGAGGCGGAGCAGGTCACCGCATCGGGTCTGGTGATCCCTGACACCGCGAAAGAGAAGCCCCAGGAGGGCGAGGTCGTCGCGGTCGGTCCGGGTCGCATCGACGACAACGGCAACCGCGTGCCCCTCGACGTCAGCGTCGGCGACACCGTCATCTACTCCAAGTACGGCGGAACCGAGGTGAAGTACGGCGGAGAAGACCTGCTCGTGCTCTCGGCCCGCGACGTGCTCGCCGTCGTCGTCAAGTAGCCGGCCCGCGCACTTCCTGCCGAAAAGCCCCGTGGTCCTGCCACGGGGCTTCTCCACGTCCGGAGCACACGCCGGCCGGGCATACGCTGAACTGGTGCCCCCCGCCCGCCAGCCCACCGACAGGGGATTCGGCGCAGGCCTCGGGTTCGGGATCTCCGCGTACGTGCTGTGGGGCTTCCTCCCCATCTACTTCGTCCAGCTCGTCCCCGCATCGGCGTGGGAGATCGTCGCGTTCCGCATCCTGCTGGCCCTCGGGTTCTGCATCGTGCTGCTGAGCGTCACGCGCTCGTGGCCCGCCTTCATCGCACTCGCCCGGCAGCCGCGGGTCCTCGGCATCATGACCGTCGCCGGGGTGCTGATCTACATCAACTGGCAGGTCTACATCCTCGCCGTCGTCAGCGGCCACGTCGTCGAGGGCGCCCTCGGCTACTTCATCAACCCGATCGTGACGGTGCTGCTCGGCGTGGTGTTCCTGCGTGAGCGGCTGCGGCCCGTGCAGTGGATCGCGCTCGGCATCTCCGCCGCCGCCATCCTGGTGATCGCCATCGGTTACGGCACCTTCCCCTGGATCGCTCTGACGCTCGCCTTCTCGTTCGGCCTGTACGGCTACATCAAGAAGAGGGTGGGGCAGCAGGTGGATGCCGTGAGCGGCCTGACGCTGGAGACCGCGGTCCTGACACCGGTCGCCGTCGTCATCCTCGTGGTCGTCGCCCTGACCGGCGGAATCGTCACCGGAACCGCGGGAGCCAGCCAGCTCATCCTGATGCTCTGTGCCGGCGCGATCACCGCGACGCCGCTGCTGCTGTTCGCCGCCGCCGCACGACGGCTGCCGCTGGTCTACATCGGGCTGACCCAGTATCTGGCGCCCGTCATGCAGTTCATCGTCGGCGTCGTGCTGCTGCACGAGGACATGCCGGCCGAGCGCTGGATCGGGTTCGGGCTGGTCTGGGTCGCGCTGATCCTGCTGACCGCCGACATGCTCGCGAGCGGCCGCGTCCAGCGCAGGCACCCGATCGAGCCGGGTCTCATCGGCTGACGGAAACGGTTCCAATAACGATTTCGGTGCGTTACACGCTCGTAACTCAGATGAATCGTGTTCGCGTCATTACTTGGCTAGTGTCGGTGCCAGGCGTCGGCCCCACCGACGCCGCTGTCCTGTACGTAAAACAAGGAGCGACATGAGCATCATGACGAAGGCTTCGGCCGTTCGTTCGCGGTCTCTGAAGGCGTCCATCGCAACCGGAGCCGTCCTGGCATCCGTCGCGCTGGTCCTCAGCGGCTGCTCGACCCCGACCACCGGCGGCGGCGGTGAGGTCAAGAACCTCGCCCTCAAGATCGGTACTGCGCTTCCGCAGACCGGTAACCTCGCCTTCCTCGGCCCGCCCGAAGAGGCGGGTGTCGCCTACGCTGCCTCGCAGATCCAAGACGCCAAGGCCGACACGGGCCTGACCCTCGACGTCGTCTACGGCGACTCGGGTGACACCGACAACAAGGCGTACGAGACCGAGATCCCCCGCCTCCTCGGCGAGAAGGTCTCCGCGATCATCGGTGCTGCGTCATCGGGTACGTCGCTGCAGTTCATCGACCAGGTCGTCGGCGCCGGCGTTGTCCAGTTCTCGCCGGCCAACACCTCGGACGCCTTCACCACCTACGACGACAACGGACTGTACTTCCGTACCGCCCCGTCGGACGTGCTGCAGGGCCAGGTGCTCGGAAACCTGATCGCTGAAGACGGCAACCAGACCCTCGGTCTGATCGTCCTCAACGACTCGTACGGCACCGGACTCGCGAAGTACGTCACCGAGGCCTTCGAGGCCGCCGGTGGCACCGTCGTCGCGGCGCCCACGTACAACACGGGTGACACCGTCTTCACCACGCAGCTCGCTACGGTTCTGGCGGCTGACCCGGACGCGATCGCGCTGATCACGTTCGACGAGGTGTCGACCATCCTGCCGGGCCTGTTCGGCAAGATCGACCCGAGCAAGCTGTACTTCGTCGATGGCAACCTGAAGAACTTCGCCGACGCGTTCCCCGCGGGATCGCTGACCGGAGCCAAGGGCACGCTGCCGGGCCTGTCGATCGACTCGATCGGTGACTTCACCGGTCAGCTCGACGACTTCCTGTCCTCGACCGGCGGCGACCCGCTGGACGACTACAGCTACGCGGCCGAGTCGTACGACGCCACCATCCTGATCTCGCTGGCGGCCCTCGCGGCCGGCTCTACCGACGGCAAGGACATCGCGTCCAAGCTGCAGGAGGTCTCCGGTGGTTCGGGCAAGGGCGAGAAGTGCACCAGCTACGCCGACTGCGCCGCGATCATCGTCGGAGGCGGCGTCGCCGACTACGACGGCGTCTCGGGCCCGATCACGTTCGACGAGGTCGGAGACCCGACCGAGGCGAGCGTCGGGATCTACGTGTACGGCGATGACAACAACTACTCGGCCTACAACGGCTAAGTAGCAGCTTCAGGAGGGGCCCCGGTCTTCGGACCGGGGCCCCTCTGCGTTGCCCGGCCGCACCCTCTCGCGGATTCGCAACGCGGCGCGACACGCCGTGCTCGGAACGTCGGAACACGGTGTGTCGGGCGCGCGTTGCGAATCCGCGAGAGGTGGGGCACGGGCGGCCGCGCACGAGAAACGCCCCGGCGGGCCGGGGCGCTTCTGAGACCGGATGCTGTGGCCGGGTTACGTGCCCAGGGTGCCGAGGTAGAGCTCGGTCACCTTCGGGTCGTTGAGCAGCTCGCGGCCGGTGCCGGTGTAGGCGTCCCGGCCCTGGTCGAGCACGTAGCCGCGATCGCAGATCTGCAGGCAGCGGCGGGCGTTCTGCTCGACCATGATGGTCGTCACGCCGGCCTTGTTGATCTCGGACACCCGGATGAACGCCTCGTCCTGCCGCACCGGTGACAGGCCCGCGCTGGGCTCGTCGAGCAGCAGCACCTTGGGATTCATCATCAGAGCGCGCGACATCGCCACCATCTGGCGCTCACCGCCGGAGAGCGAACCCGCGCGCTGCTTCAGCCGCTTGCCCAGTTCGGCGAAGATGCCGGTGACGAACTCGAGCCGCTCCTTGTAGGCGCTGGGGCGCTGGTACAGCCCCATCTGCAGGTTCTCTTCGATCGTCAGCGACGGGAAGACGTTGTTGGTCTGCGGCACCATGCCGACGCCGCGCTCCACGAGCTTGTTGGCGCGCAGGCCGGTGATGTCCTCGCCCTCGAGCAGCACCGAGCCGCTGCGGATGTTCACCTGCCCGAAGATCGCCTTCAGCAGCGTGGATTTGCCGGCGCCGTTGGGTCCGATGATGCCGATCAGCTCGCCCTGCTCCGCGACGAGCGAGCAGCCGTTGAGGATGTTCACGCCCGGCAGGTAGCCCGCCACGATGTTGTCGATGTGGACGACGGGTGTGCTCGTCGCCGTTGCGGCAGCGTTCATTTGGACTCACCCTCCAGTTCTGCGAGCCCCTCGGCTTCGATCTGCGCCGCGGTGACGCTGCTCTTCTTGCCGTCGTCGTAGCGACCGGTGACGACTCCGAGGTCGACGTCCTGGTGCGCGCCCAGGTAGGCGTCGATCACCGCGGGATCCTTCATGACGCTGACCGGGTCGCCCTCGGCGACCACCTTGCCCTCGGCCATGACGATCACCCAGTCGGCGATGTGACGCACCATGTGCATGTCGTGCTCCACGAACAGCACCGTCATGCCCTCATCCTTCAGATCCAGGATGTGATCCAGCAGCGACTGCGTGAGCGCCGGGTTGACGCCGGCCATGGGCTCATCCAGCATGACCAGCTGCGGCTCGCTCATGAGCGCGCGCGCCATCTCGAGCAGTTTGCGCTGGCCCCCGGAGAGGCTCGCGGCGAAGTCGTCGGCTTTGGCGTCCAGTTTGAACTTCTTGAGCAGGCCCATGGCCCGCTCCTCGATCTCGTCGTCCTGCTTGCGCCAGATGGCGGGGATGAGGCTCTGCCAGAACTTCTCGCCCGTCTGGCCCTTCGCCCCCAGCTTCATGTTCTCGACGACGGTGAGCAGGCCGAGCGCCTTGGTCAGCTGGAACGTGCGCACCTGCCCGAGGCGCGACACCTTGAACGCGGGCACGCCCGAGAGCGAGGTGCCGTCGAAGATCCAGGTCCCGGCGTCGGGCTTGTCGAAGCCGGTGAGCAGGTTGAACAGCGTGGTCTTGCCGGCACCGTTCGGTCCGATGAGGGCGGTGATCGCGCCGCGCGGGACTTCGAGGTGCTCCACGTCGACGGCGGTGAGGCCTCCGAAGGTGCGGCGCACGCCGTCGGCGATGATGATCGGGTCCTTCTTCGACACGCCGGGGCCGATCTCACCGACGTGCAGGCCGGTGGTCTTGGCACGGGTGACCGGCGCCGAGGGCATGACGTGCTCGGCGTCGGCACCCGTCGGCTTCTGCGGCTTCTGCGACGTGTTCGCCTTCTGGGCTGCTTTCGGCTTCCTGGCCGACGAGTTACCGGACAAAGGTCAGCTCCTTCTTGTTGCCGAGGATTCCCTGCGGCCTGAAGATCACCAGCAGCATCAACCCGATGCCGACCAGGATGAACCGCAGCGTGCTCGCCTGGATCTGCGACATGAACGGAAGCACCCCGGCGGCGACGAGCGACGGCAGCAGGTTGCTGAGGAAGGTCTGCAGCACCCAGAAGATCAGCGAGCCGATCAGCGGACCGAAGACGGTCGCTGCGCCGCCGAGCAGGAGCGCGGTGTAGACGAAGAACGTCAGCGATGTCACATAGACGCCGGGGCTGACGGCCGAGGGCAGCGCGTAGACGATTCCGCCGACCGCGGCGATCACGCCGCCGAGCACCAGCGCCTGCATCTTGTACTGGAACACGTTCTTGCCCAGCGCCCGCACGGCATCCTCGTCTTCACGGATGCCCTTGAGCACACGGCCCCACGGGCTCGCCATGAGGCGCCACACCGTCAGCGCCGCGAGAGCGAGGGCGACGAGGCCCAGGATGCGCACCCACCAGTCGACGTTGTTGTACACGAACGGGCCGAACCCGTAAGAGCCTTCGGGGATCGGGTTGGATGCCCGGAAGCTCGTGTGGTACCCGCTGAGGCCGTCAGCCGAACCGGTGACCGCGTCGAACGTGGTCGTCAGGAACAGCAGGCGCACCACCTCGGCCGCAGCGATCGTCACGATGGCCAGATAGTCGCCGCGCAGCCGCAGGGTGGGGATGCCGAGGATCAGCGCGAAGACCGCGGCAGCCGCCATCCCGACCAGCACGCCGCCCCACCAGGCGAAGTGGAACGTCAGGATCGAGATCGCGTACCCGTAGGCGCCGAGCGCCATGAAGCCCGCGATACCCATGTTGAGCAGGCCCGCGTAGCCGAAGTGCACGGCCAGGCCGAGGGCGGCGAGCGCGTAGGCGATCGTCGCAGGGGAGAGGATCGACGAAGCCGAGTTGCTGAGGATCTGAAGCCAGTCCATGGGGGGCGCCTAACCTATTCTCTCGCGGCGGCCGAGGATGCCTTGGGGGCGGAACAGCAGGATCACGATCAGCACGACCAGAGCTCCCGCGTACTTGAGGTCGGAGGGGATCCACAGCGTGGACACCTCGACCAGAAGACCGACGACGACCGAGCCGACCAGCGCGCCGAATGCGGTGCCGAGACCACCCAGCGTGACCGCCGCGAACATCAGCAGCAGCACCTGGGCTCCCATGTCCCACTTGAGGCCGGGGCGGAAGTACGCGTACAGGATGCCGGAAAGCCCGGCGAGCGCCCCCGCGACCACCCAGATGACCCGCACCACGGCATCCACGTCGATGCCCGATGCTGCAGCGAGCGAGGAGTTGTCCGAGATGGCGCGGGTCGCCTTGCCGGTGCGGGAGTACGTCAGCCAGACGGCGAAACCGACGATGACGACGATGCAGGTCAGGAAGCTGGCCATGTCGACGTAGCTCATCGACACCACGCCGAACAGCGCGATCTTCTCGGTGGACGAGAACGGCAGCTGCGTCGTGCCGCCGCCGATGAAGAACTGGTAGATGTAGCGCAGCGTCAGCGAGAGGCCGATGCTGACGATCATGAGCTGCACGACACCGACCCGGCGCCGGCGCAGCGGCCTCCAGAGCACGACGTCGAGCAGCAGGCCGAGGCCTCCGCTGAGGATCACCGCCACCGGGATCGCGATGTAAAGGGGAAGGCTGAGGCTGCCCGCGCCGCCGATGAGCCCCACCAGGGCGGCGACGGCGATGGGCCCGAAGGTCACCATCTCGGCGTGCGCGAAGTTCGAGATGCCTGTCGTGCCGAACACGAGAGAGAGTCCGACGGCGGCGAGAGCGAGCATGAGGCCGAAGCTGAGGCCGTTCACGAGACGCTGGATCAACTGATCGAAGAAGCTGGTGACGTGCCGGGTGCCCTGACCGATGAAGAAGTTGACGGTGACACGGCCGCCTGCGCCGACCATCGCCTCTTTCACGTTCGGGGTGTCATCGCCCTCCTCGACGACGGCGATGCCCTTGGGCAGCGTGTCCTCGTCGAGGGTGACCGTGTAGGTCTTGTTCTTCTCGGGGACGCTCACCTTCCACTGACCGTTCGCGTCGGTCTCGACCTCCTGCTTGCCGCCGGGACCGTCGATCGTCAGGTGGACGCCGGGAAGCGGCTTGCCATCGAGCTGCACGTTGCCGCTGACGCGGTACGGGTCGCCGTCTGCCGCGTTCGCCGCCTGCGCCGGCCCGGCCGTCATCAGGAAGACCGCGAAAAGCGCTGCCAGAGCGGCGAGCAGGACCCCGACCGTCCGGGGCGTTCGTGCGGCGAGCGCCGTTCGGGTGGTGGCCACCGAACCTCCAAGATCTCGGGTACGCGCGACGACACCCCGGTGGGGGACCGTCGGCTTTGACGTTACCTGCCGATTGTTGCCTCCGTGTTTCCGCGGCGACACGTTCGACCTCGTAAGTATGGAGCGGAATGCGCCGCAGGCAAAGTCGCTTAACATTGATCACCGGGCTTCATCGCAGCAGCCGGGTTCACATCCGCTCTCTTTCACCCGAGGGACACCCAGCAAACATGGACCAGCCCGACCCGTTCGGCTTCATCGGCCTCACCTACGACGACGTCATGCTGCTGCCCGGGCATACCGACGTCATCCCGAGCGAGGCCGACACGTCGTCCCGCCTCACGCGCCGCATCTCCGTCAGCGCTCCGCTGGTCTCCTCCGCCATGGACACCGTGACCGAATCCCGCATGGCCATCGCCATGGCCCGGCAGGGCGGAATCGGCGTCCTGCACCGCAACCTCTCGATCGAAGACCAGGCGGCCCACGTCGACAAGGTCAAGCGGTCCGAGTCGGGCATGATCTCGAACCCCGTCACGACGACACCGGATGCCACCGTGGCCGAGGTCGACGCGCTGTGCGGCCAGTTCCGCATCTCGGGCGTCCCCGTCGTCGAGGGCGACGGCAGGCTCGTCGGCATCATCACGAACCGCGACATGCGCTTCGTCTCGTCGTTCGAGGCGTCGACCACGCTCGTGCGCGACGTCATGACGAAGGCGCCGCTCATCACCGCCCCCGAGGGCATCGACCCCGATGACGCCGTGGCCATCCTGGCCCAGCACAAGATCGAGAAGCTGCCCCTCGTCGACAAGGCCGGCCGGCTGGTCGGACTGATCACGGTCAAGGACTTCGAGAAGACGGAGAAGTACCCGCACGCCACGAAAGACGGCTCGGGCCGGCTCATGGTCGGAGCGGCGATCGGGTTCTTCGGCGACGCCTGGGAGCGGGCGGGTGCTCTGCTCTCCGCCGGTGTCGACGTCATCGTCGTCGACACGGCGAACGGCGACTCGGCCGGGGTGCTCGACATCATCCGGCGGCTCAAGTCCGACCGGGCGTTCGACGCCATCGACATCATCGGGGGCAACGTCGCGACCCGTTCGGGCGCGCAGGCCCTGGTGGATGCCGGAGCGGACGCCATCAAGGTGGGTGTCGGTCCCGGGTCCATCTGCACCACCCGCGTCGTCGCCGGAGTCGGCGTGCCGCAGGTCACCGCCGTGTA
>JAODAS010000067.1 GCA_025463555.1 Schumannella sp.
TCACTCGAACAGAATCGAGAGGATGGCGCGCTCGATCTGAGCGAGCAGTTCCGGTGAGCTATCAGCCACTTGAGCGATGCGGCCCAGTATCGCGCGCTCGTGAAGGGTGAACTCGCGTGGCACGTTCAGAACTTGCGGGTGAAGGGCAGCGGCTTGCGCATCCGGATCAGCAGCAGCAGCGGCACCAGAACGTACGGCAGGTTGAACGCGAGGAACTTGGCCGGGTTCTGCGTCTGGAACTCCGGCTCGCCGAAGAACTCGACGCCGAAGACGATGATTCCCGTGATGCCGGCGATCATCGTCGCGTAGATGGTCGCCGGGAACTGGATCCAGTTGCGTCCGCGCACGAGCGCGTAGACCAGGAAGAAGTAGAAGGGCATGTACACGAACGCCGAGAGGCCTGTGAAGATGCGCATCCAGACCGGGGCGTGCATGAACAGCGGGTCGGCGTCGTGCGCGTACCAGTAGTTCGAGTCGACCAGGAAGGTGCCGTCCGGCTGCGAGAAGTCGATGCCGACCGTCGGCAGCATGTCGGCGATGCACGACGTGATGATGAAGATCGTGAACATCACGGCGAAGAAGATGTCGATCGGGCGCTGGCGAAGCGGCAGGTTCTCGGGCACGCAGGAACTCTAGGGGAGCGTCGACTCCCGATGCACGATCGTCGTCGGCAGGATCTCGTGTCGCGAGGTTCCCGAGCCTTCGATCATGGCGATCAGCAGGCGCATCGCGGCGGCGCCGGTCTCGAGGAGCGGCATACGCACCGTCGTCAACTGCGGGGTCGTGTGGATGGCGAAGCTGCTGTCGTCGAATCCGCTCACCTCCAGCTGGGCCGGCACGTCGATGCCGAGTTCCCGAGCCGCATCCAGGACTCCGCTGGCGATGGCGTCGGAGGCGCAGACGATCCCGTCGGGAGCGTCGCTGCCGGTCAGCAGCGCCATCGCCGCCGCCCTGCCGCTCGCGGCATCCATCTCGACCACGATCTCCTCGGAGGTGACGTTCGAGGCGGCGGTCTCGATCGCCGCCCAGAACCCGCGTGAGCGCAGGCGACATGCCGACACGTGCGCCGGCCCGTTGAGCATCACGAGTCGCCGACGTCCGTGCGCGAGCATCTCGCGGGTGAGCTGCGCTGCCGCATCGTCGTGCGTGCAATCCACCCAGCCCAGTGTCTGGTCGCGGGTGCGGTGCCCGATCAGCACCGTCGGCACGTCGTGTTCGGTGAGCCGGCGCACGAGGGGATCGCGGGAACCGGCGGCCGGCAGGACGACACCGTCGACGCGCTTGCCGTCGACGGCATCCAGAACATGTTCGACCTGTTCGGGCGAGGACACCGTGAACATCATGATGTCGTAGTCGGCGGTCTGAGCGGCATCGCCGAGGGCGCCGAGCAGTTCCGGGTACACGGGGTGCATCACCACCTCGGAGACCTGCAGCGGGAACACGATGCCGATGGTGTGCGTGCGGCCGGTCGAGAGCTGGCGCGCCGCCGAATCGGCCTTGAAACCGTGGTCGCTCACGATCGCGAGAATGCGTTCGCGCGTCGCCTGACCGACTCCCGGCAGGTTGTTCATCGTGCGGGAGACGGTGCCCGCCGAGACGCCGGCGAGCGAGGCGATGTCGTGGATGGTCAGCCGGCCGCTGCGTTGCGCCATACCTGCCCCTCCGCTCGCGCAACCGATTGAGGTCGCAGTGCAACGTTAGTGGACGGATCCTCGATCTGTGTAGATGAACGCGGACTTGCGGGGACAATCCGCGTTGTGCTTCAATCACTCAACCGGTTGCGTAAACCGGTTGCGTACCTCGACTGCAATGGAGCTTTCCGCATGGTCATCAGGATCGGCATCGTCGGCCTTCACAACCACTACCACGCCTACCCGTTCGCGAAGGAGCTGGTCCGTGGCATACCCGGGCTGGAACTCGTGGGGGTGGCCGACGAGCGTGCAGAGCTGGCCGAGAGCTTTGCCCGCGAGCACGGATGCGACTGGACCACCGACTACGCGCAGCTCATCAACCGCGACGATGTCGACGCGGTCATCGTCACCAGCTACACCTCGGCGCACGCTGACCATGTCGAACTGGCCGCCGCTGCAGGTAAGCCGGTGCTGCTCGACAAGCCGATCGCGACGACCATGGCCGACGCGGACCGCATCGTCGAAGCCGGCAAGACGGTTCGGGTCATGCTGGCCTACCTGCTGCGATTCCTGCCCGCGTATCTCGAGGTCCGGGATGCCGTGAAGCAGGGCGCGGTCGGGGACCTGGTCTCGGGGTTCTATTCGATCCGTTTCCCCGTCGGCGCGATCACCGACGCACCCGGCGTGACCGAGCAGGGCTGGTACACCGACCCGATCCGCGGGGGCGGGGGTGGCTTCCTCGATCACGGCGTGCACTTCACCGACTTCTTCCGCTGGTTCTTCGAGAGCGAGCCGGCGACCGTGACGGCGCACATCGGGTCGCTCACCTACAAGGACCTGGGCGTCGAGGACTACGGCATCGCCACCTACACGCTGGCGAACGGCGCGATCGTGACGGTCGAGAGCACCTGGCATGCCCCCGACTACTTCGGGCCGCTCAACAGTCCCGACCACGCCTCGCTCAGCGGGACGAAGGGCGAGATCGAATTGCACTACCAGAAGAGCCCGCAGACCGAGATCCAGGGAACACAAGAGCCCTGGCTCGGCCGGCGCTACATGGACTTCACCGGCGAGGACCGGTACGAGGCGTGCTACCGCAACCTCCTGATCGCGTTCGAGGAGGCGGTCCGGCTCGACACCGAGCCCGTGCCGAACGCCGTCGACGGCAAGATCGCGCTCGAGATGATCCTCGCCGCCTACGCCTCGCACGAGACCGGGCAGCGCGTCGCCTTCCCGTTCGCAGGGGGTTCGCGATGAGCGCCGGCACGCCTTCCGAATTCGTCAGGGTCGGGATGGTCGGCGCAGGTCGTATCGCACGGGTCCACGCCAACGCGTACCGGGCGGTCGCGCGCGGCGCCATCGTGGCCGTGACCGACCCGATCGAGGCGGCGTCCGCGTCGCTGTCCGCCGAGTACGGATATCGCGTCGTTCCCACCTTCGCCGACATGCTGGCCGATCCCGAGATCGACGCCGTGCTGCTCGCCACCCCGAACTCCATGCACGCCGAGCAGACCGTCGCCGCGCTGAAGGCGGGCAAGCACGTGTTCTGTCAGAAGCCCATCTCGCTGACCCTTCCGGAGGCGGACACCGTCGTCGCCGCGGCGGCCAAGAGCGACCGTGTCATCCAGTTCGGGTTCATGCTGCGGTTCACGCCTCCCCTCCCCGCGTTGCAGCGGCGCATCGCGTCGGGCGAGCTCGGCCCGCTCATCGCGGCGCAGGCCGCGGTCTTCGGCTGGGAGCCCAGCAGCGAGTGGTTCTACGAGCCGAAGAACGGCGGCGGCGTGATCCTCGACACGCTCGTGCATTTCGGCGACCTGGTGCTGTGGCTGTTCGGCCCGGCCGAGCACGTGCACACCGAGGGCGGCGCCTACAAGCTCGCCGGCGCGAAGAAGTTCGACAGCCCCGACAACGCGATCGTCACCGTGAAGCACCGCTCGGGTGTCGTGTCGAGCATGTACGTCACCTGGACCGCGGGGCACGGCAACTTCCGCTTCGACGTGTACGGCAACGAGGGTCACGCCGGGGTCGACCTGGTGAAGTCCCAGGCGCTCGAGGTGCACCTGACGCCGCGGGCCGGGGAGCCCGACGGGTGGCAATATCCGGACCTCGTCTGGGACTACGGATACGCGGGTGAGCAGCAGTACTTCGTCGATCGCATCCTGGGCAGGGTCGACGGCACGACCGCGGCGACCGCGGAAGAGGCGAGAGCCGCGCTCGCGCTCATGCTCGCGGCTCAGGAGTCGCTGGACAGCCACGCGATCGTGGAGCTGCCATGACCCTCGGGATCTGCGTGGTCGGAGCCGGATTCTGGGCGAGCCAGATGCACGTGCCAGCATTCGACCGCATCCCCGGTGCCCGCGTGGTGCGCATCGTCGCGGCGACGCAGGATTCGGCGCGCGCGCTCGCCGAACGCCACAGCGTGCCGGCCTGGGGCACCGACCTGGCCGAGGCTCTCTCGGATCCCGACGTCGACGTGGTCGATGTCGTCGCGCCGCCCGACGTTCACCGTGATGCCGTGGTCGCAGCGGCAGCGGCGGGAAAGCACGCGATCTGCATCAAGCCGCTCGGTCGCACCGTCGCCGAGGGCGAGGAGATGCTCGCCGCGGTCGCCGCCGCCGGAACCCGTCTGTTCTATGCCGAGAACGTGCCGTTCATCCCGGCCGTCCAGGAGGCGAAGCGACTGGTCGACGCCGGTCACATCGGCAGGGTCTTCCGGGTGAAGGCCAACGAGGGAATCGGCCACCCGCATTCCGCGTGGTTCCTCGATCCGGCACGCTCCGGTGGCGGGGCGATCCTCGACATGGCCGTGCACAGCCTCGAGTTCTGCCGCTACTTCGCCGAGTCGCCGGTTACAAGCGTGTATGCCGACGGCGGCACGTTCCTCTGGGCTGACGAGACGGATGCCGAGGACACCGCCGTGCTGACCGTGCGCTTCGAGAACGGCGTGCTCGGTCAGTGCGAAGACAGCTGGAGCCTCGTCGGCGCCATGGACTCGCGGTTCGAGGTCTTCGGCACCGGCGGCCGCATCCTGATCGACAACCTGCACCGTCAGCCCATCCAGGTGATCAGCACCGCCGGTTCGGCCGCGGCGCCCGCGGGATGGAGCTACCCGATGCCTATCGCCGGCATGGTCGCCGACGGCCATCTCGACATGCTCACGCATTTCGTGGAGTGCATCACCACGGGTGCGGTTTCGCGCTCGGAAGGACAGGTCGGCCTGGACGTGCTGCAGGTCGTCTCCGCCGCGACGACATCGATGACGAGTGGAAAGCGTGAAGACGTATGACCGGGAATGAACTGCGCATCGGCATGATCAGCTGGGCGCACGTGCACGCGGAGTTCCGTGCCAAGGCGATCTCCGAGATCCCCGGCGCCCGCGTCGTCGCGATCGCCGACGACAACGAGATCCGCGGTCGCGAGGCCGCCGAACGGTGGGGTGTCACCGACTTCACGACCGACTGGCGCGAGCTGGTCGCGCGCGACGACCTCGACATCGTGATGGTGCACTCCGAGAACAGCAGGCACGCCGAGCAGGTCATCGCTGTGGCGAAGTCGGGCAAGCACGTCTTCTGCGAGAAGCCGATCGCCACGACGCTGGCCGACGCGCAGGCGATGGCGGATGCGGTGCGCGAGTCGGGCGTCGATGGCACCGCCGCGTTCGTCAGCCGTTTCAGCAAGGAAGCCGACCGCGCCAAAACGATCGTCGACTCGGGAGTGCTCGGCGACATCCTGTTCACCCGCAGCATCATCGGCCTGGCCGGTATCGCCGAGATCGGCTGCCCGCCCGACATGGTCGAATGGATGCAGGATCCGGTGCTCGGCGGGGGTGGTGCCTGGATCGACGAGGGCTCGCACGGCATCGACCTGCTGCGCTGGCTGGTCGGCGACATCGCCGAGATCAGCGCGTTCACCGCCAACCGGGCGAAGCCGGGACTGGACGGCGAGGATGTCGGCGTCGCCAGCATCCGGTTCGCCAACGGCGCGCTCGGTGAGATCACGACCGCATGGAGCATGGCCGTCGACATCGGGATGCGCAACGCGCTCGAGATCTACGGAACGACCGGCACCCTGATCATGAAGGCGACCGACCCGTTCCCCGAGGTGTCGGTGTATCGCGCGGAAGACGTCGAGCCCTGGCGCGGCTGGACCACCCCGCACATCGAGCCTGCGCAGGCGGAACCGCACGACTACTCGAGCTGGCCGCCCCACGTGCACCACTACAAGCGCGAGGTGGCGTCGTATCTTGCCCGCGCCGCCGCGAATCAGCGGCCCTTCGGACCGACCCTCGACGACGGTGTCGCGTGCCTCGCGGTCATCCGCGCGGGTTACGACTCGGCCGCGAAAGGGGGTGTGGTTCGCATCACCACCTAGTCCCATCACCGACAATCACATGTAGCTCAAAGGAGAGAAGATGATCGCCACCACTCGCCAGCGCACCCTCGCGGCACTCGCCGTGCTCGGCGCCGGCGCACTCGTGCTCAGCGGTTGCACCGCCGACACGCCGTCCGGGTCGGGAGACCCGCACGCCAAACCGTCCTCCGACGGCGGCCCGTACGGCTCGTTCCCCGACGAGACGCTCACCCTGTCCCGCTGGGCGGGAGACCCCTGGACTGCAGGACAGACCGAGGCCGCCGCGACCTGGAGCGACTCGACCGGCGGCACCCTGAAGATCGACGCCGTCCCCTACGAGAACCTGCACGACAAGGAGGCCCTGACGATGTCGTCCGGGTCGGACTTCGACATCGTGTACGTGCACCCCAGCTGGTACGGCGAGTATGTCGACGCGGGCTACCTCGCCCCCATCGACGACTACCTCGCCGACGCCGACCGCAACCCGCAGGGGTTCTCGGCTGCTTCGTACCTTCCCGGCGTCCTGAAGCAGGGGAACACGGACGGCGTGCAGTACTGCCTGCCCGACTTCGTGTCGACGATCGTCGTCGCCTATCGCACCGACCTGTTCGAGGCCGCCGGCCTCAGCGCGCCGGTGACCGTGGACGATGTCCTCGCCGATGCGGCGGTTCTCAACGGTCAGGACGGCGTCGCCGGCATCGCCCTTCCGGGCAAGCGCACTGGTGCCGTCGCCGACGTGATGGGCTCGCTGCTCACCGCGCAGGGCAACTGGTGGTTCGACGGAAACGGCAAGGCGTCGCTCGATGACACGGCCGCCACTCAGGCGCTCGACTTCTACACGAAGGCAGCCAAGCTCGCCCCGGAGGGCATGCTCAACATGGCCGTCGATGACGCGGCCACCGCCGGCGCCACCGGCGCTGCGGCGATCGTGGTCAGCACGACACCGTCGCTCTCGGCTCTGGAGGATCCTGCGAAGTCGACGACCGTGGGCAAGTGGGGCTATGCCGCGCTGGCCTTCGACGCCGGAAAGCCGGGCGGAGAGCTCATCTACTGGAACTGGTGCATCTCGGCCAACTCCCAGCACAAGGATGCGGCGTACTCGTTCCTGCAGTACTACACGGACACGGCACAGCAGGCGAAGGTGGCAGTCGCCGCCGCGACCCTGGGTGCGACGAAGGACTTCTACACGGACGACGCTCTCGCCGCGAAGCTGCCCTTCCTGCCCGCCGTGAACGACGCGCTGTCCAACTCCAACCCGCAGCCGAGCAGTGGGGACTGGGGCAAGATCCAGGACCAGCTCGAAACCGCGGTGCAGGATGCGATCAGCGGCGCCAAGTCGATCGATGACGCAGTCGCGGCCATGCACGACGCGCTGAAGGTCCTCGGCTAGCAGTGACACCCCGGTGGGGCGTCGTGCCCGCAGTGCGACGCCCCACCACCCCATCCGATGAGAGGACACCACCCGTGAGCACGCTCGCGCCCCGTCGCCGTTCCGACTGGAACCGTGGCGGCCGCCGGCTCGGCGGCGCGTTGATCGCTCTCCCGGCGGTGATCCTGATCGCGCTGATCATCGGCCCGCTGATCTACTCGGTCGTCCTGTCGTTGTTCGAATGGCAGATCACCGACATCAACAGAGACAAGCCGTTCGTCGGTCTCGACAACTACGTGACGTTGTTCACGGACCCGATCGTGCTGACCGCCCTGCGCAACACCGGCGTCTACGTGGTCGCGAGTGTCGGCATCGAGCTCGTCCTCGGATTCGTGATCGCGGCGGCCCTGTTCGAGATGACCAGGGGCCGGCGCCTGGCGAATTCGATCATCCTGCTGCCCATGATCGTGGCGCCCGTGATCACCGCGCTGCTCTGGCGCTACCTGCTCGACCCGCAGTACGGCCTGGTCAGCCAGGTGGCGATCGCGCTCGGCGCCGATCACGGCATCGACTTCTTCGGCAGCCCCCAGCTCGCGCTGCCTGCTCTGATCATGGTCGACATCTGGCAGTGGACGCCGTTCGTGATCCTGATCCTGCATGCCGGCATGCTCGGCATCTCCGAGGACCAGTTCGAGGCGGCGCGCATCGACGGCGCCGGCCGTCTGCGCATCCTCCGTTCGATCGTGCTCCCCGCGATCGCCCCCCAGATCCTTCTGGTGCTGCTGTTCCGAACGATGGACACCTACCGCATCTTCGACACGGTGTTCGTGCTGACGAGGGGCGGTCCGGGGACATCCACCGAGACGATCGGCCTCTACACGTACCGCACCGGATTCTCGTATTTCGAGATGGGATACGCGATGGCTCTGAGCGTCTTCATCCTCATCACGGTCGCGATCATCTCCAGCGTCTACCTGCGCCTCCTGCGCCGACGGGACGTGTTCGCATGAGGCGCCGGCGTCCCGATGCGTGGGTGGTCGGCTCGTACGTCGTGGTCGGCCTGTTCCTGGTCGGCGTGGTGGTTCCGATCCTCGTCGTCCTCGTGAACTCGTTCAAGACACCCGACGACATCTTCACGCGCGACCCCAGCGTCTTCTTCACGCCCACCCTCGAGAACTACGGCAAAGTCTTCGGCCAGCTGGACTTCGCGCGCAACCTGATCAACAGCGGCATCGTGGCCACGGGCAGCACGCTGCTCTCCCTCGTGCTGGGGGTGCCGTTCGCGTACGCGCTCGCGCGCCTTCCCGTTCGTGGCCGCGAATGGTGGGCCCGCATGATCCTGTTCAGCCGCATGGTGCCCGCCGTCGCGCTGGTGGTGCCGATGTTCGTCATCTTCAACCAGTTGCACCTCACGGGCAGCTTCCTTGCCCTGGTCCTCGCGCACACCAGCTTCAATCTGCCGATCGTGATCTGGATGATGCGGTCCTTCTTCGAGGATCTGCCTCCCGAGCTGGAGGAGGCCGCGCTGGTGGACGGGTCGAGCCGGTGGGGTGCGTTCGTCCGGGTGGCGCTTCCGCTGGCGAGTCCGGGAATGGCGGCGACGGCGGTGCTGTGCCTGCTCTTCTCGTGGAACGAGTTCCTGTTCGCGCTCGTGCTCTCGGGCAGCAACACCAAGACGGTGCCCATCGGGGTCTCGTCGTTCATCGGCACCGTGTCGGTCGACTGGGGCGGCAGTTCCGCCGCCGCGATCGTCGCGCTCGTGCCCATCTTCATCCTGGGCCTGGCCGCGCAGCGCTTCCTGGTCCGGGGTCTCACGTTCGGAGGAGTCAAGGGATGACCTACGTCGGCGCGCAGTACTACCGTCCGCCGAACCCGCCGCGGGCCGACTGGGCGCGCGACCTCGGGCGCATGCGCGAGGCCGGGTTCGACACGGTCAAGTTCTGGGCGTGCTGGAGCTGGATGGAACCTCGGCAAGGCGAGTACGACTTCGCGGATCTCGACGAGCTGCTCGATCTGGCCCGCGACGCGGGTCTTCGGGTGGTGATCAACACGATCCTGGAGGATGCGCCGTACTGGCTCGAGGACGCCCACCCGGAGGCGCGCTACCGCGACTCCGAGGACCGGCCGGTCCAACTCACCGCGGCCATGAACACCCCCGGCGGCGGGTGGCCGGGGCTGTGCTTCGACAATGCCCCGGTCTGGGATGCGGCGCAGGCGTTTCTGCGAGCTCTCGTCGAGCGTTACGACGGTCACGCCGCCCTCGAGGTGTGGGATCTCTGGAACGAACCGCACCTGGAGCCGGCCTCGTACTTTCCCGAGCGGCTGTACTGCTATTGCGACGCCTCTCTCGACAGGTTCTCGAGCTGGTTGCAGCAACGACACGGCTCGATCGAGCGGTTGAACGATGTGTGGGAGCGCCGCTACTCCGCCTGGTCCCAGGTGCATCCCCCGCGGATCTTCGAGAGCGTGCCCGACCTGATGGAGTGGCGCGAGTTCTGGTTCGCGAATCTCGCGGGATGGCTGGCCGCCCGCGTCGACACCGTGCGCGCCGCGGCTCGGCCCGGTCGCACCGTGATGACCCATGTGGCTCTGAGCGGCTTCACCGGCCAGCTCGCGACTCACACCCTCGACGAGTTCACGCTCACGGCCGACGTCGACGCATTCGGCACGTCGAGCTTTCCGACCTGGCTGATGGATGACGACCACGTCGAGCACCTCTTCAATCTCGAGACCGCTCGCGAGGCCGCGGCCGGGAAGCCGTTCTGGCAGGCAGAGCTGCAGGGCGGCCGCGGTCGCCGCGACGGCGTGCGCAGCACGGGGCAGCCCGACCCCGCCGTGACCGCCCTCTGGATGTGGAACGCGCTGGCTACCGGCGCGAGCGGCATCGTGTTCTGGCAGTGGCGTCCCGAGCTGCTGGGTCCGGAGAGTCCGGGTTACGGGCTGACCGCGCCGGATGGCGAGCCGACCGAGCGCGTCCATGCGGCATCCCGCCTCGCGGTAATCGCGAACCTGCCCGAACTGCAGGGCAGGACCCACGAACCCGGCTCGGTGGGCCTGCTGCTCTCGCGCCGCTCTGCGCTGCATGCCTTCGCGACGGATCGCACGATGCAGCTGTACACGGACGCCTGCCTGGGCGCGTACCGGATGCTGGTCGACGCCGATCTGCCGGTCACGATCCTGCACGAGGACCTGGTCGCCCGCGACGGGATCCCGTCGCACGTGGACTCCGTGTTCTGGCCGATGCCCGCGGTCGCCGATGAGCCCGTGGCGGCGGCCCTGTCTGCCTTCGTCTTCCGCGGCGGGCGCCTGGTCGCCGAGAGCGGACCGGGGGAGTACCAGCCCAGCGGGCGGCGGCGGACGACTGTTCCCGGCGGCACGCTAGCCGATCTCTTCGGCGTGCGCGAGGTGGAGTCGACCTCGATGCCGCAGCAGTCCGTCGCCTTTCCGGGCGGCGAGCTGGCGTTCGCCTGGCAGCGAGCGCTGCTCTCGCCGTCGGATGCGGAACCGCTGGCGCTGTTCCCGGACGGCGATCTCGCTGCGACGCTCGCGCATCGCGGCTCGGGCAGCGCGATCCTCCTGGCGGGATTCGCCTCGATCGCGGCCGAGCGCAGATCGGGTGCCCGCGCGATCGGCGCGCTGCGTGCGCTGCTCGGGGTCACACCTGCCGGCGACTGGCTCGCACCGGGCGCGGGGCTGCTGACCAGGCGCGCGCGCGGCGCAGACGGCGTCGCTCTGACGTTCCGCATCAACTGGACCGGCGAGCCGGCGGCATTCGCGTCGGGACCCGGCGCGCGGGTCGTCTCGGATCGCGACGTCGAGATGGCACCGGACGGCACGGTCACGGTTCCGCCCCGTTCCGCTGTTCTCGTGGTCGGGGAGTAGGCTCGATACCGAACACGGGAGTCCGGTAGGCCGGGCTGAGAGGGAGCGATCCACGCTCCGACCGTCGAACCTGATCCGGATCATGCCGGCGCAGGGAGGCATCTCGAAACCCGTGCACTTTCACTCGAAAGGCAC
>JAODAS010000111.1 GCA_025463555.1 Schumannella sp.
TTGCGGGCCCAGAACAGGCCCTTGATGCCCAGGTTCACCGCCTCGGTACCGCCGCCGGTCAGCACGACCTCCACGGCATCCGCCCCCAACGACGCCGCGATGTGCTCGCGGCCGTCCTCGAGCAGCGCCCGCGCAGCCTGGCCCGCACCGTGGATCGACGAGGGGTTGCCGACCACGCCCAGCGCAGCCGTGTAGGCGCTGAGCACCTCCGGCCGCAGAGGCGAGGTGGCCGCGTGATCCAGGTAGACCGTCATCGGTCCTAACCTAGAACGCATGTCGCCCGAGGATCCGCTGCGGAATCTCGGCGTGCATGTCAGCGGCCGCGGCGGCGAGGTCCGCGTGTGGAGCGGCAGCGCCACCGGAATCGACCTGTGCATCTTCGACGGCAAGGACCCGTCCGAGGTTTCGAAGACGGTCCCCCTCAGCCGCGACGCCCACGGGGTGTGGAGCGCCACCACCCGCGCGCTCGCCCCGGGCACGTATTACGCGCTGCGCGCATCCGGCCCCACCGGCCCCCAGCACGCATTCGACCCGGCCCGAAACCTCATAGACCCGTACGCCCGCGGCCTCGCCCGCACCCCCGACGGCGAATGGCGCAGCTACGTGCAAGACGGCTGGTTCGACTGGGGCGGTGTGCAGAAACCGCGCACCGCACTCGACCACACCGTCATCTACGAAGCCCACGTCCGCGGTCTCACGCAACTGAACCCCGACATGCCCGACGAGCTGCGCGGCACCTACGCCGGACTCGCGCATCCCTCGACGATCGCGTACCTCAAGAACCTCGGCGTCACGACTCTCGAGCTGCTGCCCGTGCACCAGCACGTCAGCGAGGCGCGGCTGCGCGCCATGCGCCTCACCAACTACTGGGGGTACAACACCCTCAACTTCTTCACCCCGCACGCCGGATACGCCACCCGCGCCTCGCAGTTCGGCGGCACGGGCGCGGTCCTGCGCGAGTTCAAGGGGATGGTGCGGCTGCTGCACGAGGCGGGGCTCGAAGTGATCCTCGACGTGGTCTACAACCACACCTCCGAAGAGAACCGCGACGGACCGACCACCAGCCTGCGCGGGCTCGACGACGCCAACTACTACCGCCACGATGCCTCCGGCGACTACGTGGACGTCACCGGATGCGGCAACACCGTCGACTTCTCCACGCCGGCCGCGCAGCGACTCGTGCTGGATTCGCTGCGGTACTGGCACCGCGACGTGCAGGTCGACGGGTTCCGGTTCGACCTCACCGCCACGCTGGGGCGCGACGAGAACGTCGAATTCGACCCACAGCATCCGCTGCTCGATGCGATCGTCAACGACCCCAGCCTCGAAGGCGCCAAGATGATCGCCGAGCCGTGGGACGTCGGCGCGGGCGGCTGGCAGGTCGGCAACTTCCCGTCGAAGTGGTCCGAATGGAACGACGGCTACCGCGATCGCATGCGCAACTTCTGGCTGCGCGACATCGCCCGGGCGCGCACCGACGGCATCCCGAGCGAAGGGATCGGCTCGCTCGCCCGCCGCCTGGCCGGGTCGAACCACGTCTTCTCGCTCGAGCGCGGGCCGCTCGCCAGCGTCAACTTCATCACCGCCCACGACGGGTTCACCGCAGCCGACCTTGTCGCCTACGACGGCAAGCACAACCTGAACAACGGCGAACAGGGCCGCGACGGCTCCAACGACAACAAGTCGTACAACCACGGGATCGAAGGGCCGACACAGGATGCCGCGGTGCTGACCGTGCGCAGGCGTGCGATCCGCAATCTGCTGGGCACGCTGCTGCTGAGCGCCGGCATCCCGATGCTGACCGCCGGCGACGAATTCGGCCGCACGCAGCGCGGGAACAACAACGCCTACTGCCACGACGACGAACTGACCTGGGTCACCTGGGATCGGGAGCCATGGCAGCGGGAGCTGTTCGCGGTGGTGCGGCAGCTGATCCGGCTGCGTCGCGAGAACCCGGCGCTGCGGCCCGTGCGGTTCGGCAGGTTCGGCGAACGCATCCCGAGCGCGTCGCAGATGGACTGGTACAACAAACAGGGTCTGTCGATGTCGCTGGAGGACTGGGATTCCCCCGCGGAACGCACGCTGCAGTACCTCGCCGCCTCCACACCCGAGTTCGAGGAGTTCAACCGGATCCTGCTCGTCGTGCACGGGCTGGAGACCACCGTGACGGTCACCCTTCCCGAGCATGAGGGCGTCGCCGGGTACACCCTGCTCTGGGATTCCTCGCGCGACGACCTGTCCGGCCTCGACGCGGAGCACGTCCCCGGCGAGGAACTGGAACTCGGCCCCACCTCGATGCGCCTGTACCGGGCGCACTGACCCGAGTCGCGCGCCGATAAACTCGACAGCATGTCGGATCCGAACGCGCTGCCGATCGCCGGGTGGTACGCCGACCCGGAGAACGACGCCGGCGACCGCTGGTGGAACGGCGCGAGCTGGTCGGATCACCGTCGGACGCGCGATGCGGCTGCTGTGCCGCCGGTGCCTGTGCCGCCGGTGCCTGTGCCGCCAGTGCCTGTGCCTCCGGTGCCCGTGCCGCCGGTGCCCGTGCCGCCGGTTGCTGCGCCGCCAGTGCCTGTGCCTCCGGTCGCGCCGGCAGCTCCCGGCCGGCCGAACCCGTACGCCGCGTCGGCGGTGGCGAGCCCCGGTTTCCCGTCTGCTGCGCCCGGGCCGTACGCCCCGCCCTACGCACCCGCCTCCGCGCCCGCGACACCGCTGCGCAACCCGCTCGCCCTCGCCGGCATGATCACCTCCCTCGTCGCGATCCTCTGCAACTTCATCGTGTTCGGAGCACCCGGCATCGCCGGCG
>JAODAS010000157.1 GCA_025463555.1 Schumannella sp.
CGGGGAGTCGTACAGCCGCAGCTGCCACACCGACAGTGCCGCCGCCCCGGTCGCCAGGATGACCACGCCCGGCCCCGCGAGTCGCCGCGCACGCCCCGCAGCATCGCTCGGGTCGCGCACCGTCTGCCGACGCGCCGACCGGAACGCGCTCCCCGCGACCACCAGCACCGTACCGAGGGTCAGCACGACCGGAACGACCCACACGGCAGAGCCGACGTTTCCGGCCGCTTCGGGCCCCAGCAGCAGCGTCAGCGACCCGAGCGCTGCGCCTGTTCCGAGGGCGGCACCGGCGGCGGCGGCCAGCGCGGCCTCGGCCGCGGTGACTCTTCCGATGTCGAGGGCGGATGCGCCGCGGGACCAGAGCAGCCCGATCTCGGTGGACCGGGTGGTGGTCAGCAGTCGCCCGAGTTCTGCGAGGGTGACCAGCGCGATCGCGGCCAGCAGCAGAAGCACCACCGGCTGGATCGCCTGCAGCCCATCGACCCGGGTGCCCAGTTCGAGCGCCGTGCGCTTGAACCGGCCCTGCTTCTCGAGCGTGATGAGCTGGGATGACACCTGTCCTCGCCAGTCCGTGCCGAGCCGGTTCCAGGCGCTGACGATCGTGACGAGGTCGTCCGCGGTCAGGTGGGAGATCTGCGGCACGAGCGTCCAGCGCGCGCGGGGGTCGGTCGTGAGCTGCGACCAGACCGACTCGTCGAGAACGATCGGCCCGAAGTCGGTGGCGTCCACTCCGTCGGTGAGGAGGGTCTCTCCCATCCATCGCGGATCGAGGTGGTCCTTCACCCGCCAGATGCCGGTCACCGTCACCCGGACGTCGTCGATCAGCAGCTGATCGCCTGGTACGAGTTCCAATCGGGCGGCCGCGTCCGCCTGCACGCTCACCTCGGCGGGTGAGGCCGGCCACGCGCCGTCCACCAGGGTGGCGCGATCGGGTAAGGCCGGGATGCTGAGCATCGCGACACGGTGAGACGTGGTCGGCGAGCCGGGTGTGACCTCGGTGGCGTCGATGCGGGCGGCGACGGTGCGGTCGACGGCGATCGGAAGACCCTGCATCGATCGATCGATCGCGGCGCGCACCTCGGCATCCTGTCTCGTCGGATCGGGGTCGAGCGCGAGGGAGGCGCGGAGTGCCAGGTCGGCTCCGGCCCGCGTCGCGAGCCCGGAACGCACGCCGTCGTCGGCCGATTGCGCCAGGAAGCCGATGATGCCGACGCTGAGGCCCGACACCAGCGCGACCACTCCCAGCAACGCGGCGAAGAGTGCTGCATGCTCGCGCAAACGCTTGGCGGACAACACTGTGCGGGGCCTCAATCATCGTCGGTGGCTGACCTGGTGAGTTTAGTTCGGCGTAGGGTCGGCATATGTCTGCCGGCACCGCGCTGCGCGATCATCTCGATCGCACCGACACCGTCTTCGTGCTCACCCGCAGGGCGGACGGGAAAGAACGTTCCACCCCGATCTGGGCGGTCGTCGCCGACGGCGAGCCCTACATCCGGTCGGTGAATGGCGCCGACGGCCTGTGGTTTCGCCGCGCGACGGCGCGGGGCGCGGTCGCGTTCGAGGTGGACGGCACCCGCATCGATGCCGACGTCGAGCGCGTCGAGGATGCGGCCACGATCGCCGCCGTCGACGCCGCGCTCGAAGCCAAGTACGCGCGCCAGCGCGGTTCGGTCCAGTCGATGCTGAAGGATTCCGCGCGGGAGTGCACTCTGCGCGTGGTGGCGCGCCAGGTCTAGATCCAGCCGAGCCGCCGGCGGATGGCGGCGGCGGCCGCGGCGGGCAGTTCCTCGCCCAGCTCGCCCTCTGCGATGGCGAGCAGTTCGCGGGCCGCGTCCTCGGGCGCGAGCCGGCACGCCGCTTCGAGGCGGGTGGCCAGGCGCGGTGCGACTGTTTCGAGGCGGCGACGCGGGTCCAGTTCGGCAGGGGCGGCGATCCGCTCGCGGATTGCGCGCAGCAGATGGGTGACGGCTTCGTCGCGGATCAGCCCTGCGGCGCTCAGCGTCTCGCCGCGACGAGACCGCCCCACGCCGATCAGAAGCTTCGCAAGAGCCAGCCGCATCTCGCTGCCGAGATCGATGGTCGTCGCCGCCGTTCCTCGCGCCAGCACCGCATCCACTGCCCGGCGGAGGTTCGAATCCCCGACGACGACCTCTGCCCGGTCGCCGGCCCATCCGGCGAAGTCCTCGACTGAGGCGATCCCGAATTCAAGCACGTGACCGTCCTGAAAGACCACGGTGACCCCGCCGTGTCCCGCGACGGCGGAGAATGCGATCCCGTCCGCGGGGGGCAGCCAGGAGAGGTCGTTCCGGTACCGGTTCTCTGCGCCCGGCTCGGTGATCCAGGCGAAGTCGTGGTCGGACCATTGGTCCACCCGAGCGGTGTCGGCGGTCGAGCCGAACGCGACGAGGCCGATCACATCGGCCTCGGATCGGGCCTTCTCGGCGAGAGCGGACAGGTACGCGGCGAACGCGGAGGGGGTCATCGAAGCCTTCGGGGTCGGCATTGACAGGAGGGCGACTTCATTCTACGGTTTATTTAGTCCTGAACAAAGGACGTTCACCTCCGAGGGATATCGATGGCGATCCGCCCGACTGCACGCACCGACGTGAACCGCTCCGCGGTGCTCGCACAGCTCGGTGCACAGGGCCCCGCATCGCGTGCCGACCTCGCCCGGACGCTCGGGGTCTCGCCCGCGCTGATGACGCAACTGACCAAAGACCTGCTCTCCGACGGCCTGATCGTCGAGCTCGAGCACTCGCCCTCGCAGGGCGGACGACCGGCCCGGATGCTGGGGCTGGCCGCCAGCGGTGGCCGCGCCATCGGCGTGAAGGTCGTCGCCGACCACGTCGCCTTCGTCGAGGTCGGGCTCGACGGCGAGGTCCTGCGCTCGGCCAGCGAGCCCTTCGACGCGACGGCGACCACCCTTCTGGCGGATCTCGCTTCCCTGCTCGAGCGCTTCATCGCAGGCGGCAGCGGCACGCGCCTGCTCGGCATCGGGGTCGGCGTGCCCGGAGCAGTCGACCGCCAGGGAAACGGCGTCGTCGACTCGACCCAGCTCGGCTGGAATCAGGTCCCCGTCGGCGAGACGCTGCGCCGGGCGCTGAACCTGCCCGTCATCGTCGAGAACAACGTGAACGCGCTCGCGATGGCCGAGCGACTGTACGGCGTGGGACGCCGTCACGACAGCTTCCTCGTCGTCACGATCGGTACCGGTGTGGGCGCCGGCATCGTGGTCGACGGGGTCGTACTCCGCGGATCGAGCGGCGGCGCCGGCGAGATCGGGCACACGCCCGTCGTCGAGGACGGCCCGCTCTGCACCTGCGGCAACACCGGGTGCCTCGAGGCGCTGATCGGCGAGACCGCTTTGGTCCGTGCCGGGCGCGAGCGCGGCGTCATCGGCGCGACGGCGGGCATCGCCGCCCTGCGGGCCGCCGCCGACGCCGGGGACCCGGCCGCGGCATCCATCTTCAGCGAGGCCGGGCACCTGCTGGGACGCACGCTCGCCGGCATCGTGCAGGCGCTCGATCCGGAGCTCGTCATCCTGCTCGGCGAGGGAACGGCTGCCTGGCCCCATTGGGCCTTCGGGTTCGAGCCCTCGTTCCGGGCCTCGCTGCTGCCCCTGCGGCGCGGCATCGGCGTCGCCGTGGAGAGCTGGCAGGACGAGAGCTGGGCGCAGGGCGCCGCGGCCCTCGTGCTGGCGACCCCGTTCGACTCCGAAGGCGTCGCGGGTGACCAGGGTCGGCTCGTGCGTGAGCGTCTCGTCGGCGGTGGGGGAGCGTGACCGTCGCCACCGCGCCCGCCGCCACCGGGCCGGTCGCCCCGATGGCAGCGCCGGCGCCGACTGCGCCTGTCCGGCCCCGGCGGACGCGTCTGCGCTACACCCTGACGGTGCTGGCGTTCCTGCTTCCGAGCGCGGTACCGCTCACCATGTTCGTGCTCGGCCCCATGGTCGCGGCGGCGTGGGTGAGCCTGACCAGATGGAACCTGCTCGCACCGCCGAAGTTCGTCGGCATCGACAACTACGTCGGATTGCTGAACGATCCGCGCACGGGCGAGGTGTTCCTGCACACGCTGTTCTACATCGCCGGCTATCTGCCCCTCGTCTATATCGGCGGACTCGCGCTGGCCCTCGCGCTGAATCAGCGGCTTGCCGGGCGTGCGTTCTGGCGCGGAATCTACTTCCTGCCGGTCGTCACCAGCTGGATCGTCGTCGCGCTGGTCTGGCGGTGGCTGCTCAATCCCTCGACCGGAGTCGTCAACACCGTGCTGGCCTGGTTCGGCGTCGACGGTCCCGGCTGGTGGACCGATCCGGCGTGGGCGATGCCGTCGATCATCCTGGCCTCGGCCTGGAAGGACCTCGGCTTCATCATGGTGATCCTGCTGGCGGGACTGCAGGCGATCGACCCCGAGCTCGTGGATGCCGCGAGCGTCGACGGGGCCGGCCGGTGGCGCCGCCTGTTCAGCGTCACGCTGCCTCTGCTCAGCCCGAGCACGTTCTTCGTCGTCGTCATCTCGCTGATCAACGGCTTCCAGGTCTTCGACCAGGTGTACGCGATGACGGGCGGCGGGCCGAACGGCTCGAGCGAGGTCGTGGTTCAGCAGATCTACGACCTGACGTTCCGCTACGGGGCCGCGGGAGAGGCATCCGCGCTCAGTTGGATGCTGTTCGTCGTGGTGCTCGGGGTCACCGTCGTCCAGATCATCGGCCAGCGACGGTGGGTGACCTATGCGTAGGGGCTCGCTGCCGCTGCTCGTCGTCGTGATCGCCGGCGCCGCTGTCATGTTCTTCCCGTTCCTGTGGACGATCATCACCTCGATCACGCCGGGGGCGAGCCTCACCCAGGCGCCCGCGCTCATCCCCACCGACCCGTCGCTCGGCGCCTATGTCCGCCTGTTCACCGATGGACCGTTCGGCCGGGTGATCGCCAACAGCCTCGGACTGGCGATCGTCACGACGGTGGTGCAGCTGATCACCAGCACCACGGCCGCGTATGCGTTCAGCCGCCTGCCGTTCCGGGGACGCGGTGTCGTGTTCGCCATCTACCTGGCCACGATGATGATCCCGTTGCAGGTGCTGATCGTGCCGCTGTTCGTCGAACTGAAGACCTTCGGCCTGATCAACACCTACCTCGGCGCCGTGCTGCCGACCTTCGCCAGCGCGTTCGGCATCTTCCTGCTGCGCCAGGCGGTTCACCAGGTCCCGCGCGAACTCGACGAGGCCGCGACCCTCGACGGTGCCGGGCATTTCCGGATCTTCTCGCAGATCGTGCTGCCCAACATCCGGCCCGCGCTGGCCACCCTCACCGTGTTCGCGTTCATGGGCAGCTGGAACAGCTTCCTGTGGCCCCTCGTCGTGCTGCGCAAGCCCGAGCTGCAGACCCTGCCGGTTGCGCTCGCCGGGCTGCAAGGCCAGTACACGACCGAATGGGACGTGGTCATGGCCGGTTCCGTCGTGAGCGTGATCCCCATGCTCGCGATCTACATCTTCGCCCAGAAGTACGTCATCCAGGGCGTCGCCAACTCCGGGATCAAATGATCTCGGCAGCCCACACCAATACCCCGCACTGCAATCGAAGGAGAGAGCACCCCATGAAGAAAACGCTGCTGGCCACCGTCGGCCTCGCCGGCGTCGTGGTCCTGGCACTGACCGGATGCGGCGCGCCCGCCGCCGACTCGGGCCCGGTCACGATCACGTACACCAACTTCATCTCGAACGACGGGAACGAAGACAACCTGCAGACGATCGTCGACGCGTTCGAGAAGGCCAACCCGAACATCACCGTCGACGTGACGACGCTTCCGTACGCCGACTACGGCACCGCGCTGCAGACCGACCTCGCGGCCGGCACCGAAAGCGACGTGTTCGACATCGAGTACGCGAACTACGCCCAGTACCAGGCCAACGGTGTGCTCGCGCCCATCACGGTCGCAAACCCGGACGCCTACAAGCAGTCGCTCCTCGAGGCCTACGCCACCGACGGCACCCAGTACGCCCTGCCGAGCTCGTTCTCGGACGTGGTCCTGTACTACAACAAGGACCTGTTCGACGCGGCCGGGGTCGACTACCCGGCCAACGACTGGACCTGGGCCGACGAGAAGGCCGCTGCCGAGAAGCTGACCGACAAGGCCGCAGGCGTCTGGGGAGACCACCAGCCGGTGAGCTTCTACGAGTACTACAAGGCGCTCGCGCAGAACGGCGGGAAGTTCCTCGCCGACGACGGCAAGAGCGTCGCCTTCAACACGCCCGAAGGCGTCGAAGCCGCGCACTGGCTCGTCGACAAGAGCGGCACTGTGATGCCGACGATCGAACAGGGTCAGGGCACGCCCGACTTCGACACCAACCTGTTCAAGGACGGCAAGCTCGCGATGCTGCACACCGGCATCTGGGTGTTCGGCGCTGTGGCGGACGTTCCGTTCGGCTGGGACATCGCCGTCGAACCGGGCAACAGCACCCAGGCCAGCGCGGTGTTCTCCAACGCCCTCGGCGTGAGCGCGAACTCGAAGAGCCCGGAGGCTGCGGGAAAGTGGGCCGAGTTCCTGAGCTCGAGCGACACCACCGTGCAGGTGCGGCTCGACGCCGGATGGGAACTGCCGCCGATCTCGGATGACGCCAAGCTGTCGGCCTACCTCGAGAAGGGCGCTCCCGCCAATCGGCAGGCCGTGTTCGACTCGCTCGACGGCATCGCACTGCCGCCGGTCGTGGCCGAGGGCCAGTCGGAGATGCAGGACATCATGGGCGAGGAACTGGTCGAGGCGCAGGCCGGTCGCAAGACGGTCGAAGAGGCGCTGAACAGTGCCGAGGAGCGCATCAACGCCGTCATCGGCGGCTAGTTCCACTTCGCCGATCGAGTAGCCGCGCAGCGGCGTATCGAGATCACATCCGTGGTTTCGATACGCCGCCTGCGGCGGCTACTCAACCACCGACTCAGAAGGAAGCATCACCATGTCCTCGACGCTCGCCGATCGCGCCGCGCTCGCCGCAATCGCCGCACAGGGCGCCGCCTTGATCCTGTCGTTGCAGGATGAGGGGGGCGCGTATCCGGCCAGCCCCACGTTCTCCGCCTACCGCGGCTTCGCCTGGCTGCGCGATGGAGCGTTCATCGCGGACGGGATGTCCGCGGGTGGCCACGTGGATTCCGCCACCGCGTTCTTCGACTGGTGCGACAGGGTCGTGACCGGCTGCGCGGACCGCATCGAACGCATCGTCGCGGCCGCCGCATCCGGGGCACCCCTTCCCGACCACGAGATGCTGCCGGCGCGCTTTGCGCTCGACGGCTCGCTCGGCGGGGGCGAGGGCATCGAGTGGTGGGACTTCCAGCTCGACGGCTACGGCTTGTGGGTCTGGGCGGCGCTCGCCCATGCCGACCGGCACGGCATCGACGCCTCGCGATGGCGGCGCGGGATCGAACTGACCATCGACTATCTCGTCTCGTCGTGGCAGCGTCCCTGCTACGACTGGTGGGAGATGCATATCGAAGAGATCCACATCTCCACGCTCGGCAGCATCGCCGCAGGGCTGCGCGACGCCGCACGCGCGCCGTTCCTGGAGCCGTCGCGCGCATCCGCCGCGGCGGAGACCGCGAACGCGATCATCCAGTTCATCCTTCGCGACGGCACGCGCGATGGTCACCTCATCAAGTGGGTGGGATCGCATGACGTCGACGCCAGCCTCGCCGCGGTGGTGGGGATGCTCGCGGTGATCGAGCCATCCAGTCCCGTCGGGCTCACCACGATCGCCGAACTCGACCGGCAGCTCGCCGTGAACGGCGGCGTCCACCGCTTCCTCGCGGACACCTTCTACGGCGGCGGCCAGTGGCCGCTGCTCAGCTGCATGCTCGGTCTCGCCCACGTCGCGGTCGGCGATCACGATCGTGCGGCCGGCCTGCTGCGCTGGTCGGCGTCGACGGCGGGGGAGTCGGGCTCCATGCCAGAGCAGGTCACGCACCACCTCCTCGACCCGGCATACGTCGCGGAGTGGGAGGAGCGCTGGGGGACCTCGGCCGATCCGTTGCTGTGGTCTTCGGCGATGTTCCTTCGACTCGCGGTCGAATTGGGGGTCGCATGATCCGGCACCGTCCCTTCGGCTCCGGTCACCCCTACTCCGTCGACACCGAGCAGCGCTGGCCCGTGGATCCGGTGGCGGGCGAGCCGCTGCGGCTCGGGGTGCGCACATCCCCGGGTGTCGACGCCGTGCTCCTGGAACTCGAGCGCGACGGCGCCGCCGCCCCGCCCGTCGAACTCGTGCGCGTCACACGCCAGTCACGCGGCCAGGCGGTCGACGGCGGGCACCTCGCCTCCGCCCAGGCGCGACTGGCGCGGGCCTCCGGCGGATGGCAGATCGAACTCGGCGGGCTTCGTGCCGGCGAGCACCTCCGCTACCGGTTCACCTCGTCGGGCGGACGGACGCGCTGGTTCGAGACGACGGTCGCGGGGTGGGCGGACGACGCCCCCGGATTGCGCGAGGTGGGTGCGCCGAGAGTGGTGGCCGGCACCCCGCGTACGCTCGGCGACGGCGCGAGCGTCCA
This sequence comes from Schumannella sp., assembly GCA_025463555.1. Taxonomy (GTDB): domain Bacteria; phylum Actinomycetota; class Actinomycetes; order Actinomycetales; family Microbacteriaceae; genus JBDSKH01. The sequence continues at coordinate 8,526 of JAODAS010000157.1, forward strand.
TCGCATCCGGTTCGCCCTGCCCCTGGCACCCGGCGAGCACGTGGCCGGATTCGGCGAGCGCTTCGACACCCTCGATCAGCGCGGGGCCGAACTCGACTCGGTGGTTTTCGAGCAGTACAAGAGCCAGGGTGCGGAGCGCAAGACGTACATGCCGATGCCCTTCGCCCACGTGGTGGGGGGGTCCGGCTGGGGCTTCCATGTGCGCACATCGCGGCGCGTGTGGTTCGACGTCGGCGCGCGCGACGCGTCGCTGCTCTGGATCGAGGCCGAGACGGGGCCGGATGGTGAGCTCGAGGTCGCGTTCTGGGACGGGTCTCCGCGCGACGTGCTCGCCGGCTTCCTGGGCGACTCGGGACGCGCGGAGGAGCTGCCGGACTGGGTCTTCCGGCTGTGGGCCAGCGGCAACGAATGGAACACCCAGGCCGAGGTGATGCGGCAGGTCGACGCACATCGCGACCACGACATCCCCGTCGGGTCGGTCGTCATCGAGGCGTGGAGCGACGAGAGCACGTTCACCGCCTGGCGCGATGCGCGATCCGCCGTGCGCGACGGCTCCCGACCCGCACGACTCGCCGACTTCGAGTTCGGGGCAGCGTGGCCCGACCCCAAGGGCATGACCGACGAGCTGCACGCCCGCGGCATCCGGCTGCACCTGTGGCAGATCCCGCTGATCAAGATGCGCCCTCACCCGGCCGGCCAGGTGGCACAGGATGCCGCGGCGGCCATCCGAGACGACGTCCTGATCCGGGAACCCGGGCCCGACGGCCGCCTGCGCCCCTACCGCAACCGCGGGTGGTGGTTCCCTCTGGGCCTCATGCCGGATCTGACCGACGAACGCGCAGCGACATGGTGGACCGAGAAGCGCCGCTACCTCGTCGACGAGGTCGGGATCGACGGTTTCAAGACAGACGGCGGAGAACACGCGTGGGGTCGCGAGCTGGTCTACCTCGACGGCCGGCTGGGCGACGAGAAGAACAACACGTTCGCGGTGGCGTACGCCGCCGCCTTCGGCGACCTGCTGCGCCGGGCGGGCAAGGCTCCGGTCACGTTCAGCCGGGCCGGCTTCACCGGCAGTCAGGCGCACGGGGCGTTCTGGGCGGGGGACGAGAACTCCACCTGGGATGCGTTCCGCTGGTCGCTGTTCGCCGGGCTCAATGCGGCGGCCTGCGGAATCGTCTACTGGGGGTGGGACCTGGCCGGGTTCAGCGGAGACGTGCCGACCGCGGAGTTGTACCTGCGATCCGCTGCCGCTGCCGCATTCGTGCCGATCATGCAGTACCACTCCGAGTTCAACCACCACCGGACGCCCTCCCGTGACCGCACGCCGTGGAACATCGCCGAGCGCACCGGAGACGAGCGCGTACTGCCCGTGTTCCGGCGGTTCACCCGGTTGCGCGAACGTCTCGTGCCCTACCTCTCCGCGGAGGCGGCGCGCGCCGTGGCGGCGGGGGAGCCGCTGATGAGGCCGCTGTTCTTCGATCACCCCGACGAGGCGGAGATCTGGCGGCACCCTCTCCAGTGGATGCTGGGGGACTCGATACTCGTCGCTCCCGTCACCGAGGAGGGGTCGACCACGGCGCGGGCATACCTTCCCGCCGGCGAATGGGTGGATGCGTTCACCGGGGCGACGGTGCGCGGCGGAGGCGTCGTCGAGCGCGAGACGCCGATCGATGAGCTGCCCGTGTGGGTCCGCTCCGCGGACTGGCCCCGGCTGAAGGACGTCTTCGCGAGCTGAGCCACCGGGCCCCGATTGGCTACCGTCCCGCGCCGCACGCCGACCCTAGGCTGGGAGCCCTCATGGCATCCACCGATCCCGTCCGCGTCTCGAACGCGCAGCCGATCATCGCCGGAGTCATCGGAGCCCTCACCGGGTTCGCGAGCTCGTTCGCGCTGCTCATCGCCGGCCTGCAGGCGGTCGGCGCGACCGCGGCAGAGGCGGCATCGGGGTTGCTCGTGCTGTGCGTGTTCCAGGCGATCATCGGCATCGTGCTCAGCCTGCGGTACCGCATGCCGATCTCCATCGCCTGGTCGACCCCCGGTGCCGCGCTCATGGTCGCAGCGAAGGGGCTGACCGACGACTTCTCCGCGGCCGTCGGCGCGTTCGTGCTGTGCGGAGTGCTGCTGCTCGTCACGGGCCTCTGGCCGTGGCTCGCTCGGGCGATGACCCGCATCCCGAAGCCGATCGCCAGCGCGATGCTCGCGGGCATCCTGCTGCCGATCTGCCTGGCACCCGTGCTCGCGTCGGTCGGCGAGACGTGGTGGCAGGGGCTGACCGTGGTCGGCGTGTGGCTGATCATGGCGAAGTTCGCGCCTCGCTGGGCCGTGCCGGCGGCGGTCGTCGCGACCGCCGTGGTGGTCGCGATCGCGGCCGGCGGCAACCCGCTCGCGGGGCAGTCGGTGCTGCCGACGGTGCGCCTCGTCGTGCCGAGCCTGGACCCCGCGGTACTGGTGTCTCTCGGCATTCCGCTCTACGTCGTCACGATGGCAGGACAGAACGTCCCCGGTTTCGCCGTGCTGCGCACGTTCGGATACCACGATCTCCCGGCCCGAGCCGTCTTCATCGGCACCGGCATCGGCACCGCCGTCGGGGGCCTGTTCGGGGCGTACACGGTGAACCTGTCGGCGATCACCGCAGCGATGATGGCCGGACCGGATGCACACCCCGATCGGTCGAAGCGGTGGATCGCAACCGTCGCATCGGGGACCAGTTACATCGTGCTCGGGCTCATCGCGAGCGCGGCGACCGCCCTGGTGTCGGTGAGCCCGCCCATTCTGATCACCGCCGTCGCCGGCCTCGCACTCTTCGGTGCCCTCGCCAGTGCTGTCACGTCCGCGCTCGAAGATCCCGACCATCGCCTGGTCGCGATCATCACCTTCCTCGTCGTGGCGTCCGGCATCGCTGTCGCGGGCATCGGCTCGGCCCTCTGGGGCCTCGTGGTCGGTGGACTCGTGATGCTGTGGTTCGGCTGGCGGCACCGCCGTCGACCGGATGCCGCAGAGGCCGAGGCGGACGACTAACCGCCCAGCGCGTCGGCGTGCTCGCGCGCGTCGGCCGCCGCCGCCGCATCACCCTGCTGGTCGTAGAGATACACGAGGGTGAGCCACGGCTCGGGTCGCTGCGGATCGAGGGTGATCGCGAGCTTCAGCAGCTGCTCGCCGGCATCGAACTGGCCGCGTCCGACGGCGACGGCGCCCGCGCGATACGCGACCCAGGGGTCGAGCGGGTAGTCGACTCGCAGATCCTCGAGCACGCTGTCGGCGCGTTTCAGATCGTAGTCTGCGATCAGTACGGTCACCAGAGCCTTGCTGACGGCCAATGAGTGGGGCGCCAGAAGATGCGCGCGATCGGCCCACGCGAGGGCGAGCCTGTTCGCGACGACGTCGCCTTCGTCGACTCGTTCCGTGAAAGCCTCGGCCGCAATCAACGGGGTGTCCGCGTCCCACGGTCGCAGCTGGGCGGCGGTCTCGAAATCGGCGTCGGCGTCGTCGATCCGGCCCTCCCGCACGGCCGTCACCCCGGACGCAAGGGCGGACTCACCCGCCAGTGTCAGGGACACGAGACCGAGCCAGGCGGCGATCGCGATAGCGATCCCGATCCGCACCGCGAGGAGTTCTCGCACCGGCTCGCGCCGCGGCAGCGATACGGCAGCACCCACGAGCAGGGCGGCCGGGATCATCGTCGCCGGCGCCGTCACGTGGGTCAGGAGCACCAGGAGGAGCACCCCCGCCCCGAGCGCAGCGGCAAGAATCACGGCACGACGCTCGGGCTGCGCTACGCGGAACCGTCGCACGACCGCGACCGTCGTCGCCACCAGTACCGCGATCAGACCCGCCGATAGGACAGGCCCGCCGATGACCAGCGACTGCAAAAGCACATCGTGCGGGGAATCGAGTACCGAGTCGTCGGCTGCTGCGGTGAACCAGCTGACGTCGTGTACCGCGGCCACGGCGTCCAGGAAGCCGCTCGGCCCCGAGCCCACGAACGGATGCGCCCATGCGACCCTCAGCGCCTCGCGCCAGATCAGCAGGCGATCGGCGACGGAGTCACCCGTTGCCGGCAGACGACTCCCGATGCTGGGGATCAGGAGCGCGAGCACGGCGACCGGAGCGGTCACGGCTGCTCCTAAAGTGACGCGGCGGCGCGGGGCCACGGGCGCCAGAGCCGCAGCAGCCACCGCGCCCACGAGGAGCGCGAGCAGCGCGGCGCGTGATCCGCTCAACAGCACCGTCAGGCCGGCGAGGCCGGTAACGCCTGCGAGCAGGATCGTCTCGAGCCGACATCGTCGCGTCCGGAGGATGCGCACCAGCAGCACGATCGCGACCGCCGCGGCAACCGCGCCCTGATCGGTCGCGTTCCCGAGCAAGGCTCCCGGTCGGTCGAGGTTCGAGGGCAGGGGACGCAGTCCGAGGGCCTCGGCGATCGACACGAGAGCCAATGCCAGCGCGATGAACGCGAGAACCCGATCCAGAAGGCGCGCTTCCCGTTCGCCCGAAGCAGGGCCCAGCACCCGTGCGCCGATCCACAGCGCCAGCAGGTAGCCGGTCGCCGCGACCGCACCCTCGTAGCGCGGCCATCGCCCCAGCAGCGCAGAGACCGGCTGGCCCCCCATCAGGGCTGCGGCGACCAGCATCACGGCGGCGGCGGAGATCGACAGCACGAGCCAGCGTGGCAAGCGTCCCGCGGGAGCGGGGAAGACCGTGAGGGACGCTGCGATCCCGAGCACCAGCACCTTGGCCAATACCCAGCGATCAAGTGCCGGCGGCCAGAAGGCCAGGGTGCTCAGCAGCGCCAGGGACAGCGCGACACCCCGAAGCCGGCGCGTGGCTGATCCGGCGAGTGGGACGCTCACGGGCCGAGACTACGCGACGCCCGAGCATCGCTCGGCGCATCCACCGATGTTCGCCGTCGCCGCGTGCCCCGGCCACGGCTCGAGCGCCGACGTTGCTGCCTAGACGCCGTGCCCCGAGCGAAGCCGGGGCACGGCGAGGTGGCTAGCCGATGAGCGTGAGGCCCGTCGAGACGGCAGGCGGGCCGTCCTGGTATCCGGTGCGGTCAGCGTGGACCAGTACCCGGTACTTGAACCCGAGTGTGAAGTCCTCCGGGTCGACGGCCGGATCGGCGGTGTCGCTGAAGTAGCCGTCAGCATCGATCAGGAGCGACTTGGTGGTGGCTCCGACGACATCGGTGAAGCCCGCGCCGTCCAGCCGGTCGACCTGCCACTGATAGCTGAGGCTCAATGCCGCTACCGGCCAGGTCCCCGCCGTCGTGCTGACCGTCTGGCCGAACTTCAGCGACTTCGCGGCCTTCGCAAGGACGCTCAGCGCCGGAGCGGCACTCGGGCTGATCGGCGCACCGGGCTCGACGGTGACCGCCGCCGATTTCTCGGGGGCGCTGTCGGGGAACGCGGTCTTCTTCGCCGTGACGGCGACACTGATCTCCTCACCCAGGTCGGCGATGATCGGGGTGTAGGAGTTGGTGTTCGCACCGTCGATCGGGACGCCGTTGAGCAGCCACTGGTAGATGTAGCCGGTCGGCGGCAGCAGCCAAGTGCCGTTCGTGGCCGTCAGCTTCGTGCCCACGCGGGCCACGTTGCCGATCGACGGCGCGGTCACGATCGTCGTCGGCACTGCCGCTCCGATCGGGATCGCGCTCGACTCGGTGAACGTCGTCAGCCAGCCGGCCCTGGAGCCGGTTGTGACGACCTTGAGCGCCTTGCCGTTATCCGGCGCAGCCACCACATAGGTGGATCTGGTCGCACCGGCGATCTTCACGCCGTCGCGGTACCACTGGTAGGCGACGGCGGTGGCCGCGGGAGTCCAGACCCCCGGATTCGCGGTCAGTGTCTGCCCCACCGCAGGGGTGCCGGTGACCGTCGGAGCGACGGTCGCCGTGAAGGCGGCGGCACCGCCCACGGGGACGTCGGCCGACACGACCGACGCCGAGGCGAGCCCCGATTTCGAGCCGGTCACGCGCACCGAGATGTTCTTCCCGTTGTCGAGTGCACCGAGCGTGTACGTCGCCTTGACTGCGCCCTTGATCGCGACCCCTGCACGCAGCCACTGATAGGCAAACGTGGTCGGAGCCGGATCCCAGGTGCCCGGGTCGGCGGTCAGGGTGCTGCCCACGGTCGGTTGCCCTGAGATGAGCGGCGTACCTAGGACGAATGGCTGGGCCAGCTCTGTCGTCGTCGGGAAGACGACGCGCACCTGGGGCGCGGTGGGCAGGGCACGGCCGGGAGCCCGGAGCGTGATCCCGACCGAGAGGAACTTGCCCGCATCCAGGGCGACCGGTGTGTAGGTCGTGCTCGTCGCCGCGGGGATCGCCGTGAACGGACCGCCCGAGGCCACAGAACGGAACCACTGATAGGTGGAGACCCCCGCCGTCGGCTTCGGGTCGAGGTTCGCCGCATCCACGAGGGTCAGCGGGTAGCCCACGCGAGCGGGAGCGCCAGCGGCGCTCTCGAGGTGCGCCGCGGTTGGCGCCGCGAAGCTCGGCAACGGACCGGTCCGCACGGGCACCTCGACCGTGGTCGTGGTGTACCCGGCCTTGGCGGCCGTGACCAGCACGCTCACCCGATCGGTACCCGCCTTGACCCCGGCCGGCGCGATGGTGCCATCGGCGAACTGCGACGTGCCCGGGTAATCCGTCGGAACGCCCGCGTCGTCATAGACGCGCCACGCGTAGCTGAACGCGGCCGCCGTGACCGCCGGGACCCAGGTTCCGGGCGTCACCTTCCAGCCATCCAGAGTCGCGGTGACGACTCCGGCGACCTTGCGCGTCATAGCGGTCGCGGACTGCACGGCCGGGACCGTGGCATCCGCACTTCCGGTGTAGAACCCCGCCCGCTTGGCGTAGACGCGGACCGACAGCGCCTCGCCGACATCCGCTGCCACAGGCTTGTAGGTGGCCGCGATGGCGGTGGCGATCGGGCTCCCGTTGCGCAGCCACTGGTAGCTGAAGGTCACTCCGGGCAGGTTCCAGTTGCCGTGCGAGGCCGTCAGGGTCTGGCCGACGCGCGGGGTTCCCGCGACCAGCGGCGGGTCCAGCGGGAATGGCTGGGCGCCGGGGACGACGGTCCCGGCCAGGCTCGCGATGTACCCCAGGCTGTAGGTGTCGTCGAACTGGGGGACGACCTGCACGGAGATCGCCTTGCCGCTGTCGCCGGGGGTCACCTGATAGTCGGAGCCCGTGGCTCCGGAGATCGGGTGGCCGTCGCGCATCCACTTGTAGGTGTAATCCACCGGCGTCTCGGTCCACGTGCCGGCGTCGACGTGCAGATGAGCGCCTACGGTGAAGTCGGCATCGAGATTCAGGGCGACGGGCTCCGAGCCGGGAACCGGCACAACGAGGTCGGTCTGGGCGGTGTCGTGCGCGACGCCCAGGTCGATGTTGCCGATGTCTGTCGTGAGGGCCGCGTCGACGTGGATCCCGTCGACGACCTTCTGGTCGTAATAGCTGTCGAAGGTGCCGAGCGGCCGCGCGTCGATCACCAGGCGATAGTCACCGGGAGGGACGTTGTCGAGTGTGAACCCGCTGCCGAGATATTGCTCACCTCCGTACGCGGCGCGGACGCCCCAGTACTCGGTGCTGACCACGTCGCCGCCCACGATCCGTTCGAGGGCGACGGAGCCGTCCGGGTTGGGATCGTTGCTGCCGAACACCGAGTCCGCGTGGATCGCGCTGGTCACGATCGGCAGCGTCAGGTTGGAGACGATGGCCGCCTTCGTCGCGACGATGGGCGTCGCCGTGTCCAGGTTCACGCTTCCGCCGGTGAAGACGCCCGCTCCGCGACGGAAGAAGTCGTAGGCGTGCAGCACCCATGTGCCGGGCTGCACGTAGAGCGAGTACGCGCCCTTGTCGTCGGTCTGGGTGTCGACCTCGGCGGCGGGGTTGCCTGCCACAGGCAGGGCGGCGACATCGGAGTAGGGGAGCGCTGCGCCCGTTCCGTCACGCAGGATGCCGCTGATCTTCACGCCCGGCGTCAATGTGGCATTCGCCTTGACGATGCCGCGCTCGGGGAGGAAGACGCTCTTCGAGGTCGAGAGGTAGGGCGAACTGCCCGCTGACGCGTACTCGTTGTAACTGACGGTATAGCTGCCGGGCTCGAGTCCGGGGATCGCGAAAGCGCCCTTGGAGTTCGTGTCGCGCGAGTTGCCGTAGTACGTGTCGCCGATGGTCTTCGTCAGCATCGCGAGGACGTCGACTCCGCCGATGCCGGCGCCGGTGACCTTGTTCGTGACGACACCGGTGATGCTGCCACCGGTGACCAGGCGCGCCTCGACGAAGGCCTTGCTCCCCGCGACAGGAAGGGGCACAGATTCGGACAGGGTCCAATCGAAGTTGCCGCCGAGGTACTGCTCGCTGTAGTTGGAGTAGTCGTAGGGCGTGAAGTCGAGGAAGACGGCATCGCTGGGCAGTCGTTCGACGCTGAACCGGCCGCTGTTGTCTGTGTAGTCGGACCCGACGGACTGCAGCGTGCTGTCGTCCTGCGGCACCGACGCCACGACCTGAACGTCCTTCATGGGCTTGCCGTCGATGCCGACGACGATCCCGGACACCGTGGACCCGTTCTCGAGAACCAGGTTGCCCAGGTCGACGGGTGCGGTATTGACGGTGATCGCGGGCGCCGTGACGGTCAGGAGCGGAATCACGGGGCTGTCATCCGGAGCCGTCAGGGTGAGCTCGTGCACACCCGGCAGGACCTGCCGGACGGCGAAGTACCCGTCGGAGTCGGTCGTGCAGTCGGAGTAGTACTCGCAGAGCAGGTAACTGTTGTCGTGCTCGATCGCCACCCCGGCGATCGGATTGCCCAGCTCATCCACCACCCGTCCGGTGTAGGTACCCGCGCGGTCGAGCGCGATGTCTGCGGTCTCGGTGCTGCCCGAGGTCAAGGTGATCCGTCCGGCGTGCTGGATGTCGACTCCGGTTCCCCCGGCGAAGCGCCCGATGATGTTGTGGGAGACGTCCTCCTCGGCCTGGATCGCGTACTCACCGGGCGGCAGCTGCGTGATCGTGTAGTGGCCGTTCGACATCGATGACGAACTGCCGTAGTACTCGGAGTACGTGGTGCCGCCGGCGCTCGTGAAACGGTAGATGGTGAAGCCGGGGTCGGCCGGGAGGCCGTCATCGACGGTCGTGAAGTCGCCCTCGATGGTCGCGCCCGTCTCGAGATCGAAGTCCGCATCGGAGGTCGTTCCTCCGCCGACAGCCGGGATCACGCGCGCCAGTCGCGGACTGTAGGTGCCGTTGCTCCACTGCCAGGCGAAGGTCGCTCCGGGCTCGGCGCGCACCGAGTAGTTCTGCTCGTCGAGCCCGGTGAGGGTGTAAGCACCGGTCGCGTCACTGAGCGTGGATCGCTCGGGGTAGCCGTACTGCCCGGCGCTCTGGCCGGCGACATAGACGGCGACGCGCACGCCCGCGCGGGCGACGCCGTTGGCGAGGACATGTCCGCTGATGGTCGCCCCGTGGTCGAGCTGGATGCTCTTGCCGGTCAGGGTCGCGCCGGTGGCGACCACGATGGGAGTGGGCTGCTCGTCGTTGTGAACGTTGTCATACCGCTCGGAACGGAAATTGCCGGTACCGGTGTACGTGACGGTCAGATCGAAGCTTCCCGCGGGCAGTGCTCCCACGGAGTACGCGCCGGTGGCGGGGTTGTACGAGACGGTCCCCTGGTCTTCCGACCCGTCGTCGGGGCAGTAGGAGTAGGTCGCGCACGCCTGAATGGTGATGTCGCTCGCGGCAGGGAATCCGCCGCCCTCGAGAGAGACGACGCCCGAGAAGCTCGCCCCCTTGGTCATGAGCACGTTGACGTTGAGCTTGGTCGCACCTGCCGCGAGAGGGAACGCGAGTCCCGCATCCAGCGTCGCCGCCGTGGACCAGTAGCGGTCGATGTACTTGACCGTCGCGATGTCGGAGGACGAGAAGCCGACCTTGTAGGTGCCCGCGGGCAGACCGGTGATGCTGTACGCGCCGGTCGTGGAGGTGACGGCGCTGGCGAAAGGGAGGTACTCCGAGCCGTTGTAGATGTAGGCGGTGGCGACGACATCGCGCAGCGCCTGGTTGGAGGTGTTCTTCACAACCCCGTTGATGCGTCCTCCGAGACCGAGGGTCGAGAGTTTCGTCACCGCCGGGCCGCCGCCGGTCGAGATCGGGAAGCTTTCGGCCTCGTCCGCCGTGGCGACGAGCTTGTCCTCCCAGAATTCCGGGATGTAGTTGTTCTTGCCGCCGACCCGCACCGTGTAGGTGCCGCCCGGCAGCGAGCTGAACTGGTAGTCGCCCAGGGTGTCGGTGGTAGCGTCCGAGCCGGGGTCCTGGACCCAGGCCTGCGCGCCGTCGGAGTCGACGGACAGGCGCCACAGCTCGACCGGCTGCCCGGAGAGCGGTGCAAGAGCGAACGTCTGCGCATGTCCCTGGAGGATCCCGCCGACCTGCATCTCGTAGTCGAGCGAGATCGCGCCGTCTTCGATGATCGGGGTGAAGGCGCTCCACGAGCTGGCGAGTTCCTCGTCGAGCGTCACGCGACCATCGCCGAAGCTGTCGGCGACGTTGATGGTGCCGCCACCGCGGTAGTCGTACTCGAATGCGTACGAGCCGGCCGGGAGCGGGTCGAAGGTGACCTTGCCGTCCGCATCGGTGGTGACCTGCGCCTGCTGCACGGCCACCGCCGGGTTCACCGAGTCATCTAGCAGATACGCCGTGACGAGCACATCGTCGAGGCCTGCCGCGACGGGCAGGCCGTCCTGGTCCGGAATGATCACGTGGCCGCTGAGCTCGAGCGTCAGCCCCGTAGTGGCATACGCCGGCGTGCTGATCGCGACGATGCCGGTGACCGCGAGGGCGGCCGCCGCGATGATCGCGGCGGTGGTCGCGAGCCGCTGCCGGAGCGACGCCTTCGGGGTGGTGGCGACGTGTTTCGGGGCAGGCGTCAGCGTCATCGGGCGTCCTCGGGCGGTGCGTTTCGGGTCTCGGGTGAGCGAGCGGTCGGCTCACTATAGCGATACCTGAGGCAGGCTCTAACACCCCTGTCCGGGGAGACGGAGCCCCGACGTCAGTCCAGCCCGCGGCGCTTGAGCAGCGGCGCGATCTCCGCATCGCGGCCGCGGAAGTCGCGGTACGCCTCCAAGGGATCCTTGGACCCTCCGACGCCCAGCAGCAGCGTCCGGAAGCGGT
>JAODAS010000170.1 GCA_025463555.1 Schumannella sp.
CGTGGCGGGCCGCACGATGCTGCTGGGCGACGCCTCCGGGTACGTCGACGCGCTGACCGGGGAGGGCATCCGGATCGGGCTCGAGCAGGCACGCGCAGCCGTCGCCGCGACGCAGAGCTCCGACCCCGCGGGCTATGAGCAGGAGTGGGAGCGCGTGACGCGCGACTTCCGGAGGCTCACCGGCGCTCTCGTGCGACTGGCTTCCTCGCCGTTGCGTTCGAGCATCGTGCCGATCGCGAAGGCCGCTCCCGGCCTCTTCGATGCGGCTGTCGAGCGCCTAGCGCGCTGAGCTGGTTGAGTAGCGCCGAAGGCGCGTGTCGAAACCAGCCGGTCTTCGAAACAGCGGTCTCGGCGGCCCGCTACCCACCCGGCGTCAGCCCGAGCAGCCCGAGCAGCTGCTGCGCGTCGTCCGCGACGGCGACTGCTCCCGCACTCTCGGCCGGAGCGCCGTAGCCCCAGGTCACGAAGATCGTCGGCACCTCGTGCTCGCCGGCACCTTCGATGTCGTGGATGCGGTCGCCGATCATCACCGGTCGCGAGAGGTCCGCGCCGCCGGCCCGCAGCCGGCGCAGGGCCTCGGCCACGACATCCGCCTTCTTGCTGCGCACCTCGTCGTCGCTGGCACCCGTCAGTTCGTCGAAATAGCGGGTGAGCCCGTAATGCTCCAGCACCAGGGTCGCCGGGCGCTCCGGCTTCGACGTCGCGAGCGACAGCCGGATGCCCGCATCGTGGATGGCCGAGAGAACCCCCTCCAGGCCCGGGTACACCGTCGCGTCGAAGACCCCCGTCTCCAGGTAGAGCACCCGGTAGATGCCGAGCGCGCGCTCGGAGGTCTCTTCGTCGAAATGCGCCAGGTCGCGAAAGGAGTCGAGGATCGGCGGGCCGACGTACGCCAGCAACTCCGCCGGGGCGGGAACCGGCAGGCTCATCCGCTGAAACGTGGCGGCGAGGGTCGCGGTGATGCCCGGAGCGGAGTCGACGATGGTGCCGTCCAGATCGAACAGCACGGCGGTGTACGGATTCGACATCCCGACTAGCCTAGGCGGCATGAGCGAAAGCACCCCGGCCGCATCCACCCCCCGTTCTGCTGCCACGCCGGCTGGCTCCGGCGCCGCACCGAAACCCGAGAAGGTCATGCCCCGCGGGTCCTCGACCAGCCTGCTCTTCACCATCGCGGTCGTGCTGTCGTCGGTGGTGTTCGCGTTCCCGGTCACGGTGGCGAAGATCACCGAGGGCATCCTCGACAGCACGAATCCCGACCGCATCAAGGACACCGGCTCGGGCCTGTCCGAGCATTACATCGGACCGATCCTCGGGTGGGGCTTCGGCTTTCTCGCGGTCCTGCTGCTCATCGTGATCGTCGTCTTCGCCCTGATCTACCGTCGCGAGCGCACACTCGACGCGCTCAAGCTGCCGCTGATGATCGTCGCCATCCAGATCCTGCTCGGCGTCTTCTCGATCATCTTCAACGCAGTGGCCATCGGGTCGCACTAGGCCAGAGCTGACCGAAGCCGCGCTGTCCGGGGCGGGCGTCGCGCCTCAGAACAAACGGTTCTCGGCCGTGTCGAGGCCGCGCATGGCGTCGTAGTCGAGCAGCAGGCACCGGATGCCGCGGTCGGCCGCCAGCGTGCGCGCCTGCGGTTTGATCTCCTGGGCCGCGAACACGCCGGTGACCGGAGTCAGCGCCGGATCGCGATTCATCAACTCGAGATAGCGCGTCAGCTGCTCGACCCCGTCGATGTCGCCACGGCGTTTGATCTCGACCGCGACGGAGGCTCCCGCCGCATCCCGAGCGAGGATGTCGACGGGCCCGATCGCGGTCATGAACTCGCGCCGGACCAGCGTGTGGCCCTCGCCCAGCAGCCCGATCTGCTCGGCGAGCAGGCGTTGCAGGTCGGCCTCGACGCCGTCCTTCTGCAGGCCGGGGTCGATGCCGAGTTCGTGCTGCGAGTCGTGCAGGATCTCGTGGATCGAGATCACCAGCAGATCGGCCGTCTTCGCGTGAGTGACGCGCCAGATGGCGGTGACTCCGGCGGCCGCACGTTCGTCGTCGACATCGTCGACGCTGAAGACGGCGGGCGGGCTCATCCAGTTGAGGGGCTTGTAGCTCAGCGAATCCGAGTGCACCAGCACGCTGCCGTCGTTCTTCAGCACCAGCAGGCGGGTCGCGAGCGGCAGGTGCGCGCTGAGCCGTCCGGCGTAATCCACCGAGCAACGGGCCACCACGAGACGCACCCGTCTAGTCTAGGTCGGCCGAACGGGGGCGGGCCTCGCCTGTCCCCCGCGCGGCCCGACCTCGCGGATTCGCAACCGCGCCGCGACGCGCCGGGCACCGGCGGTTCGTCAGCGCGTGTCAGCTCGGGGTTGCGAATCCGCGAGGGCAGCCGCGCGCGCGGCACGCTTCTCGGGCTCGCGGGCGGCGGGGATCGCGAGCGTCGCGATCACGATCAGGCCGAGCACGATCCAGAGCGCGTTGAGCACGCCGATGTGGTCGCCGACGAAGCCGATCAGCGGCGGGCCGATCAGGAACGCGGCATAGCCGACGGTCGCAACGGCACTGACGCTCGCGGCCGCGGTGCGCGGGTCGTCGGCGGCGGCCGACATGCCGACCGGGAATCCGAGAGATGCGCCGAGCCCCCAGAGCACGACGCCGAAGATCGCGATCGGGATGACCGGCACCAGGATCACGGTCGCGAGTCCGACCGCCGCCGCGAGGGCCGCACCGCGCAGCACGGGGACGCGCCCGAACCTGTCGAGCAGCGGAACGCCGGCGAGCCGCCCCGCGGTCATCGCGACGGTGAAGACGCCGAACATCAGGGCGCCCTGGCCGTTGTCGAACCCGCGGTCGTCGATGAACCCGATGGCGATCCAGTCGTTGGCCGAGCCTTCGGTGAAGGCCATGCCCAGCACGAGCAGCCCGATGAGCAGGGTGCGCGGGTTGAGCCAGATCGACATCCGCTCGGCGAAGGTGACCGGGGTCGCGTCGCCGTGCTCCTGCGCGAGGGTCGCGTCGGTCGGAATCCAGCGGATGACGAGCACGGCACCCGCGATCTGCACGGCGCCGATGACGGCCAGGTGCACGGCGACATCGACGCCGGCGAACGCGGCCGCTGCACCGAGGGCGGAACCCGCGACCGTTCCGAAGCTCCAGCTGGCGTGGAACCAGGGCATGATGTTGCGGCGGTTGGCGCGCTCCGAGCCGGCACCCGACACGTTCATTCCGACGTCGCAGATTCCGCTGGTCAGTCCGTACAGGCCGAAGCCCGCGATCGTCACGGCGAAGCTGCTGAACACGCTCGCACCGAGGCCGACGACCATCAGCGACAGCCCGCAACCGAGCAGGAACAGCAGGATCACCCGTCGCTCGCCGAGCCAGTGCACGACGTGGCTCGACAGCAGCATGCCGACGATCGCGCCGACTGAGACACCCAGGATGAGGAGTCCCACCTGGGCGACCGACAGCTGCAGATGGTCCCGGATGCTCGGCACCCGGCTTATCCAGGCCGCAGCCCCGAACCCATTGAGCGTGAACACCACGAAGATCGCGTTGCGCCACGCGGCTGCGTAGGCCGGAGGGGCGGGAGGGGCAGCGCTGCTCATGGTTCCTGCAATCGGAAGAGGTGTGTACGAGG
>JAODAS010000196.1 GCA_025463555.1 Schumannella sp.
CCCTTGTCGGTCGGCACGCGGCCCGACGAGGTGTGCGGCGCCGCGATCAGCTCCTCTTCTTCGAGCTGCGCCATGTCGTTGCGGATCGTCGCGGCGGAGACGCCGAAGGCGTGACGCTCGACGATCGTCTTGGAGCCCACCGGTTCACGCGAGGCGACATAGTCCTGCACGATGACACGGAGCACGGACAGGCTGCGCTCGGAGACCATCCGGTGCACCGCCCTTCCGCCTTGGCACTCACGAGATGTGACTGCCAATTGTAGCGCGACACGCCGTTACCGACCCGTTGCATGCCGTGTTGCGGACCCGCTACCTTTAGGCCGTGCTTGCGCTCCCCCCGTTCCGGGGTATGCGGAGCGCCAGCCCCTAGCTCCTGACCGAACCCGGGGTCCACTTACACCGAAAGGCACGACGAATATGACGACACCCGCCCCGCAGCCCGCAGCTGCCGCGCCGCTCTCCGAGGCTGAGGACAAGCAGTGGGCGGGCTTCGCCCACCTCGGCGGCATCCTCGGCTTCCTTCCGTCGCTGATCATCTGGCTCATCTTCAAGGACCGCGGCCCGAAGACCAACGTCGAGGCCAAAGAGGCGCTCAACTTCCAGATCACCGTCGCGATCGCTCAGGTCGCCGTGTTCATCATCAACGCGATCCTCACCGCGGTGACGCTCGGCTTCTGGGGTCTCATCGCATGGATCCTGCCGCTCGCCGTCTACGTGATCTCGCTGATCTGGTCGATCATCGGGTTCCAGAAGGTGAACGCCGGAGGCAGCTACCGCTACCCGATCGCGATCCGCTTCATCAAGTAACTCTTTTCGTGCCACGAGGGCGTCGGACCGACAGGTCCGGCGCCCTCGTGCTTGGATGGGCAACCACCGCATGATCAAGTGAGATGAGACCCATGAGCGACTCGAAACCGTCCAGCGCAGGCAAGGCCGCTTCGTCGAAGAAGCCCGCAGCCAAGCCCGCGGCGAAGGCCTCGACGCCGCCGCCCGTCCCGCCGACGCCACCCGCGCCGCCGATGCCCCCCGTCCCGCCTGCACCTCCGGCACCACCGGCCCCTGCCGCCGCGCCCGCGGCACCCCCGCCCGGCTACGCCGTTCCCGCACCGGGGTACGCCGTCGTCGTGCCGCTGCGCCCCGACGAGGAGCGCAACCTGTCGATGCTCGCGCACCTGATCTCGTTGCTCGTCAACCTGGTGGGCGGCGGCTGGATCGTCGCGCTCGTGTTCTACCTGGTGTACAAGGATCGCGGGGCCTTCGTGCGCGCGCACACGGCGACGGAGCTCAACTTCCAGCTCACGCTGATCCTGGGGATCATCGCGGGCTACATCCTCTCGCTCGTGCTCATCGGCATCCTCGTGTTCCTGGCGCTGCCGGTGCTGGCGATCGTGTTCGGCATCATCGCGACGATGAAGGCGAACCGCGGCGAGTGGTACGTGTACCCGATCGCGATCCGGTTCGTGCACTGATGACCGACCAGCCCGCGAACCCGTACGCTGCCGCACCGCAGCCGATGAACCCGCAAGACGAGAAGCTGTGGGCGACGCTGACGCATGTCGGCGGCATCCTGTTCGGCTTCGTCGCGCCGCTGATCGCGTACCTGCTGCTGCGCGACCGAGGGCCGTTCGTCCGTCAGCACTCGGCGGCCGCACTGAACTTCCAGCTCACGGTGCTGATCGGCTACATCATCGGCGCGGTGCTCACGTTGCTCCTGATCGGCTTCCTCATCACGATCGCGGTGTGGGCCCTCTCGATCGTCTTCGCGATCCTGGCGGCCATGGCAGCGAGCCGCGGCGAGTACTACTCGTACCCGTGGACGATCACGTTCGTGCAGTAGCGGCGATCACGGCAGCAGCCGGCGCACCACGGCGTCGGCCAGCAGGCGTCCGCGCAGGGTGAGGACGACACGTCCGGCGATGGCCGCGCGTCCGTCGATCAGCCCGTCCGCGATCAGGCCGGCGACGGCTGCGCGGCCGGGGTCGGCGAGCGCCGCGACGGGGAGGCCGTCGGCGAGGCGGCTGCCCAGCAGCACCGTCTCGACGGATCGGGTCTCGGCGTCGAGGGTCTCGCGCCCGGCCGCAGGAGAGACGCCGGCGGCGAGCCGCTCGGCGTAGGCGGCGGGGTGCTTGACGTTCCACCAGCGCACGCCGCCGACGTGGCTGTGGGCTCCGGGGCCGACGCCCCACCAGTCCTCCCCCGTCCAGTACGCGAGGTTATGGCGTGACCGGTGCGAGGCATCCGTCGCCCAGTTGCTGACCTCGTACCAGTGGTAGCCGGCCGCTTCGAGGGTCGCGTCGGCCTGTTCGTAGAGGTCGGCGGCAAGGTCGTCATCGGGGGCCGGAACCTCGCCCCGCGAGATCTGCCTGGCGAGTTTGGTGCCCTTCTCGACGATGAGCGCGTACGCGCTGATGTGATCCGGATGCTGCGCGAGGGCCAGATCGAGCGAAGCCTGCCAGTCCGCGGCGGACTCCCCCGGCGTGCCGTAGATCAGGTCGAGGCTGACCTGGAGTCCGGCGGCGCGCGCCCACTCGACGACCAACGGGATGCGCTCGGGATCGTGCGTGCGCTCCAGGGTCGCGAGCACGTGCGGCACGGCCGACTGCATCCCGAAGCTGATCCGGGTGAACCCGGCCTCGGCGAGCTCGGCCAGCGAGCGCTCGTCGACCGAATCGGGGTTCGCCTCGGTCGTGACCTCGGCGCCGGGTTGCAGACCCCAGGTGCTCCGGATGCCGGCGAGCAACGCCGCGAGATCGGCCACCGGAAGCAGGGTGGGGGTTCCGCCTCCGAAGAACACCGTCGACACGGCACGGCTCGGAGCGCCGGTGACAGCCAGCACGCCCGCGGCCTGGGCGATCTCCGCCAGCGCCTGGCCCGCGTAGTCGCTCTGCTTCACCCCGCGGATCTCGTCCGCCGTGTAGGTGTTGAAGTCGCAGTATCCGCACCGCACGCGGCAGAACGGCACATGCACGTACACGCCGAAGGCGCGGTCGCCCCAGCCGGCGGTGACGCTCGCTGGCAGCAACCCGTCGGCGGGCGCGGGATCGGCGATGGGCAGCGCGGAGGGCACTACGAGAAGCTGGTCGGCATCGCCGCGAACATGTACTGGAAGAGCAGAACCGAGAACGCGATGCCGGCGATCAGGAGCGCCACCGTCACCCCGATGTAGACCCACAGCGGGGCAAGGCCGCCGCCGGTGCGGCGCTTGACGACCACCGACCGGCCGATCACGTAGACGATGCCCGTCAGGAAGGCGAAAGCCCAGTGGAATGGCTGAGGCACGCCGCGCTTCTTGAGCTCGCGGGAATCGAGCGCCGCGAGCGCGACCGTCGCCGCGTAGGAGAGCCAGCCCAGGGCACCCGTCAGCAGGTAGCCGGGCTGGCTGTACAGGGTGCCCATGCCGGTGTAGCCGTAGCTCCCGCCCTGGGCGGTGAGAACCGAGTCGATGTACGCCTTCCAGTCGATGGCGAAATAGGTGACAAGGCCAAGTAGCGGCAGCAGCACGATCAGCCAGATCCAGAGCGTCCCGGTCTTGGTGCCCTCGGGCGCCTTCAACGGAGCGAACGCCTGGTACGCCTGGGCCTGCTGGCCGACATGCTCGGTCCACTGGGTGCCATCCCACCAGCGCTGGCCGCCGGGGGCGTTAGCGTCGGGGTACCAGCCGGGGGGAACGTTCGTCGCTTCGGTCACGCGGTCAGTCTAGGGAGATTTCGCCCCCGGTCGCCCGGCAGGCGGCGCTACTCACTCCGTGTTCTCGCCGTCGATCGGCCCGCTCAGTGCCCGTTCATAGCGCGCGGTGTACACCTCTTGCATCAGGCGCACGAGCGGGTACCCGAGCCAGAACACCCAGCTCGACGGCCGGGAGAACGACCGGATGGTCAGCCAGACCGAGTCGTCGTCCCGGTATTCGACGATGAAGGCCTCTTCACCGGTCTCAGGGTGCCCGTGCAGCGTGCCGTAGGCGAAGCCTTTGCGCAGGGGCTCGTCGATCACGTACACGACGCGGGCCGGAACCCTCGCCGGGTAGAGCGGCACGTGCATGATCGCGGTGTCGCCGGGGCGCAGCAGCGCACTGCCGTCCGGCCCGAACAGGGCCTCGCCTGCCTCGGTCGTGCCGGCGGGGGTCAGCGGCGTGCCGTCGTCATCGAACGAGACCGGCACGTAGGTGCCCGCGGTGACCTCGGCGGGTGCCTCGAGCGCCTGCACTGTGATGCCGGAGCGCTTCTGAATGCCCCACGTCATCGTCTCCAGCCACGCGTGCTCCCAGCGCGCCTGGCCGTGCCCGATGCGGATGCGCCGCTCCACCGGGCGGAAACCCTTCGGCGGATACTGCATCAGATCTGCCGCCTGGGTGCCGCCGATCGCCCCGTACGTGACGGGCGTCTGCCAGATCGTGCCCGCATCCATGACCCTCATTCTACGAGAGCGCGCTGATGCCGCCCGAGGACCTACTTCTTCTCCTTGGCCTTCTCGGTGTCGCCCGAGAGTGCAGCGATGAACGCCTCCTGAGGAACCTCGACGCGCCCGACCATCTTCATGCGCTTCTTGCCCTCTTTCTGCTTCTCGAGCAGCTTGCGCTTGCGGGTGATGTCACCGCCGTAGCACTTGGCGAGCACGTCTTTTCGCATGGCCGAGATGCTCTCTCGCGCGATGATGCGCGCCCCGATCGCGGCCTGGATCGGCACCTCGAACTGCTGGCGCGGGATCAGCTTCTTCAGGCGTTCCGTCATCAGCACGCCGTACGCGTACGCCTTGTCGCGGTGCACGATCGCGCTGAACGCGTCGACCGGCTCGCCCTGCAGCAGGATGTCGACCTTCACCAGGTCGGCCTCCTGATCCCCTGAGGGCTCGTAGTCGAGCGAGGCGTACCCTGCCGTCTTCGATTTCAGCTGGTCAAAGAAGTCGAACACGATCTCGCCCAGCGGCATCATGTAGCGGATCTCGACCCGGTCCTCACCGAGATAGTCCATGCCGAGCAGCGCACCGCGGCGCGACTGGCACAGCTCCATGATCGTGCCGACGTAATCCTTGGGAGCGAGGATCGCGGCCTTCACCATCGGCTCGGAGACGTGCGCGATCTTGGTGCCGGTCGGGAACTCGCTCGGGTTCGTGACCGTGAACTGCTTGCGGTCCTCGGTCGTCACCTCATAGGTCACGGACGGTGCGGTCGCGATCAGGTCGAGGTCGAACTCCCTCTCGAGCCGTTCGGTGATGATCTCGAGGTGCAGCAGCCCGAGGAACCCGCACCGGAAACCAAAGCCCAGCGCTACCGAGGTCTCGGGCTCGTAGTTGAGGGCCGCATCCGAGAGTTTCAGCTTGTCGAGAGCCTCACGCAGCACCGGGTAGTCGCTGCCGTCGATCGGATAGAGGCCCGAGAAGACCATCGGCTTCGGGTCGGTGTAGCCGGGCAGAGCCTGGGTAGCCGGCTTCGACGCGGTTGTGACCGTGTCGCCCACCTTCGACTGCCGCACGTCTTTCACGCCGGTGATCAGGTAGCCGACCTCGCCCACCCCGAGACCCTGACTCGGCGTCGGCTCGGGGCTGGAGACCCCGATCTCGAGAATGTCGTGCGTGGCCCGAGTAGACATCATCTGGATACGCTCGCGCGGGCTCAGGTGCCCGTCGATCATGCGCACATACGTGATGACCCCTCGGTACGAGTCGTAGACCGAGTCGAAGATCATCGCGCGCGCCGGGGCGTCCCTCACGCCCGTCGGTGCGGGGATCTTCTCGACCACCCGGTCGAGCAGGGCCTCGACACCCTCTCCCGTCTTCCCGCTGACGCGCAGCACGTCCTCGGGATCGCAGCCGATCAGCTGGGCCAGTTCGCGGCTGTACTTCTCCGGATCCGCCGCCGGCAGGTCGATCTTGTTCAGCACCGGGATGATCTCGAGGTCGTTCTCGAGGGCGAGGTACAGGTTCGCAAGAGTCTGGGCCTCGATGCCCTGAGCGGCATCCACCAGCAGCACCGCGCCCTCGCACGCCGCCAGCGAGCGCGACACCTCGTACGTGAAGTCGACGTGACCGGGCGTGTCGATCATGTTCAGCGCATAGGTGTCGCCTTTGCCCGCGGGACCCTGCCATGGCATCCGGACGGCCTGGCTCTTGATCGTGATGCCGCGCTCGCGCTCGATGTCCATGCGGTCGAGATACTGCGCACGCATGTCGCGGTCGCTGACGATGCCCGTGATGCCCAGCATGCGGTCGGCGAGCGTCGACTTGCCGTGGTCGATGTGGGCGATGATGCAGAAATTGCGGATGCGCGACGGATCGGTGGCAGCCGGGGCGAGGGACTGCTGAGCGCGCGGAGACATGACCCGCCATTCTCCCATCTCCGCGCGGGCGGCTGCGCCAACTCCGACGTGAAGGGGCCCTCGTCCACGGGTCGTGGACGAGGGCCCCCGTCAGTCGGAGTTAGCCGGGCGGCTAGTACCAGCCGGTGAGCGCGCCGGCGATCCAGAGCGGCACGAACGCCGCGACGCCGATGAGGGCGAGCAGGATGCCGCCGAAGACGCCGACGAACCCGAGTGCGATGCCCCAGTTGGCGGTGAGGCGGCCGGACGGCTCCTTCGAGCGGCCGATGAAGCCGAACACGATGGCGGCGATCGAGACGAAGCCCTGGCCGATCACGATGCCGACGATGCCGAGCACGAGTGCGGTGGTGCTGAAGACGGTGGTCGCGGCCTGCGGGACGGCGGCGAGGCTCTCCGCCGGAACTGCGGTCTGAGTGGTTGCTGTTGTCATGCTCTCAGGCTAGGAACCGGCCGCCGGGCGGCCCAGGGAGTTAACCCCCCGATCGCGCGGGGGCGACCTCACGAGTGAGGATCTGCCGGAGCGCGTGCTCCAGCTCGGGGTAGTCGAAGACGAAGCCGGCATCGAGCAGACGCTTCGGCAGAACCCAGCGGCTCTTGAGGATCAGCTCCGTCTCGGTGCGGAGAACCAGGGCACCGGCCTCGAGCGCGAGGCGGGGCAAGGGGATGCCGATGGGCACCCCGAGCACGCGACGCAGGGTGGCCATCACCTCGCGATTCGTCGACGGGTGGGGACTGGTGATGTTGACAACGCCGCCGAGGTCGCTGGTTTCGAGGAACCGCATCGCGCGGAACACATCATCCAGGTGCACCCAGCTGAAACGCTGCCGGCCGCCGCCGGACGGACCTCCCAGCTGCGGGCCGCCCAGCCCGGCTCGCGCCAGGCCGACGAGCGGTGTCAGCGCGGACCCGTCGCCGAGCGTGATGGCGGTGCGCATCGCGACCTGGCGGACCCCTTCGCGCGCGGCGTCGAAGAACGTCCTCTCCCAGCTGGTCGCGACCTCCACCGAGAAGCCCTTGCCGATCTCACCATCGGCTTCGGTCTGCGGCCGGTCGTCGGCGTGCCGATAGATGGTGGCGGTGCTCGCGTTCAGCCAGAGCGGGGGCGGGGCGTCGACGGCGGCGACGGCACGACCCAGCTCGGCGGTGGTCTCCAGCCGCGAGCGGAAGATCTCGGCGCGGTTGCGGTCGTTGTAGCGGCAGTTGACGCTCTTGCGTGCCAGGTTGACCAGCACGTCGGCTCCGTCGATGGCGCGGGCGATCGCCTCCGTGTCGCCCCAGACCGCGTCGGCGTCGCGGCGCCCGATCGTCGTGACCGTGTCGCCTGCCATCCGATAGAGCTGGGCGAACCGTGATCCCATGAACCCGTGCGCCCCCGCGATGACGATCCGCGCGGCCGTCATCCCCAGACCTCGCGCAGACCGTCGACCACGCGTGCAGCCTGCTCGAGCCCCGCCTCGGCCGACGCGCGACGGGCCGCCGGATCGAGCGAATTCCTCCCGATCGCGTTCTTCGCGGCGCGGTCCGGAGAAACCACGAACGTGCGCACGCCGGGGCCGAGCGCATGGATCTGTGTCGCGACCGAGGAGCCACGCGCGATCCCCGCGGTGACCGGAGCGAGCACCACGACGACGTCTGCTCCGGCCGCGAGGTGCACGTTCGCGGCATACGGGAATCCCCCGTCGAAGTAGGAATTACCCTCGATGTCGACCGTTGGCCAGACCAGCGGGACCGCACAACTCGCCGCCACAGCATCGATCAGGGGCACGCCGGAGGTGCGGTCGAAGACCCGCTGCTCGCCGCTGTCGGCGTCCGTCGCCGGAATCAGCAGCCGCCGCTCGGGCCAGGCATCCACCGGAATGCGTTTCTCGATCACGGCACGCCGCTGCTGCGCGGTGACCGTTCGCGCTTCCCGTGCCTGCCGCCCCAGCCTGGTGAGTCCGCGCCGGCGGTCGGGGTCGAGCCCGGCGACGACGTAGCGCAGGATCGTCGTGACGCCGATGCGCGCGGGCAACTCCGACGCGTCTCCGGCGAGTTGCGCCGAGTACAGATCGTCGAGGTCGCGGGTACCGGCGACCTGAGCGCCGACCGCGGCACCCGCGGAGGTGCCGACCACCAGGTCCGCTTCGCGCAAGCGGACACCTGCTCGCTCGAGTCCGAGAAGCATCCCGGTCTCCCAGGCGATACCGGTCACACCACCGCCGCCCAGCACGAGTGCACGCATGCGCTCAGGCTACGCCGCCGCGTTTGCTGCCCCAGCGCTGGACGCATTCCGCCGCGCCCAGGTCTCTGGTAACGTAGACCCTTGGTTTTGCGTGTGGTTTCCCACCACGCGATTCGCCGAATGCGTTCCTCTACCGCGTCGGCAGGACATCCCATTCGACGCAGCAAACGAAGGACAACTACGCATGGCGAATATCAAGTCGCAGATCAAGCGCATCGGCACGAACAAGAAGGCCCAGGACCGCAACAAGGCGGTCCGCAGCGAGCTCAAGACCGCGATCCGCACCACGCGTGAGGCGATCGAGGCCGGGGACAAGGCGAAGGCCGCCGCGGCCCTCGTCGTCGCGACCAAGAAGCTGGACAAGGCCACCAGCAAGGGCGTCATCCACGCCAACAACGCCGCGAACCGCAAGTCGGCCATCGCCAAGCAGGTCGCCGCGCTGTAAACACCGTCAGTGTGCTTCGGGCTCGCTCCTTCGGGAGCGGGCCCGAAGTCGTTTCAGCCTCGACGGCTGAGCGCCTCGACGAGCCGCTCGAGGGCGTAGACGGGGTCACGGCCGCCGCCCTTGACCTGCGCGTCGGTGTCGGCGAGCGCCTCGATGGCGCGGCCGAGGCCGGCGTCGGTCCAGCCCTGCAGGTCGCGGCGAGCCCGATCCACCTGCCAGGGCGCGAGCCCGAACCTCTGCGCGAGCTCCCCTGATCCGCCGCGCGCGCCGGACAGCTTCGCCATGGTGCGGATCTTGCTGGCGATCGCCGCGATCATCGGCACCGGGTCGGCACCCGATGCAAGCGCGTGCCGCAGCAGCCCGAGCGCTTCGCCGTGCCGGCCGGCGATGGCGGCGTCGGCGACGGCGAAGGCATTCGCCTCTACCCGGCCGCCGTAGTAGCGGGCGACGACCTGCTCGGTGATCTCGTCGTCGGTGTCGGCAAGAAGCTGGCGGACCGCGGCCGCGAGTTCGGCCAGATCTTCGGAGAACGCCGACACGAGCGCCCGCTGTGCGCCCGGACTCGCGCGCCTGCGGGCGGCGGTGAACTCGGCGTGCACGAAATCGAGCTTCTCGGCGTCGCGTTTGAGTTCGGCGCAGACGATCTCGATGCCGCCGCCGGTGCCCGCCCGGATCGCGTCGAGCAGCTTCTTGCCGCGCACGCCACCCGCGTGACGCAACACCAGATAGGTGTCATCGGCAGGGTTTTCGAGGTAGCCGAGAGCCTCGTCGAGAAAGGCGTCGCTCGTCTTCTCGACACCGTCGACGCGGATGAATCGTGGCTCGCCGAACAGGCTGGGGCTCGCCACAGTCAGCAGTTCACCCGGCGCGTAGTTGGCGGCGTCGAGTTCCGCGATCTCGAGCGACGGGTCTTCGGCCTTGAGGATGTCGCGCAGCAGGCGGATCGCGCGATCGGCGAGCACCGCCTCGGTACCGCTGACCAGCACCACCGGGGCCGGACGAATCGCGTCCCACGACAGCTGCGGGATGGCGGCCTTGGTCGCCGGACTCCGCCTTGTGGGTGCCGCCATGGTCGTCCTCTCGATCGCTCCCAGACTATCCGGCGGCGCAGACTATCCGGCGGCGCAGACTATCCACCGCGCTCGGTCCACACGCGCACGCGCCCATCGCCCGCCGGCGCGACGAGGATGAGCCCGTCGAGGTCGGAGCGCAGAGCGGCTGTGCCCACCGCGGTGAGTACGTCCAGCAGCTTGCGGGTGGGGTGCCCGTAGGTGTTGTCCGCGCCGACGCCGATCAGACCGACGGTCGCCTGGATCGCCTCGTAGAGCTGGGGCGCCTGGTCCGCGGAGCCGTGGTGCGCGACCTTGACCACATCAACGTGAGCGGGGTGGGCAGCGGCGAGGAGCCGCAGCTGCGATTCCTCGCCCAGGTCACCCAGGAACAGCCCGCTCAGGCAGTCGCAGCGCGCCGGCGTCACGAGGATCGTGACGCTGGCCGGATTTCCCGGCTCGACACCCGATGGCGGTGGCCAGACCACCTGCCAGTCGAGGTCTCCGAGGGCGCCGTGTTCTCCACGGGAGACCTGGTCCACCTCGGCACCGGCGTTGCTCAATGCCCCGGCGATGCGGGCGTCGCCCGGATCCGAGGCGGGCCCGATCAGCGCCCGGTCGACCCGCCCGATGACCGCATCCACCCCGCCGACGTGGTCGAGGTCGTAGTGGGTGAGGACCAGCAACTGGATGCGATCGATGCCGAGCTGATCGAGGCAGGTCGCCAGCCGCGCGGGCTTCGGTCCCGTGTCGATGACCGCGATCTGACCCCGACTGCGCACGACGGCCGCGTCCCCCTGCCCGATGTCGCACAGCGCGAACTCCCAGTCGCCCGGCCGGCCCAGTTCGACGGCGATCTTGCCGCCGGCGACCGTTCCCGTGTAGGCGATCAGGGCGATCACCAATCCGCCGCGGAGCAGCACCCGCACCCGCGGCGGGCCGGCCCCCACGAGAAGCATGATCAGCGCGACGGAGATGAGGATGAGCAATCCGACACCGAGCGGGCCGGTGGGCCAGGGACTGCGTGCGCCGGGCAACCCGGCGGTGAAGGTCGCGACCGCGGCGATCCAGCTGGACGGGACCCATGCCACCCAGGCGATCGCGGTCGCCACCCCGGGAGCGATCGGCGTCAGGAGGCACGACGCGAGACCGGCGACGGTCGCGAGCGGCGCCGCCGGCTCTGCAAGCACGTTGGCCACCACGCCGTACACCGGGAGGGCCGGGTCGAGCATGAGCAGAACCGGCTGACAGGCCAGTTGCGCCGCGAAGGGCACCGCCACCAGGAACGCCACTCCCCGCGGCAGGACCCGCGCGAACGCCTGTGCGATCGGCAACGCGAGACACAGGAGTCCCGCGGTCGCGAGGACGCTGAGCACGAAGCCGTAGCTACGTGACAGCCATGGATCGGTGACCAGCAGGACGATCACGGCTGCGCACAGCAACGGGATGCCGCGGCCCGGTCGCGAGAGCGCCAGCGCCGCCAGCGCGATGCCCGCCATCACCGCCGCGCGGAGCACGCTCGGCTGCGGCGTCACGAGGAGCACGAACCCGGCGAGCGCCGCTGACGCCGCGGCGACGCGACCCCAACGTGGAACACCTGCCCCCGCCGCGACAGCGAAGACCAGACCCACCACGATGGCGCAGTTGGATCCCGATACCGCGGTGAGATGGCTCAGCGAAGCCGTCTTCATGTCGGAGTCGAGCCCCGGGTCGACGGCGGTGGTGTCGCCGATCGCGAGGCCGGGCAGCAAGCCCGCGCCGAGGCCGGGAAGGTCGGAGACGAGGGCGGTGAACCGGGCCCGGAGCGCGCCCGCCGCGGCGACCGCTCCGCCGGCGGACGCGACGTGCTGCACCGGCCCGCGGGCGAACACCAGGAACGCCACGTCCTCGCCCGGGTCCGATCGCCGGAGCGAACCGCTGACCTCGAGCACATCGCCGATGGCGGCGCCCCCGACGGCTGCATCGCCGGGCTGCCCGAAGACGAGCACGGGAACGCCGCCCACCGTGCCGCGCACGCGCCCGGCAACCGGAGGACCGGTCACGGCGACCGACAGCGGGACCGTTCGCGACGAGTGTGCTGCTGCCAGCATGTCGGGCGGCTCTCGGCCGGGAGCAGCCAGCACCACGGCCGAGAGGACGATCGCACCGGCGATCAGCCCCAGAGCGACCGTCGCGGACCAGGATCGCGCGCCACGCGCCAGAGTCACGGTCACTCCTGCCCCGAGCCACAGCGCGACACAGACGAGCCCGAGCACCGGTTCGTTATCCCGAATGCCGACGGCCACCGCGGCGACCACCCATGCGAACACCGCTGCGGGAACCAGACGCAGATCGCGGGTACCGATCTTCACACCGTCACCAGATCGCGGAGCCCCTCGAACGTCGCATTTCCGATTCCGGGAACAGCGAGCAGGTCCTCGACCGCCGAGAACGGGCCGTTCTTGTCCCGCCAGTCGATGATGCGTTGCGCCATCGCCGGGCCGATGCGCGGCAGCGTCTCGAGCGCGGTCGCGTCGGCCGTGTTCAGGTTCACCTTGGCAGCGGGGGTTGTCGCGCCTGCGGCCGACCCGCTCCCGGTCACCGCCTCGCCCACAGCCGGCACGATGATCTGCTCACCGTCGCTGAGGAATCGCGCGAGGTTGATCGCCGCCGTATCGGCTTGCGGGGTGAATCCGCCCGCTGCGGCGACGATGTCGACCGCCCTGTCGCCGTCGTGAAGCGAGTAGAGACCGGGCTGCTCGACCTGGCCGAGGATGTGGACATAGATCACCGAGCCGTCCCCGGCATCCGGTGTCGCCTGCGAAGTCGTGCCCGGTCTCGGACCCGGTGGCGCGATCGTCGCGGACGAGCCGTGCGGGGTGACCGCGGTGAGAAGCACGGCGACCCCCGCACCCACCAACGCGAGGACGAGTGCGGCTCCCGCACCGACCCGCAGCCGCGCTCGCCGGGGGTCGGGAACGGGGGCGGCGCTCATCCCCTCACGTTAGGAAAGCGCCCGGGTGACGGTGACGCCGCCAGACGGATCCGGGGATGATCCGGGACGATCGCGCAGGGGAAGGAGGAGACCCGCTCCCGAGGAGACCCGCTCCCCGGGACAGACGCAGCGCGCCGCTACTCCTCTTCGACGGCCAGCTCGCTCAGAGCGACCGTGTGTCCCTTCGTGCAGCGATATCCGGTCAGCACGGGCGCGTTCGCACCCGGCTTGCCCGGCCTCGGGTTGCTGGGCGCACCCATGATCGGGGTGAGGCGTCCGCCGTCTTCGCGGGGGCATTCCAGTGCAGCCATGATCAGCCTTTCGTGGCGACGTTGACGACGCGCGGGGCCCGCACGATGACATTCACGATCTCGCGGTCGCCGACCGCGCGGATGAAGCCGGGAGTCGCACGGGCGAGCTTCTCGAGCTCCTCCGCGCCGATCGTCGGCGAGACCTCGAGCTTGTCACGCACCTTGCCGTCGACCTGCACGATCGCGGTCACGGATTCCTCGACGAGCAGGTTCGCATCCGGCTTGCGTAGACCGGCGACCGAGATCGAACCCGTGTAGCCGAGGCGCTCCCACATGTCCTCGGCGGTGTGTGGCGCGAACAGCGACAGCAGAACGGCGACGACCTCGATCGCCTCCCGCACGGCGGGGTCTGCCGCGCCGGGACCGGTGTCGATCGCCTTGCGGATCGCGTTCACCAACTCCATCAGCCGGGCGACCACGACGTTGAACTTGAAGGCCTCCATGAGGCCGGGCGCGTCGGCCAGCAGGCGGTGCGTCTGACGGCGCAACCCGACATCGCCGCCCTTCCACTCGACCTCCGGCTTCGATGTGACCTCGCCCGAGATGCGCCACGCGCGCGCCAGGAACTTCGACGAACCCGCGGGAGAGACATCCGCCCAGTCGATGTTGTCTTCGGGCGGGCCGGCGAACGCCATCGTCAGGCGGATCGCGTCGGCCCCGTGTGAATCGAGCTCGGCGGCGAACTCCACCAGGTTGCCGCGGGACTTGCTCATCGCCTTGCCGTCGAGCAGCACGCTGCCCTGGTTCAGCACCGCGCTGAACGGCTCGGTGAACGAGATGTAGCCCAGATCGAACAGCACCTTCGTGATGAATCGCGCGTACAGCAGGTGCAGGATGGCGTGCTCCACACCCCCGACGTACTGGTCGATCGGAGCCCACTTCTCCGCCTCGGCGGGATCGAACGCACGGTCGGGATCGTTCGGGTTCAGGTACCGCAGGAAGTACCACGACGAGTCGACGAACGTGTCCATCGTGTCCGGGTCGCGGCGTGCGGCCGAGCCGTCGGGCAGCGTCACATTCACCCAGTCGGTCGCGGCACCGAGCGGCGACGAACCCTTCGGCTTGAGGTCGAGCCCGTCGGTCGGCGGCAGTTCCACGGGCAGCTGATCTTCGGGCACCGGATGCAGCGAGCCATCGTCGCCGTGGATGATCGGTATCGGCGTTCCCCAGTAGCGCTGACGCGAGATGAGCCAGTCCCGCAGCCGGAACGTCTTCGCCGCACGGCCGGTTCCGGCCGCATCGAGGAGCTCGATCACTCGCTTGATCGCGTTCGACTTGCTGAGACCGTCGAGGGGACCCGAGTTGATCATCCGGCCGTCGCCGTGCAGTGCCTTGCCGGTCGCGACCGGGTCGAGCGGAGGCGTCAGATCCCCATCGTGAATCTGGCCCGACTCGAGCATCTCGGGCGTGATGACCGGCAGCGCACCCGTCACCGGGGCGTTCGTATCGACCACGACCCGCACCTCGAAGCCGAACTTCAGGGCGAAGTCGAGGTCACGCTGGTCGTGCGCCGGCACTCCCATGACCGCGCCGTGGCCGTAGTCGGCCAGTACGTAGTCGGCCGTCCAGACCGGGATCCGCTCGCCATTGACGGGGTTGATGGCCCAGCGCTCCAGCGAGATGCCGGTCTTCTCGCGGCCGGCGTCCTGGCGCTCGATCTCGGTCGACTTCTGCACCTGCTCCAGGTAGGCCGCGAACGCCTGCTGCACCTCGGGAGTCGACTCCGCAGCCAGTTGCGCGGCCAGATCGGAATCGGGAGCGACGACCATGAACGTCGCCCCATAGAGGGTGTCGGGACGCGTCGTGAACACGGTCACCGCATCCGGATGGCCCTCGATCACGAAGTCGACCTCGGCGCCGATCGAACGGCCGATCCAGTTGCGCTGCATGGCCAGCACCTTCGACGGCCACGAGCCCTCGAGCTGATTCAGGTCATCCAGCAGGCGGTCGGCATAGTCGGTGATCTTGAAGTACCACTGGGTGAGCTTCTTCTTGACGACCACGGCACCCGAGCGCTCGCTCGTGCCGTCGGGTAGCACCTGCTCGTTGGCCAGCACGGTCTGATCGACCGGGTCCCAGTTGACCCAGCTGTCCTTGCGATAGGCGAGACCCTTCTCGTACAGCTTGAGGAACAGCCACTGGTTCCACTTGTAGTACTCGGGATCGGAGGTGTGCAGTTCGCGCGACCAGTCGAAGCTGATGCCATAGCGCTTGAAGCTGGCCTTCTGCTGCGCGATGTTGTCGTAGGTCCAGCCCCGCGGATCGATGCCGCGCTTGATCGCCGCGTTCTCGGCGGGCAGGCCGAACGAGTCCCAGCCGATCGGGTGCAGCACGTTGAAGCCCTGCTGACGCCAGTAGCGCGCGACGATGTCGCCGTACGCGAAAGCCTCGGCATGACCCATGTGCAGGTCGCCCGACGGGTAGGGGAACATGTCGAGGATGTACTTGCGCGGGCGGGTGTCACCCGGGTCGTCGCTGGCGTAGGGCTTCGTCTCGTCCCAGATCGCCATCCACTTGTCTTGGATCGCTGCGAAGTCGTACGCGTTCGCCTCATCGGCGTCGTCGTGGTGGGTGCTGTCGTGCTGATTCACAGTCGTCATTTCGGTGGAGAGATGAGGTGGATGCCGTGGCGACGACAGCTCTGGCGTCGCGGCATACGGGTTACAGAGTATCCAACCCGAGGGCGGCGAGCAGAGCGGCCGCCTTCAGCCGCGCCTCCGCGACCTCCTCGTCGGGCACGCTGAGGGCGGTGATGCCGCCCCCGGTTCCGATGGTCGCGCCGCCTGCGTCGAGCACGATGCTGCGGATCGTCATCGCCAGGTCGACCCGTCCATCGCGCCCGAGGTAGCCGAACGCACCGGCATAGAGGCCCCGGGCGCGCTGCTCGAGCGAGTCGAGGATCTCGGTGGCCCGCTGTTTCGGCGCCCCCGTCATGGATCCCGCCGGCAGGCACGCGGCGATGGCGTCGACGCCGTCCAGTCCCGGGCGCAGCCGCCCCTCGATGGAGCTGACCAGCTGGTGCACCTGCGCATACGACTCCACGTCGAGCAGGCTCGGCACGATCACGCTGCCCGGTTCGCTGACCCGTGCCAGGTCGTTGCGCATGAGGTCGACGATCATGATGTTCTCTGCGCGTTCCTTGTCGCTGGCGAGCAGCTCGTCGCGCAGACGGGCGTCAGATGCCTCATCCGGGTCGCGCCGTCGGGTCCCCTTGATCGGGTGGGTGCGTACGATCCCGTCGGGGTGCACCTCGAGGAACCGCTCGGGGCTCGAGCTCAGGAGGCTCACTCCGCCGATGCGCACCAGCGCTCCGTGGTGGCTGGGGCTCTGGGCCCGCAGGCGCGAGTAGATCGCGACCGGGTCGAAGGCGCCGTCGACCCGGGCCTCCGTGGTGAGGCAGAGCTGGTAGGCCTCTCCTTCGCGGATCGCCTCCTGGCAGGCCGCGATGTTCGCGAGGTACTGCTCCTCTGTCTCATGCCACTCCACCCCGAGCTGCTGGTTGCCCACTTTTGACGCCTCGCCCCCGGCTGAGGCGTCAAAAGTGGGCAACTGGGAGAGGAGGAGGGTGGTGAGGGTGTCGCGCCAGGGGGCCAGTTCATCCCAGGAGGTGGCCAGCGCGAGCAGCTGGGCGGAGCCATCCGGCTCGATCGCCACGGCGCGATCCACCCGCAGGAACGCCGCGTCGGGGTACCGGGAATCCCGGCTCACCGGCACACCCGTGGTCTCGCCGCGCAACTCGTAGCCCAACCACCCGACGAGGCCGAGGCGGAAGGGGGGCGCGTCGGCGTCAGCCTCGGGAACCGGGCCTGCCAGCTCTGCCCGCACGGCATCCAGTACGGGCGCGCGGGGCAGCCAGGCCGTGCCGCGCCCGACATAACTGGTGCCGGCGCTGCCGCTGTCGAGCCAGAACACGTCGGTGTCATCACCGCACAGGGCGGCGAAGACCGCGGCCGCCGAGAATCCGCCTCCGAGCGGATGGCGCAGCAGTCGGACCGGCATAGCCTGATCCTATGAGCGCGGCCACCGTCTCCCTCTGGCGGGAGGATTCCCTCGAGCCCCGTGACGACTGCGATGTGCTGCCCGCGACGATCGAGGTGGCCGACTCGTGGCTGGTCGCAGATGGCACGGTTCGCGGCCTCGAACTGCACCGCACGCGATTTCTGACGTCGATCCCGCGCGCACGCTACCTCCAGGTGAATCCGGACGCCTTCTGGAACGCGGCGATCGCGGCCATCCCGCGCGTCGGGATGTGGTTCCCGCGCGTCGAATTGCGGCTGCAGCTGCTCACGCCGCAGCTGCTGTTCCGGCTGCGTGAGGCGCCGAAACTCAGACGCTCGATCACACTGGCCACCCACACCGGCCGCGACCCGCGCACCGCACCGCGGTTCAAGGGCCCCGATCTCGAGGCGATGACCCGGCTGCGCACTCTCGCGCAGAAGCGTGGTGCCGACGAGGCCGTCCTCCTCAGCGCGGAAGGCTGGGTCGCCGAAGGCTCCACCACCTCTCTGGCCTGGTGGCGCGGCGACGCGCTGTGCGTGCCGTCGAACGACATCGAACGCGTCGACGGCGTCACGATCCGCTCGGTGATCACCTTGGCCACCGCACTCGGCGTGGACGTGCTCTATGAGACCGTGACGCCCAGCGAACTGCAGGGACTGGAGGTCTGGGCGCTCAACGCGCTGCACGGCATCCGGATCGTCACCTCGTGGATCGACGGACCGGCGACTGCCGAGCTGCCCGGCCGGCTCGCGACCTGGCAGGCGCGGCTCGACGCCCTGCGCAAACCGCTTCCCGTGGAGCGCGCGTGAACTGGATCGACCTGACACTGAACTGGGTGCTCGACCTGGTGGGATCGGTCGACCCGGTCGCGCGCATCCTGCTGTCGGGGGTCGGCATCCTGCTCGAGACGTCGCTCCTGGTCGGCCTGATCGTTCCGGGCGACACGATCGTCGTGGTGTCGAGCACGGCCATCGACGGCCCGGGACAGTACATCGGGATGCTGGCCGCGGTCATCGTGGGTGCGCTCAGTGGTGAGAGCATCGGGTTCGCGCTCGGACGGTTCTTCGGGCCGAAGATCCGCGACTCGCGGCTGGGGCGGCGGATCGGGGTCAAGAACTGGCACCGCGCCGAGTATTACGTCGACCGGCGGGGCGGTTTCGCCGTGTTCGTGTCGCGATTCCTGCCGGTGCTGCACTCGTTGGTTCCCGTCACCGTCGGCATGAGCACGATGAGATATCGCAAGTTCATCGCCTGGACCGCGCCGGCGTGCGCGATCTGGGCTGCCGCCTACGTCACGGTGGGGTGGGTGGTCGCCGGCAGCTTCCGCGCCCTCCAGGACCAGCTGCATTTCGCCGGATACCTCTTCGTCGCGGCGATCGTCGTGTTCGGCGCCGGGGTGCTGCTGGTCAAGAAGCTGATCGAGCGGCGCGAGGCCCGGCACTGGGATCACCCGGGCGACGGGGACGCGAACACCACCGAAGGCTGAGCCGCGTGCCGGCACGCGCAAACGGGGCCGACGCTGACATCCCGGGCGGCGCACCGGCCCCGTCTGTCTGCATCGGCCCCGTTCAGAGCCGAGGAGTTACTTGATGAACCCGTTGTCGGTCAGCCAGCCGGTGGCGATCTCCGCCGACGACTTCTGGTCGTCGGTGCTCTCCACGTTCAGCGCCACCAGGCCCGCCGGGGTCAGCGCGGCGCTGATCGGGTTGATCACGCCGGCGATCTCGTCGGCGATGTCGCTGCTCACCAGCGGGACGACGTTGGAGGCCAGGAACAGGCCCTCCGGGTCGGCGAGGGTGACCAGTTTCGCGGACTTGATGCGCGGGTCGGCGCTGTAGACGTTGGCGATGTTGATGACGCCCTGCGTGAGGGAGTCGACCGTCGTGTCACCGGTCGCCTGGAACGAGACGTCCACGTTGTAGGCGCTCTTGAGTCCGGACGGACCGTACGGGCGCTCTTCGAGTTCCGGCGCCCCACCCAGGATGAGCGGGACATCCACCTTCGCGAGGTCGCCGATGCTCGTGAGCGAGTACTGCTCGGCGAATGCCTGCGTCACGTTGTAGGAGTCCTGGTCGGTCGCGGGCGACTGGTCGAGCACGGTCAGCCCGGCGGGCAGTGCGTCGGCCAGGGCGGCGTAGACGTCGTCGGACTTGGTCGCCGTGGTGTCGGGCACGTAGTACTGCAGCAGGTTTCCGGTGTACTCGGGGAAGAGCTGCACTTCGCCGTTCTCGAGCGCGGGGAGGTACGCGTCGCGCTGACCGATCTGGAACTGCCGCGTGACCGTGTAGCCGGCGTTCTCGAGTGCCTGCGAATAGATCTCGGCGATGATCTCGTTGGAGTAGTAGGCCTGCGAGCCGACCACGATGGGTCCGATGTCACCACCGCCCGATCCGTCGCCGGAGCCGCCGCCAGTGCTCGAACCACACCCTGCCAGGGTCAATGACACCCCGACCGCGGCTGCCGCCAAGGCGAGCCGGCCCTTGTTCCTTGCTGTGAACATCGTGTTCTTCCTTTTCATCGAGAGGTGGGAGTCTCCACCACCGCTCCCCACCGGACTGGCGGGGTGCGGAGCTTGAGGCGGGCACGCGAGGGCGTGCCGTCGGGGATGGCGCGGTCGACGATGTGGGTCACCGCGCCGAAGATCGCGTCGAGCAGCAGGGCGAGCGCGATGACGACAAGCGCCGCACCCAGGATCTGCTCGTCGCGCCGGAGGGGCAGGCCCTGCAGGATGTCGTAGCCGAGGCCGCCGAGGTTGATGAACGCGGAGAGGGTGACCGTCGCCACGACCTGCAGTGTTCCGCTGCGGAGCCCGCCCAGCAGCAGGTGCAGGCCCAGAGGGGCCTCGACCTTCCAGAGGATCTGCCACTCGGTCATGCCGATGGCGCGGGCCGAATCGATGGTGGTGCGGTCGATGGCCTGGATGCCCGCATATGCGCCCGCCAGGATCGAGGGGATCGCCAGGATCACGAAGGCGGCGAACGCCGCGATGGGCCTCTGGACGACGCCGACAAGCGAGATGAGCAACAGGATGAGACCGAACGACGGCAGTGCCCGTGCGGCCCCCGAGATGCCGACGGCGATCTCGCGCCCCCGGCCGGTGTGGCCGATGTAGTAGCCGATCGGAATGGCGATCGCAGCGGCGATCACCACCGAGATCACGGTATAGAACATGTGCTCGCCGATGCGGAGCCAGAGCTCGCCGCTGGCGAAATGCTCGGCGAGCCAGGCGGCGGTGTCCGAGAAGAGGTTCATGCGACCCCCGCCTCGCCCGCCGGCGCCACGACCGGCAGACGCGACGCCGCGCGCCGGTCGGTGCGCGCCCAGGGAAGCGCGACGCGGCCCAGCAGCACCAGAAGCCCGTCGATGATGAGGGCGACCACCATGGTCAGCACGAGGCCGGTGAGCACCTCGAACACGATGTGCCGCTGGTACCCGTCGGTGAAGTAGTAGCCGAGGCTCTTGACGCCGACGATCGCCCCGACGGTGACCAGCGCGATGGTGCTGACCGCGACGACGCGGAGACCCGCCAGCAGCACGGGACCGGCGAGCGGGAGCTCGACCTGCCAGAACCGCTGCCATGCCGAATAGCCGACCGCGGTCGCCGACTGACGCACGCCGGGATCCACCGACCCGAATGCGTCGGACGCAGAGCGGGCCATGATCGCCACCGCGTAGATGGTGAGGGCGATGATGACGGGCGACTCACTGATGTAGGGCAGTCCGAGCAGCGGCGGAAGGCTCGTGATCAGCGCCAGCGAGGGGATCGTGTACAGCAGAGCAGCGATCGTGAGCAGGATGCCCCGCGTCATGCGGAATCGCCAGGCCAGCCAGCCGAGCGGGATCGCGAGCACGAACCCCACGACGATCGGGATGATGCTGAGCTTCAGGTGGTTGAGCAGCAGCGGCACGATCGACTCGTAGTTGTTGACCAGCCAGTTCACGGCGCGAGTACTCCCGCCGGATGACCCTCGCCGTCGATCAGGACGGTGGCGCCGCCGACCTTCTTCTGACGGAGAGCGCGCTTGCCGCGGTCCGCGCCGATGAAGGTCGCCACGAACTCGCTGGCGGGTGCCGCCAGGATCTCTTCGGGCGTGCCCTTCTGCACGATGCGTCCGCCGGTCTCGAGGATGACGACCTGGTCGCCCAGCAGGAACGCCTCGTCGATATCG
This sequence comes from Schumannella sp., assembly GCA_025463555.1. GTDB lineage: Bacteria > Actinomycetota > Actinomycetes > Actinomycetales > Microbacteriaceae > JBDSKH01. Next base: position 21,480 of record JAODAS010000196.1, read on the forward strand.
TGCGTGACGAACACGATGGTCTTGTCGAGCTCGCGTTGCAGGCGCAGCACCTCGGTCTGCAGCTCGGCGCGCACGATCGGGTCGACAGCGCCGAACGGCTCATCCATGAGCAGGATGTTGGGGTCGGCAGCGAGGCCGCGTGCGACGCCGACGCGCTGCTGCTGGCCGCCCGACAACTGGTTGGGGTAGCGGCGCGCGAGGGAGCGATCGAGCCCGACGACATCCATCAGCTCGAGGGCGCGCTGCAGCGCCTTGTCTTTGGGGACCCCGGTGAGCCGGGGCACCGTCGCGATGTTGTCGGCGACCCGGCGATGCGGCAGCAGCCCCGAGTTCTGCATCACGTAGCCGATGCGGCGGCGCAGTCGCACCGGCTCGACGGTCGCGATGTCTTCGTCATCGATGAGGATGGTGCCGCTCGTGGGTTCGACCATGCGGTTGATCATGCGCAGCACGGTGGTCTTGCCCGATCCGCTCGACCCGACGAGCACCGTGACCTTGTGCGCGGGCAACCGCAGCGAGAAGTCATCGACGGCGAGCGTGCCATCCGCGAAGCGCTTCGAGACGGAGCGGAACTCGATCATTGCGGCGCGCAGCTCCCTCGAGGACGGTGCGCGCCTGGGTCAGCGAGCACGAAAGTCAGTCGAACACTATTCGCGGCCACCGTCAAAGCGGTTTGTCACACTTCGCCTTTGCAGGCCGCTCACAGGGAGCTACAGCGCGGGGGTCAGCCCCAGTATTCCTTCAGCAGCGCACGGGTCGCCGCTGCACCCAGCTCGAGATACTGCTGCGAGCCGGTCGGAGCGAGGATGAAGGCGTGCGCGGCGATCGCGTCCGACGCGATGACCGAGGCCTCGAACGCGGCCCGGGCCGCCTCGGAGTCGTTCAGTCCGAAGCGCTCGACGAGCGTGCGGAACATCTGGTCGGCGAGGACAGAGTAGGCCGGGACCTCGGTCGTCGGGCGCAGGTCGAGCACGTCGCCGTAGCGCAGCGACGCGAACCCGGGCTCATCGTGGAACGCGACGACGAACAACCCGAACGCGGCGGTGAGCGCCGAGTCCCAGTCGCCGTACTGTTCCGAGCGCAGTTCTGCCAGGACCCGGTCGGTCATGCGCTCCGCGTTGCGCGCCGCCAGGCTCTGCAGCACGGCGATGCGGTCGGGAAAATACCGGTAGACGGTGCCGATCGATGCGCCGGCGCGCTCCGCGACCATGGCGGTGGTGAGCCGCTCGTAGCCGATCTCGTGAACGACCTTGGCCGCGGCGTCGAGCAGGGCGGCGAGGCGCGCGGTGCTGCGGGCCTGGACCGGCTCGTTGCGGATCAGCGCGATGGCGTCTGTCCTGGTGGAAAGTTGAATGTCGGGCACGTCGTTCTCCTCAGCCTGATCGGGCAGAGTCTATCCCTCCATTCCTCTGCATTCGATGAAATCTCGTGCGTGACACACTGGGACCCGATGACCGTCGCCACCACTCCCCTGCACCTCGCGGCCCGCGTCGAGGACGCGGTTCAGAACCTGCGGCAGCGCTGGGGACGAGGGCGCGGGCTGGTGCCGACCATCGTGCCGTTCACCGGGTACGGAGGCACCGGGTATGGAGGCACCGGCTGGGTGCGGGTACTGGGACGGGTGGTGCTGCGGCGGCCGCCGGATCCGGGCACGCCCTCCGATGAATTCACGCCCATCCGCGGATGGCGCAGCTTCACGAGCGTGCACGTTCCGAATGTGGAGGTGCAGGTCTCGTCGGGCAGGTCGCGGCGCAGCATCCGGGCCGATCGCGGCGGTGTTCTGGATGCCCGCATCGAGGTGCGCCTCGCGCCCGGCTGGCAGCGCATCAGGTTGTCCATCGAGGGTGGGGAGACCGTGGAGGCGCCGGTGTTCATCGTCGATGACGACGTCGATTTCGGCCTGGTGTCCGACATCGACGACACTGTCATGGTGACCGCGCTCCCCCGGCCCTTCCTGGCCGCCTGGAACACCTTCGTCTTGGACGAACATGCGCGCACCCCCGTCGCCGGGATGGCCGTGCTCTACGAGCGGCTGACGGTCGCGCATCCGGGGCTGCCGGTCATCTACCTCTCGACGGGGGCATGGAACGTGGTGCCGACGCTCGCCAGGTTCCTGGGGCGCAACCTCTACCCCCGCGGTACGCTGCTGCTGACCGACTGGGGCCCGACGCACGACCGCTGGTTCCGCAGCGGGCCGGACCACAAGCGCACCAACCTCGAGCGACTGGCGCTGGAGTTCCCGCGGGTGCGCTGGCTGCTCGTCGGCGACGACGGACAACACGATCCGAGCATCTACGCCGACTTCGAGGCCGCGCACCCGCAGAACGTGGCCGCGGTGGCGATCCGCCAGCTGACCACCGGGCAGGCCGTGCTGGCCGGTGGTCGAAGCGAGGGCGCGCCGCACCCGGGCTCGGCCCCCTGGATATACGCCCCCGACGGCGCGGGCCTCAGCGCCCGGCTCACCGAACTGGGTCTACTGCAGAAGGAGCCCGGCTGATGGCACGTTTCGACGACGGCAGCGCCGGCGACGCCGACTACGGTCGCATCGGGCCCGGCTACGCGAGCATCAGGCAGCCGGATCCGCGGATCGAGGCGATCGTGTGGGATGCCCTCGGCGATGCCCGCACGGTGCTGAACGTGGGCGCCGGCGCGGGCTCGTACGAGCCGCGGGATCGGGACGTCACCGCGGTCGAGCCCTCTGCCTCCATGCGCGCGGAGCGCGGCCCGGACCGCGTGCCGGCGATCGATGCGACGGCGGAGGCGCTGCCCTTCGCGGACGACAGCTTCGATGCGGCGATGGCGAGCGTGACCATCCATCAGTGGCCGCAACTCGAGCGCGGACTGGCCGAGATGCGCCGGGTCTCACGGGGACCCGTCGTCATCCTGACATTCGCACCGCAGGTGCCCGAGCCGTGGTGGCAGCCGGTGTATGTGCCCGAGCTGTACGAGGTGGAGGCGCAGCGCATGCCCGACCTCGATCGCGTCGCGCGGGCGCTCGGCGGCCATGTCGAGGTGCACACGGTGCCGATCCCGGCGGACTGCATCGACGGGTTCGGCCAGGCGTTCTTCGCCCGGCCCGAGCGAACGCTCGAGCCCGAGGTGCGCCGCGCGATGTCGGCGTGGAGCTTTCTGACCCCGGAGGTCGTGAGCCGCTACGAGCGTGAACTGGGTGATGACCTCGCCTCGGGGGCCTGGGATGAGCGGTGGGGCTCGTTCCGCACTCTCGCGAGCTTCGACGCCGGGCTGCGACTGGTGATCGGGCAGCCGTGACCGAAGGCCGGCTCGCGAGTCTGCGGCTGTCTGCCCTCGGCATCGCGCGCGCCCACGCTCCGAACCCGCTCGCCGCGGTGCACGGCCTGCTCGCGATGCAGGCGCAGGACTACGCCGGAGCGCTCTGGTCGGTGGGGTTGCGGGTCCCCGGCTCGACGGTCACCACCGTCGAAGAGGCGCTGGCGAGCGGCCAGATCGTCCGCTCGTGGCCGATGCGCGGCACCCTGCACCTGGTCGCGGCCGACGACCTGGGCTGGATGCTGGGGCTGACCGGACAGCGGATGGTGCGGGCGGCCGAGGGGCGGCGTCGTTCGCTCGGGCTCGGGGCGGCCGACTTCGTGCGCGCGGAGGAGTTGCTCCGGGCGGAACTGTCCGGTGGGCGCACGGCGAGCCGTGCGGAGTTGTTCGCGGCTCTCGATGCCGGCGGGATATCACCGGCCGGCCAGCGCGGTGTGCACACCCTCGGGCAGCTCGCCCAGACCGGGGTGCTGGTGCAGTCGACGAAAGACAACTGGAGGCTGCTCGAGGAGTGGGTGCCGCAACCGCGTCGCCTCGAGCCGGACGAGGCGCTGCGCGAGTTCGCCCTGCGCTACGCCCTCGGCCACGGTCCCGTGACGGCACGGGATTTCGCGTGGTGGTCGTCGCTGACGCTCACCGACGCCCGCGCCGGCCTCGCTGCGGCGGCCGATGAACTGGCCACGCTCTCGGTCGACGACGAGACGTACTACCTGCGTCCCGGGCTCGAGCCGGCGCCGCCCGCCTTGCATCTGCTGCCCGGCTTCGACGAGTTCGTGCTCGGCTACACCGACCGGACCGCCCAGTTGCCGAAAGAACAATTTCTGACGATCGTGCCGGGAGGCAACGGCGTGTTCCTGCCGACGATCGTCGTCGACGGGCAGATCGTCGGCACCTGGAAACGCGCGAAGTCGACGTCGAAGCGCATCACCTTCGCCCTGTCGCCGTTCGCAGCGCTGACGGCGCCGACGCTTCGCGCCGTGGAGACTCGGCTCACCGCCTACGGCGAGTTCCTCGGCACGGAGGTCGCGCTCGCGTAGGCGCAAGCCAGGCCTGCGGAGTGAGGCAAGCTGAGCTAGGCCAGCGGGGGCAGGTGGTCGAGCCAGGTGAGGCTCGCGAACTCCTCCAGCGTCAGCCCGAACGAGGCGGGATCGGCGGCGATGACAGAGCGCAGGTCCGTCGCGTCCACGCCCTCGCCGACCACGACATCCACCCCTGACGGTGTCGCGATCGACTTCTCGAACCGGATCACCGCGAGGCCCTGCCGGGCCCCGGCGACCTCCCAGCGGCTCTTCACGAAGAGGCCGGCGATGCCGCGCATCTTCCAGGTGAAACCCTGGCCGGTCCAGCGGTCGGTGCCGGTGATCGTCTTCTGCCTGCCGCTGGCATCCACGTAGGCGACGCGATCACTCAAGGTCAACGGCTGTTGCCGCACCACGCCGTACTCGAACACCGGATCCCGGCGCTCCCCCGACAGCCACATGGGGAAGTTCGTCGCCTTCACCGTCCAGCGGCCGGGCAGGAGGCGGGACAGGGCGGCGACATCATCGAAAGGCTGCATCTCGACTCAGGGTAGACGACGCTGTCCACGGCCGCCGGTGGCCGCGCCGCCGGCCCGCCCCTACCCCTTGACGGCGCCGCCCAGTCCCGCACTGCGGAGGAAGACCCGCTGGAACAGCAGGAACATGACCACGGGCACGATCGTGGCGATCGCGAGAGCAGCGAGGAAGACATCCAGTTCGGTCTGGGATTGGATCGCCGGCAATCGCACGCCGAGCGGCTGCACCGCCGGGTCCGGCAGCACCAGCGAGGGCCACAGGTAGTCCTTCAGGGAGGCGATGATCGCGAACACGCTCACCACGCCGAGGATCGGCCGCGACATCGGCAGGACGATCGACCAGAACACCCGCACCGGGCCCGCCCCGTCTGTGCGCGCCGCCTCGAACACCTCGCGCGGCAGGTTGTCGAAGAACCGCTTCACCAGCAGGATGTTGAACGCATTCGCCGCCGCCGGCAGCCAGACCGCGAGGTAGTTGTTCAGCAACGATGTGCCGACGACGGGACGCACGATCGTCAGATAGAGCGGCACGAGCAGGACCACCGACGGGATGAACAGCGTCGCCAGCACCGCACCGTTGAGGAGGGGCGCGTACTTCGGTCGCAGCACCGACAGCAGGTACCCGCCGGTGGTGGCGATGAACAGCGACGACAGCCAGCAACCGGCGGCCAGGATGAGCGTGTTGACGAAGTACTTGGCGACCTCGACCTCGACCCACGCCGCGCCCAGGTTCGCCCAGTCGATGCCGTTCGGCCAGAGCAGCAGCGGGGTCGAGATGCTGTCCTGTGTCGACGTCACCGCGGCCTTCGCCAGCCACAACAGCGGCCCGAGCCCGGCGACGACGAGCCCGATGATCAGGAACACGTGGATCACCGTCATGCTGAGCTTCACCGACGGCTTGCGCCGATCGAACGACGACAGGATGCCGCGGTCGGCCTGAAGCTCATCGTCGCGGTTGGGGCGCCGGGACTTGACGGGCGCGGGCTCGGTGATCGTGGCGGCGGTCAATTCTGGCTCCAGCGTTCGGTGAGACGGAAGTAGGCGATGCTCAGGACGGCGAGCACGATCGCGAGCAGCACGCTCAGCGCAGTGGCCTCGCCGTAGTCGCCGCCCAGGCTGTTCTGGAACGCGTAGCGGTAGATCAGCAGCAGCACCGTCACTGTCGCGTTGCTCGGACCTCCCCCGGTGAACAGGAACGGCTCGAGGAAGACCTGGGCTGTCGCGATGACCTGCAGGATCAGCATCACGAACAGCACACCGCGCAACTGGGGCAGGGTGACATGCCAGATCTTGCGCCAGACGGTCGCCCCGTCGACCTCGGCGGCGTCGTAGAGCTCGCCCGGAACGCCGAGCAGCGCGGCGACGTAGATGATGATCGAACCGCCCGCCGCCGCCCACGTCGCCTCGAGCACGAGGGACGGCATCGCGGTTTCCATGCCCTGGATCCAGGTTCCCGGCGGGATGCCGACCCAGCCGAGGATGGTGTTGAAGACGCCGGTGGGGCTCGCGTCGTAGAAGAACTTCCACAGCAGCACCGCGACGACCGGGGGGATCACCACGGGCAGATAGGCGAGGGCGCTGTAGATGCCCTTGCCGCGCTTGACCTCGCTCATGAGGACGGCGAGCAGCAGCGGCAGCGGGAACCCGAAGACCAGGGCGAGCGCCGCGAAGTAGAGGGTGTTGAGCACGGCCGTGCCCAGCAGGGGGTCGTTCAGCACGTGCACGAAGTTGTCGATGCCGACCCAGTGCCACGTGATCAGGTTCGTCTTCTGGAACGACATGACGAACGACTGGAGGATCGGCGACCAGCTGAACACCGCGAACACGAGCACCATCGGCAGCGCGAAGAGCAGGTTCGCGACACCGCCGCCGCGAGCCCAGGTCAGGAAGCTGCGCTTGCGCTTGCGAGGAAGAGTTGCGGCACGCTGGCTCTGAACGAGCGGAGGCGCTTCATCGAGGATCGACGTCGTCGTCATGGGGGTTCCTTCTGTTGGTCGAGTAGCCCGCAGGGCGTGTCGAGACCGGGATCTCGACACGCCCGCACGCGGGCTACTCGATCAGCGATTGCTAGCTGTCGAGGAGCGCCTGAGCGTCCTTGTCAGCCTGCGTGAGCAGAGCGTCGATGTCGGCGTTCTTGTCGGTCAGCACCTTCTGCACCACGGCATCCAGGAGCGCGTAGATCTCCTGGGTGTGACCCTTGGGCTCAGCCACAGGGGTCTGGCTGAAGATGTTGTCGAAGAACGGCTTCATCTGGTCGACCGGGACGTTCACGTACTCGGCGATCCATTTCTGGCTCTCCTCATACGTGGCCTGGTCGAGCACCGGCAGCACGGGGGTGCCGACGGCCTGGTCGCTGTCGCTCAGCGCCTTCGCGTCCGCCTTGGCGGCGGTCTCGTTGAGCAGCTTCTGCATGTAGTACCAGTCGATCCACTTGACGCCGGCAGCCTTCGTCTGGTCGTCGATCGCCGGGCTCATCACCGCGATGTCGCCACCGCCGAGGGTGCCGGGGTCGGCGCCGTCCGTCGGGACGACCGTCAGGCCGTACTGCTCGGGCTTCATGCCGAAGTCGCGAACGAGAGCGGTGTAGACGTCGGATCCGGAGGTGTACATGCCGATGTTGCCGGCAGCGAACTCCTGGTTGATTCCGCCCCAGTCGAGCAGGAAGTTGCTGCCCATGGAGTTGTCTTCCCAGCGAGCGTCGTGCAGGAACTGCAGGTCGGCCTTCGTGCCGTCGTTGTTGATGGTCGACGTGTAGGTGCCGTCGCCGTTGTCGGTCTGAGTGCGACCGCCGTGGGCCACGGTGCCTGCCGTGAGCTGCCATCCACCGGTGTTGCCCTTGGTCATCTGCGCGTAGCCGGCCTTGCCGGTCTTCTCCGCGATGATCTTGGCGTCCTGGCGGACCTCATCCCACGTGGTCGGCGGGCTGTCCGGGTCGAGGCCGGCCTGCGTGAACAGGTCGCGGTTGTAGTGCAGACCCATGGCGTACGCCTGGCGCGGGAACCCGAACTTGTTGCCGTCCTTGTCGGTGACAGCGTCGAGGATGATGGGGTTGAACTTGTCGGTGTATCCGAGTGCGTCCATCTCCTTGGTGACATCCATCAGCTGGCCGTTCTCGAGCAGCGTCTTGGCGTCCGTGAAGGGCACCGTGAACACGTCGGGCAGGCTTCCGCCCGCGAGCTGCACGGCGAAGGTCGGTCCCTTCCACTCGTACTCGACGCCGACGATGTCGATGCCGGGGTTGAGCTTCTCGAACTGGGCCTCCTGGGTCTCGAAGGCCGTGTACGCGGCGGCGTCCGCTCCCGGAGGGAACGTTGCCACGCGTAGTTCGACCTTGCCGTTGGAGCCGCCGCCAGCGGCGCAACCCGTGAGGGCGGCCACGGTGACGAGCGCTGCCGCAGCAGCGACCACCTTGCGGTGTGACTTCATCGTCATGCCTTTCTTGTTGTTGTTGGTGCCTCCAGGGCTACGTGCTGTGGTCGCAGCCACGCCGTGGAGTCGGGGGGAAGCTCGCCCTGGGGGCTGAGCTCCTCGCTGGCCAGGAGCAGCTCCGCACCCGAAGGGAGCGCGAGTGCCTGGTCGGCGAAGTTCGTGATGCAGAGGAAGCCGTCGCCTCGCCGGAAGGCGAGAGCATCCGGACCCAGATCGAGCCACTCGATGTCGGCGGCGTCGATCGCGGCGATGTCGCGGCGGATGCGGAGGGCAGCCCGGTAGAGCGCGAGCATCGACCCGGGATCGTGCGCTTCGGCCTCGACCGTGTAGGCGGACCAGTCGGAAGGCTGGGGCAGCCAGGGCTCCCCCGTCGCATGTTCGCTGCTGAAGCCGAACGGCGCGGCGGACCCGCTCCAGGGAAGCGGAACCCGGCAGCCGTCCCGGCCGGGGTCCACGCCGCGGGAACGGAAGTGCATCGGGTCCTGCAGCAGCTCCAGGGGGATGTCCTCGACCTCGGGAAGCCCCAGCTCGTCGCCCTGGTAGATGTACAGGCTGCCCGGAAGCGCGGCGGTCAGCAGCGCAGCGGCGCGTGCCCGCCGAGTGCCGAGCTGACGGTCGGTGTGAACCCCGAACCTCTTGTTCAGGAACGCGAACGACGAATCGTGCCGCCCGTAGCGTGTGACCGGCCGCGTGACGTCGTGGTTGCTGAGCACCCAGGTGCTGGGCGCCTGCACGGGAGCGTGCGCCGTCAGCGTCTGGTCGATGCTCGCCCGCAGCTCCGCGGCATCCCACGGCCGGGCGAGGAAGTCGAAGTTGAACGCGGTGTGCAGTTCGTCCGGGCGCAGGTAGGCGATGAACCTGTCGATCTCGGGCAGCCAGAGCTCGCCCACCAGCACCCGGGTTCCCGGGTAGCCATCGGCGACGGCGCGCCAGGCGCGGTACACGTCGTGCAGTTCGTCGCGGTCCTGGGTGGGGTGCTCGCCGGGGCCCGGGTTCTCGGGAACGTCGGCCAGCGTCTCGTCCTTGATCAGCAGCGCGGCCGAGTCGATGCGCACGCCGGCGACGCCGCGGTCGAACCAGAACTTCAGGATCTCCTCGTGCTCGCGGCGCACGTCCGGGTGGTTCCAGTTGAGGTCGGGCTGCTCGGGCGTGAACAGGTGCAGGTACCACTGGCCGGGGGTGCCGTCGGCGTTGGTCGTGCGGGTCCAGGTCTCGCCGGCGAACGGGGACGGCCAGTGGTTCGGCGGCTCGTCTCCGCCGGGCCCTTCGCCGTCGCGGAACCAGAACCGCTCGCGCTCGGGGCTGCCCGGCCCCGCCGCGAGCGCCGCCTGGAACCAGGCGTGCTGGTCGCTCACGTGGTTCGGGACCACGTCGATGATGGTGCGGATGCCGAGCGCGAGCGCCTCCTGGATCAGCAGCTCGGCCTCGCGCAGTGTGCCGAAGTCGGGGTGGATGTCGCGGTAGTCGCTGACGTCGTAGCCGCCGTCGGCGAGGGGACTCGGGTACCACGGGGTGAACCAGATCGCGTCGATCCCGAGATCGCGCAGGTAGCCGAGGCGGGAGCGCACGCCGGCGAGGTCACCGGTTCCGTCGCCGTTGCCGTCGGCGAAGCTTCGGACGTAGATCTGGTAGATCACGGCGGAACGCCACCACTGGGGATCGTCGCCGCTCGGCGCGATGGGGACTCCGAGTTCAGGGGATGCACTCGGGGCGAGGACGTCTGCGTCCACTCGGGTTCCTTGCTGTGATCGGGGCCGTCGAAGTGCGGCCTCCCCGAAATGTAGCTTTCCCGACAGATTGACGCAAGAACTAAACAAACAGCAAGAAACTTGCGCGAAATTGCGCGGGTTACGCGCTCGGGCGGGTCCCGCGTTGCCTACCGAGCACGTTTGCGCCGAGCGAGCACGGCGCAACGTGCTCGCTCGGCGGGAACGTGCTCGGTGGGGGCGGCTAACGCCGCACGGGACCCGTGGACGCTCGCACCACGAGCTCTGGCTCGAAGAGGTACTCCTCCGGTGCGACGACCGAGCCCGAGAGCTGCGCGACCAGGAGCTCGATCACCATGCGCCCCATCGGCTCGATGGGTTGCCGGACCGTTGTCAGCGGCGGATCGATGCTGTTCATCAGCGCACTGTCGTCGAACCCCACGACCGACACGTCATCCGGAACCCGCAGGCCCGCACGGCGCACCGCACGGATCGCTCCCAGAGCGAGCGGGTCCGACGCACAGATCACGGCCGTCACGCCGGCGGTCAGCAGTCGCGCGGTGGCGGCCTGTCCGGCCTCGAGGTTGTAGTGCGAGTGCACGATGTGCGACTCGGGCAGCGGGATCCCGGTGCGCTCCGAGTTCGCGCGTGCCGCCTCCAGCTTGCGACGCGACGGGATGTGATCGGCCGGTCCCAGCACGAGTCCGATCTCACGATGGCCGAGTTGCACCAGGTGATTCCAGGCGAGCTCGATGGCGACGGCGTCGTCGGTCGACACGGTCGGGAACGACAGGTGCGCCACGGGAGCGCTGACCAGCACCGTCGGGATCTTGAGCTCGGCCAGCCGCAGGTAGTGCTCGTGCGACGCGTCCTGCTGGGTGTACTGCCCGCCCACGAACACCACGCCGGAGACGTGCTGCTGAAGCAGCAGCTCCATGTAGTCGGCTTCGGTGATGCCGCCGGCGCTCTGCGTGCAGAGCACGGGGGTGTAGCCGTTCTGGGCCAGCCCGCCGCCGACGAGTTCGCCGAATGCCGGGAAGATCGGGTTCTGAAGCTCCGGAAGGAAGAGCCCCACGAGCCTCGCCCGCTCGCCGCGCAGCTTGCTGGGTCGCTCGTACCCGAGCACGTCGAGTGCGGTCAGAACGGCCTGCCGTGTCGCGTCGCTCACGCCGGGCTTCTCGTTCAGAACCCGGCTGACGGTGGCTTCACTGACGCCGACCTGTTTTGCCACTTCGGCGAGTCGTCTCGACATGTGCAAAATCTAACGCAATTCGCGCAACTTCTTGCAAGATTCGCGGATGCCGTGCCCCACGCACTGCGCCCGTAGCCTGAGCGCATGGCACGGTTGCGCGCACTGGCGCTCTCGACGCACCCCGGACCGGCGGCCGCGGTGACCCTCATCACGGTGCTCCTCGGCATCGCCGGAGGCCTCGAACCGGTCCGGGTCGTGCTGCTCGGGCTCGTGATGGCGCTGGATCAGATCTCCGTGGGCCTGTCGAACGACTGGATCGACGCGGGCCGGGACCGCGCCGTCGGCCGCACCGACAAGCCGGTGGCGCGCGGAGACGTCAGCACCACGCTGGCGCGCAACGTCGCATTCGGCGCCGCCCTGGCATCCATAGCGCTGTCGATTCCACTCGGATGGCCTGCCCTCGTCGCCCACGCGGTGTTCCTGCTGTCGGGGTGGGCGTACAACGCCGGCCTCAAGGGAACCGTGATCTCGGTGCTGCCGTACGTGGTCAGCTTCGGAGCACTTCCCGCGATCGTGACTCTCGCCGCCGCCCAGCCCGCGCTCGCTCCGGGCTGGACGATCGCCGCGGGCGCACTGCTGGGAGCAGGCGCGCACTTCGCCAACGTGCTGCCCGATCTGGACGATGACGCGCGGACGGGCATCCGCGGCCTGCCCCACCGGCTGGGCCGGGTCGGCTCGCTCGTCGTCACCTGGCTCACCCTGCTGGCCGCCGCCGCCTCTCTCGCCGTCGGCATCGGGTTGAACACGCCGATCGGCGTCGCGGGCCTCGGCATCGCCGCCGCGATCGCGGTCGCCGGCCTGGTGCTCGGGATGCGGCGCGCACCGACGCGGGTGCTGTTCCGGTTGGTGATCCTGGCGGCCGTGCTCGACGTCATCATGCTGGTGATCGGCGGAGCACAGGCCGGCTCGTGAACTTTTCCGGCATCCGCCCCGTGTTCTCGGGTAGTGGGAGGAGGTGCACGCGGTGAGTACCGACGAGGCGGAAGCGCTGCGGGCACTCTCCGACGCCCACGCCGAATCGGTCAGACGCTACGTCATCCATCTGACCGGCAACCCGAGCGGAGCCGACGACATCGTGCAGGAGACCCTGCTGCGTGCGTGGCGCACCCCCAAGATCATGAGCCAGCCGACCGAGAGCACCCGGTCGTGGCTGTTCACGGTCGCGCGCAACCTGGTGATCGATGAGTACCGCAGCGCGCGCCGGCGCCACGAACTGACCACCGACGAACTGCCGGAACGCGCCCAGCGCGACCGCACCGACGCGCTGTTCGAGACGCTGCTGATCGAGGAGGCGCTGGCGACGCTCGGCTACGAGCACCGGTCGGTCATCGTCCACAGCTATTACGGCGGACGCAGCATCGCCGAGACCGCAGCGGTGCTCGAGATCCCCGAGGGCACCGTGAAGTCCCGGCTGCACTACGGACTCCGGGCCCTGCGCCTGGCACTGCAAGAGAAGGGAGTGACGCGATGACTGTTCCCGTGCACGCGCACTTCGCCGAATGGGACGCCGCCTATGTGCTGGGCGCCCTCTCGCCGGCCGAGCGCCGCGAGTTCGAAGACCATCTGGAGGAATGCGACCGCTGCCGCGCCGCCGTCTCCGAGCTGAGTGCCCTGCCGGGGCTTCTGGGGCGCATCGACGACGCCCGCGCCTTCGCGCTGCTCGAGCCCGGCGACGCGGGCGAGTCGGATTCCGGCCCGGTGCCGGCCCCCATCGGAGCGCCCGTCGCGGCCGTCGATCTCGCGACCCGCATCCGCGCGGCCGAGAGCCGCCGTCGCGTGCGACGCACGCTGATCGGGGTGGCTGCTCTCGCCGCCGCAGCCGCGTTGGCCAGCGTGCTGACCCTCGCGATCCCTGCGCTTCTCGCGCCGAAGATCGTGCCCGACGCCGTCGCCGTCTTCACCCCTCAGGGCGGGCAGCCTGCCCCGATCGACCTGACGGTGGACCTCACGCGAACCGACTGGGGCACCCGGCTCGACATGGATTGCATCTATCACCCCGTCCCGACAGCCGATGGCTACGGCCCCGCTCAGTACTCCCTGTGGGTCGTCGGGACCGACGGTAGTGAGCAGTCGGTCTCGAGCTGGAACTCGGCCCCCGGCACCGAGGTGCGCCTCGGCGCGGCGACCGGCGTTTCCCTCGATGAGATCGCACAGCTCGACCTCCGCAACGCGGACGGCACGCAGGTGC
>JAODAS010000198.1 GCA_025463555.1 Schumannella sp.
TGAGCCTCGGTATCGAGACCAAGGGCGGCATCATGACCAAGCTCATCGAGCGCAACACGGCCATCCCGACCAAGCGGAGCGAAACGTTCACCACGGCGGATGACAACCAGCCGTCGGTCGCGATCCAGGTCTTCCAGGGCGAGCGCGAGTTCACCCGCGACAACAAGCCACTCGGCACGTTCGAGCTGCAGGGCATTGCGCCCGCGCCGCGCGGAGTCCCGCAGGTCGAGGTCACCTTCGACATTGACGCGAACGGCATCGTCCAGGTGCACGCTCGCGACAAGGGCACCGGCAAGGAGCAGTCGATCACCATTACCGGCGGTTCCTCGCTCGCGAAGGACGACATCGAGCGCATGGTTCGTGAGGGCGAAGAGCACGCGGCCGAGGACAAGGCTCGTCGCGATGCGGCGGAGACCAGGAACAACGCGGAGCAGCTCGCCTACTCGATCGACAAGCTCATCAAGGAGAACGAGGACAAGCTGCCCGACGACGTCAAGACCGAGGTGCAGGGCGATGTCGACGCGCTGAAGACCGCGCTGCAGGCGGAGGACGACGCCGCCGTGCAGAAGGCGTTCGAGAAGCTCAACGAGTCGCAGACGAAGCTGGGTGAGGCGATCTACGCGTCCACCCAGACCGCGCAGAACCCGGAGGCGCCCGCCGATGGCGACGCCGCCGAGGGCGATGCCGCGGGCAGCGACGAGGACATCGTGGACGCCGAGCTCGTCGACGACGAGGACGAAGCGAAAGACGAGCCGAAGGCGCCCAAGAAGTAACCATGGCGACCAAGAATCCGAAAGACGAGGGTCCCGGCGACGAGCAGGAGCCCAAGGTCACCGACAAGCGCAAGGTCGATCCGGAGACGGGCGAGGTGCGCGAGCCTGCGGGCGAGAGTGCGCCAGAGGCGGATCTCGACGTCCCCGACGGCGAGGAGGTCCTGAGCGATGAGGACCTCGCGATCCTCGACAGCGCGGAGCGGGACCTGGTCGCGGAGTACCGCGACCGGGCCGCCCGCGCGGAGGCGGAGTTGAAGAACTTCCGCACCCGCGTCGAGCGCGACCGCGCCGCCAACCGCGAGGTCGTGATCGCCGAGGTGCTGCGCAATCTGCTGCCGGCGATCGACGACTTCGACCGTGCCGAGGCGCACGGCGACCTGGTCGAGGGCAGCCCGCTCGCGATCGTCGCCGCGAAGCTGCGCGGCGGGTTCGAGAAGTACGGTCTGAAGAAGATCGGCGAGAAGGGCGAGCCGTTCGACCCCAAGCTGCACGAGGCGATCGTCCAGGTGTACAGCAAGGACGTGACCGTCAACACCGTCGCCGACGTGATCGAGCCCGGCTACGCCCTGGGCGAGCGTCTGCTGCGGCCCGCGAAGGTCGCCGTCAGCGTCCCCGAGCCGTAGGCGGGAATCAATGGCTAGCCAGGACTGGTTCGACAAGGACTTCTACGCCGTTCTCGGCGTCAAGAAGGACGTGTCCGACGCCGACCTGAAGAAGACGTACCGCAAGCTCGCGCGCCAGTTCCACCCCGATTCCAACCCGGGGGATGCCAAGGCAGAAGCCCGGTTCAAGGAGATCAGCGAGGCGTACTCGGTGCTCTCCGACGTGGAGATGCGCCGCGAGTACGACCAGGTGCGCGCGATGGGCTCGGGTGCCCGGTTCACGCCCGGCGGCGCAGGCGGCGCGGGCTTCGAAGACGTCTTCGGCGGCATGTTCGGTGGCGGCGGCGGAGGCCGCGGCGCGCGCACGACGTACAGCACGGGCGGGTTCGAGGACCTCCTGGGCGGGATGTTCGGCGGCGGCGGCTTCGGCGGCGCGAGCGGAGGGTTCCGCGGGGACGGCGGCCCCACCAAGGGCGCGGACATCGCAGCGAAGACGACCCTCGACTTCCTGACGGCGATCCGCGGCGACACCGTGACCCTGACCATGCAGAGCGGTCGCGAGACCAAGGTGAAGATCCCGGAGGGCGTGGCCGACGGCCAGAAGATCCGGCTCAAGGGCAAGGGTCAGCCCAGTCCCGACGGCGGCGCCGCCGGCGACCTCGTGCTGACCGTCGCGGTGCGCAAGCATCCGGTCTTCGAGCGCGAGGGCCTCAATCTGCGCGTCGACGTCCCGGTCACCTTCGCCGAGGCGGCACTCGGCGCCACGATCGAGGTTCCCACCCTGGACGGGGCTCCGGTCAAGCTGCGGGTCGCTCCTGGCACGCCGAGCGGACGCGTCCTGCGGGTCAAGGGCCGCGGAGTGACGACGACCAAGGGAACGGGTGACCTGCTCGCGGAGGTGGTCATCGCCGTGCCGAGCCACCTGCCCGAGAAGGCCAAGGAGGCGCTCGAGAAGTTCGCGGCGGCACTGCCCGCCGAGAATCCGCGCGGCGAGCTGCTCGACCGCGCCAGGTCTGCCGAATCGCGGGGGGCCTAGCCGTGAGCGCGAGCATCGACGAGTTCAGCCCGCTGTTCCCCATCGCGGCCGCAGCCGAGCTGTCGGGCATGCACCCGCAGACCCTGCGCCAGTACGACAGGCTCGGGCTGGTCAGCCCGCGCCGCACGGCGGGTCAGTCGCGGCGGTACTCGATGCGGGATGTCGCCCAGCTCCGTGAGATCGCCCGCCTCAGCGCAGAGGGCCTCAATCTCGAAGGGGTGCGCCGCATCCTGGAGCTCGAAGACCAGGTGACCGCGCTCGCCCTGCGCGTGCGGGAACTGGAATCGGCGCTCGCCGAAGAAGTGCTCAATCGTCCGGGCCGGCGGGTGTTCGCCGCCGGTTCCGAAGGCGACGTCGTGTCGCTGCGCGCCGGCGAGCGCGCCAAGAAGCAGAACCAGCTCGTCGTCTGGCGCCCCGGCGTCCGGAACTGACAGGATCGCGGGCCGAGAGGCCCGGAACGGAGATACAGAGCGTGGCAAACATGCAGGGCGCCCCGACCTCGGGGCAGCAGGAGGAGCAGAAGACTCCGCTGCAGCAATACGGCGTCAACCTGACGGAGATCGCGAAGAGCGGCAAGCTCGACCCGGTCATCGGACGTGACGCCGAGATCCGGCGCATCAGTCAGGTGCTGACCCGCCGGACCAAGAACAACCCGGTGCTGATCGGCGAGCCCGGCGTCGGCAAGACCGCCGTCGTCGAGGGGCTGGCTCAGCGCATCGTCGCGGGGGATGTCGCCGATTCGCTGAAGGACAAGCAGCTCGTCTCGCTCGACCTTGCCGCGCTTGTCGCGGGCGCCAAGTACCGCGGCGAGTTCGAGGAGCGGCTGAAGGCGGTCCTCAAAGAGATCAACGACTCCGACGGTCAGATCATCACCTTCATCGACGAACTGCACACGCTGATGGGTGCGGGCGGCGGCGAGGGCTCCGTCGCGGCGGCGAACATGCTCAAGCCGATGCTGGCGCGCGGCGAGCTGCGCATGATCGGCGCGACGACGCTCAACGAGTACCGCGAATACATCGAGAAGGATGCTGCGCTCGAGCGCCGCTTCCAGCAGGTGTACGTGGGCGAGCCGAGCGTCGAAGACACCGTCGCGATCCTGCGTGGATTGAAGGAGCGCTACGAGGCCCACCACAAGGTCTCGATCGCCGACAGCGCGCTGGTGGCCGCCGCGACCCTGTCGAACCGGTACATCACCGCTCGCCAACTGCCCGACAAGGCGATCGACCTGATCGATGAGGCGGCATCCCGTCTCAAGATGGAGATCGACTCGAGCCCGACCGAGATCGATGAGCTGAAGCGCGCCGTCGACCGGCTGAAGATCGAGGAGCTGGCGCTCAAGAAGGAGAAGGACGCCGCCTCGAAGGAGCGCCTCGACAAGCTGCGCACCGACCTGGCAGGCAAAGAGGAGCAGCTGAACGAGCTGCAGGCGCGCTGGCTTACCGAGAAGAACTCCCTGCACTCGGTCGGCGACCTGAAGAGCAAGCTCAACGACGCCCGCATCGACCTCGACAGGGCAATGCGCGAGCAGGAGTACCAGAAGGCCTCGAAGCTGAACTACGAGGTCATCCCCGACATCGAGAAGAAGCTGGCGGCGGCGGAGGCCGTCGAGCAGCTCGGTCCGCGCATGGTCAACGACCAGGTCACCGACGAGGACATCGCGTCGGTCGTCGCCGCCTGGACGGGCATCCCGGTCGACAAGCTGCGTCAGGGTGAGCAGGAGAAGCTGCTGCACCTCGAAGGCGAGCTGGGCAAGCGGCTCATCGGCCAGAAGGACGCGGTGCGCGCGGTCAGCGAGGCGGTTCGCCGCACCCGCGCGGGCATCTCGGACCCGGACCGGCCGACGGGTTCGTTCCTGTTCCTCGGCCCTACGGGCGTCGGCAAGACCGAGCTGGCCAAGGCGCTCGCCGCGTACCTGTTCGACGACGAGAAGGCGCTGGTGCGCATCGACATGAGCGAGTACGGCGAGAAGTTCGCCGTGTCGCGGCTCGTCGGCGCCCCTCCCGGATACATCGGCTATGAGCAGGGCGGCCAGCTGACCGAGGCGGTTCGCCGCCGCCCGTACTCCGTGATCCTGCTCGATGAGGTCGAGAAGGCGCACCCCGAGGTCTTCGACGTGCTGCTGCAGGTGCTCGACGACGGCAGGCTGACGGATGGGCAGGGTCGCACGGTCGACTTCCGGAACACCATCCTGATCCTCACCTCGAATCTGGGCAGCCAGTTCCTCACCGACCAGACCCTTGAGTGGGAGGCCAAGAAGGCCGCCGTCAACGAGCTGGTCCGCCAGGCGTTCAAGCCCGAGTTCGTGAACCGTCTCGATGACATCGTGGTGTTCTCGCCGCTGACCACCGACGACCTCGGTCAGATCGTGTCGCTCTACATCGACCGGCTCGAGAAGCGACTGGCCGAGCGCCGGCTGTCGCTGGCCGTGACACCGGATGCGCGCGCCTGGCTGGCCGAACGAGGCTTCGACCCGATCTACGGCGCCCGTCCGCTACGCCGCCTGATGCAGCACGAGATCGACGACAAGCTCGCGCGCGCTCTGCTCTCGGGAGACGTGCACGATGGCGACACCGTCATGGTCGGGATCAACCCGGACGCCGACGAACTCTCGGTCACGCGGTTCGAGAACGCGCCGACGGCCGTCGAATAGCTGCATGCGCTGCAGGGTGATCGATTTCGGGCGGCGCTAACTCAGCGCAGGTATCACCTCAGCCGCGAACAGATCCCGTGACTCGGTGTCGTAGGCGACGTCGGGGAAGTACTGGATCGAGTACCCCATCCCGAGTTCGCCGACCGCGGCGAGGCGGTCGATGACCTGCTGCGGGGTTCCGATCAGGGCTGTGCCGTCGCGGAAGTCGGCGACGTACTTCGCCGCCTCTGCGTCGCCGATGTAGGGCGCCAGCCGAGACTCGATCGCATCCACCTTGCGCTGCGCCTCGACCTCGGTCGCCGCGACGATGGTGTTGAAGTCGCTGCTGCGCACGATGTGATCGAAGTCGGTGCCCACCGTCTCGCAGTGCGCCTTGAGCAGCTCGCTCTTGCGCGTGAACACCTCGGGCGAGCCGTCGAAGTTGGTGTAGTCGGCGTACTGCGCCGCGATCTTGAGCGTCACCTTCTCGCCGCCGCCGGCGACCCAGATCGGGATGCCGCCCTCCTGCAGCGGGAGTGGCCGCACGATCGCGCCGTCGACCTGGAAGTACCTCCCGTCGAGTGTCGCCGTTCCGGTCGTCCAGGCCTGCTTCATGATGTCGACGCCCTCGCGCAGGCGGCCGAGCCGCTCCGGGACGTCCGGGAATCCGTAGCCGTACGCCCGCCACTCGTGCTCGTACCAGCCGCCGCCGATCCCCATCTCCACGCGCCCGCCCGAGATGATGTCGACCGTCGCAGCCACCTTCGCGAGGTACGCCGGATTGCGGTAGCTCACACACGTGCACATCTGGCCGAGCCGGATGCGCGAGGTGACGGCTCCGAACGCCGACATCAGGCTCCACGCCTCATGGGTGGCCTCGTCGGTGGGAATGGGCCGGGTGTGGAAGTGGTCGTACACCCAGAGCGATTCCCACGGGCCGGCGTCGGCGGCGAGAGCGAGCTCCCGCATCTTGGACCACTGGTCCTCCGGTTCGATGTCGACGAGGTCGTGGCGCCAGCCCTGAGGGATGAAGAGTCCGAATCGCATGGGTTCAGACTAGGTCGGCATACTCCGCGGGATCGAATCGCCGGAGCTCCCGTGCGAACCGCGCGGCCCCGTGCGGCCAGGCCGCGGTGTTGCGACCCGCGGCATCGACGTAGTAGCTCGAGCACCCGCCGGTCGTCCAGACGACCCCTGCCATCGCATCCTGGATCGTCACGTCGTAGGCGGCGACTGACTCGGGACGCGCCTCGAGGAGGGCGCCCGACTGCATGGCCTGCAGCACGTAGCCGACCTGCGCCTCGATCATGCCGATCATGCTGTTGTGGGCGAGCGTGGTGTTCGGCCCGAGCAGCAGGAACAGGTTCGGGAATCCCGCCACGGCCGTCCCCC
>JAODAS010000222.1 GCA_025463555.1 Schumannella sp.
GTGGTCACCTCGAGGTTGTCGCGCACGGCGTTGTTGGTGATCTCTTCGATCTCGCTGCGGGTCTCGGGCGAGAGCGCCTGATTCCACGCGAAGTCGAGCCGCATGTAGCCGGCCTTGTTGAACGAACCGCTCTGGTGCGCCTCGTTGCCGAGCGTCTGACGCAGGGCGGCGTGGATGAGGTGGGTGGCCGAGTGCGCCTGGGACGCCGCGTGGCGGTACACCGGGTCGACGACGCTGGTGGCCGCGACGCCGACTCCGACCTCGCCCGAGCGAACCTTCACCGTGTGGCTGATCAGCCCCTTGACCGGTTTCTGCACGTCGAGCACCTCGAGGTCGAAGCCGTCGCCGACGATCGAGCCCTGATCGGCGGCCTGCCCGCCGGCCTCGGCGTAGAGCGACGACTCGGCGAGGATGACCTCGGCGGTCTGACCCGCGGTCGCCTTCTGCGCGGGCTGCCCGTCGACCAGGATGCCCAGCACCCGGGTCTCGGTGTCGAGATAGTCGTACCCGGTGAAGACCGTCTCGCCCTGCGCGCGCAGGTCCGAGTACACGGACAGATCGGCCAGCGCACCCTTCTTCGCCTTCGCGTCGGTCTTCGCCATCGTGCGCTGCTGCAGCATCAGCTGATCGAAGGCGTCGCGGTCGACGCTGAGACCCGCCTCCTCGGCGATCTCGAGCGTCAGGTCGATCGGGAAGCCGAAGGTGTCATGCAGCAGGAACGTCGTGTCGCCCGGCAGGGTCTTTCCGCCGGCTTTGAGCGTCTTCTCGACCGCCGTGTCGAGGATCGTGGTCCCGCTCGCCAGGGTGCCGATGAAGGCCTCCTCTTCGCCGAGCGCGAGGCGCGACGTGCGCTCCCACTGCTCCTCGACGTCCGGGTACGCGTCGCGCATCGCGATCCGCGACGCCTCGAACAGCTCGCCGAAGCTGGAGCCGTCGACACCCAGCAGCCGCATGGCCCGCACGACACGGCGCAGCAGCCGGCGCAGGATGTAGCCGCGCCCCTCGTTACCGGGCGTGACCCCATCCGTCATCAGCATCAGACCGGACCGCACGTGGTCGGCGATCACGCGCATGCGCACGTCGTCGTCGTGGTTGGCGCCGTACGCGCGGCGGGAGAGGGCTGAGGCCACATCCAGAACCGGGCGCACCTGGTCGATCTCGTACATGTTGTCGACACCCTGCTTGAGGAACGCCACGCGCTCCATGCCCATGCCGGTGTCGATGTTCTTCTTCGGCAACTCGCTGACGATGGTGAACTCGGTCTTGCTCTTCACGTCGGCCAGCAGGTACTGCATGAACACGAGATTCCAGATCTCGATGTACCGGGTGTCGTCGACCGCCGGACCGCCGTCGGGGCCGAACTCGGGCCCGCGGTCGAAGTAGATCTCGCTGCAGGGTCCGCCGGGGCCGGGCTGACCGGTGTGCCAGTAGTTGTCGCTGCGTCCGAGGCGCTGGATGCGATCGGCCGGCAGACCGGCGATCTTCTGCCACAGCGCGGCGGCTTCGTCGTCGTCCTCGTAGACGGTGACCCACAGATCCTTCTCGGCGAATCCGAGCCCGCCATCCGCCTCGGATGTCGTGAGCAGCTCCCACGCGTACGTGATCGCCTGCTCTTTGAAGTAGTCGCCGAAGCTGAAGTTGCCGTTCATCTGGAAGAACGTGCCGTGACGCGTGGTCTTGCCGACCTCTTCGATGTCGAGGGTGCGAATGCACTTCTGCACGCTCGTCGCTCGCGGGAACGGGGCAGGAACGACCCCGGTGAAGTACGGGATGAACGGGACCATGCCCGCCACCGTGAACAGCAGGGCGGGATCGTCGCTCACCAGCGATGCGGAGGGGACGACGGTGTGGCCGCGCTCACCGAAGAAGGTGAGCCAGCGGCGTTGGATCTCGGCGGTCTGCAATCTCGGTCCCTGAATAGGCCGCAGGCCGTACGGAAGGGCCTGGTCGGTGGATGGATGTCGCGCGGCCCAACCAGGCCGGCGCGGCTACTTGAGGAGGTCTTCTGCGGCGGTGCGCAGCTCGGCCTCGCGGGCCTTGTAGCCGTCGACGACCGCGCCGCCGAAGTCGCGCGCCTTGGCGTCGACGTCGGCGAAGAACTTGGCGCCCTCAGGGGTCTTGGCGATCTGGTGTGCGGCGATGAAGCCGGCGGCGACACCGATGGTCAGAAGAAGCAGGCCCTTCATGATGAACTCCTCAGCTTGAAAGCGTGGTTCTAGCTTACGCATGCACGAAGGCCCCCGGCTGTGTGCCGAGGGCCTTCGGTGGTTGAGTAGCGCCCGCAACGCGGACGCGTATCGAAACCCGTTACCGGGCCGCGTAGTACTCGACGACCAGCTGGACCTCCGCGGTCACGGGGACCTCGGCGCGCTTCGGGCGGCGGATGAGACGAGCCTGCAGCTTGTCGAGTTCGACCTCGAGGTAGGCAGGCGTCTTGGGCAGCACATCGACGTGGCCGCCGGCAGCGGCGACCTGGAAGGGCTCGGTGCCCTCGGAGCGCTCCTTGACGTGGATGAGCTGACCCGGCTTCACCCGGAACGACGGGCGGTCGACGAGCTGGCCGTCCACGAGGATGTGGCGGTGCACGACCATCTGGCGCGCCTGAGCGGTTGTGCGAGCGAACGCCGCACGCAGAACGAGCGCGTCGAGACGCATCTCGAGCAGCTCGACCAGGTTCTCACCGGTCAGGCCCTTGGCGCCGCGGGCCTCGTTGAACACGATGCGCAGCTGCTTCTCGCGGATGCCGTACTGCTCGCGCAGGCGCTGCTTCTCGCGCAGACGCACGGCGTAGTCGGAGTCGGTCTTGCGCTTCGTGCGGCCGTGCTCGCCGGGGCCGTACGGGCGCTTCTCGAGGTACTTGGCTGCCTTGGGCGTCAGCGGGATGCCGAGCGCACGCGACAGGCGGACCTTGCGGCGGTCCTGGGACTTCGTGGGCATGCAGATTCCTTCACAACGTGGACGCGTCGATCGCGACTCACGGACGTGCACCGCCATTTCCCCCCAGAACCCGCCGTACACGTCGCAGTACGGCGGTGGGATTCCAGAAATG
>JAODAS010000223.1 GCA_025463555.1 Schumannella sp.
TTCGCGGCCATCCAGACCCATCTCGAGTTCATCAAGGCGGAGACTCTTGCGACCACGCTCACGCCCCGCGAGGCTGAGGGAGACATGACGATCGACCTGGAGCGCGCGTGACCGACGACGACCTCGACGACGCCGCATTCCAGGACGCGGCCGACCAGGTCTACCGGGAGCTGCTCGACCGCGTGGGCGAGGCGAACATCCGCCCGCGTCTCGAGCCGACGCGTCGAGCCGCGGAGCTGCTGGGCGACCCTCAGCGTTCTGCGCCGGTCGTGCACATCACCGGCACCAACGGCAAGACCTCGACCAGCCGCATGATCGAGTCGCTGTTGCGCGCGACCGGGCTTCGCCCGGGATTGCTGACCAGCCCGCACCTGGTCCGCCTCAACGAGCGCATCGTGATCGACGGCATCCCGATCAGCAACGAGGCGCTGGCCCGCAACTGGGACGACATCGCGCCGTACCTGCTGATCGTCGACACCGAGTTGCAGGCTGCGGGGGAGGAGCCGCTGACCTTCTTCGAGGCGCTCACGGTGCTGGCGTTCGCGGCGTTCGCCGACGCCCCCGTCGACGTGATCGTGCTCGAAGTCGGAATGGGTGGCGAATGGGATTCCACCAACGTCGCCGACGGGCAGGTCGCCGTCTTCACGCCGATCGCACTGGATCACATGGCCCGGCTCGGCAACACGGTGAAGGAGATCGCGCGCACCAAGGCCGGCATCATCAAGCCCGCCGCGTCGGTCGTCACCGCGATGCAGTCGATCGAGGCGCTCGACGAGCTGAAAGCGGCGGCGCAGCAGTTCGAGGCGAAGGTCGCGATCGAGCGAGTCGACTTCGCTGTCGAATCGACGACGGTGGCGGTCGGCGGGCAGCTGGTCGACATCCGCGGCCGGGCCGGACGCTACGAGGGCGTGTACCTGCCCCTCTACGGCGACCATCAGGCCCAGAACGCGGCGGTGGCGGTCGCCGCGGTCGAGTCCTTCCTCGGCGACGGCACGATCGCCCTGGCTCAGGATGTCGTGGTCGACGGCCTCGGTAGCGTCACGTCTCCGGGGCGGCTGCAGCTGATCGGCGTCGAACCGACGATCCTGGTGGATGCGGCGCACAACCCGCACGGAGCCTCGGCCCTGCGCGACGCCCTCACCGAATACTTCGACTTCGACGAGTGGACGTTCGTGATCGGCATCCTCGGTGACAAGGACGCGCACGGCATCGTCGCGGAGCTCGCGCCGATCGCGGAGCGCTTCCACGTCACCCGCTCGACCTCGGATCGAGCGATCGGCGTCGACCAGCTCGCCGCGATCGTGCTGCATGAATCCCACGAAGACGCCACGTATCAGTACGACACCCTCGAGCACGCTCTCTCGGCTGCGCGCGAGTGGGCGCTCGAACCCGATCGCCCGAAGCGGGGCATCGTGGTCACCGGCTCGATCACGCTCGTCGGCGACGCGATCCAGCTCGCCGAGCGCGAAGGCTGGAAGCCGTGAGCACCCCACGCCCGTCGAGTAGCCCGGAGGGCGTGTCGAGACGCCGCATCCGGACCCGCCGCCCTCGGTCGGTGACCGAGTCCCTGCTCTCGATCACTCTCGTGCTCGAAGCCGCCGTGGTGCTCTTCGCCGGACTCACCGCCTTCGGCCTGAAGGCGCTGGAACCCGCCCTCCCCGCATGGGCGGCCCTGCCCGCCGCCGCCGTGTTCATCGTGGTGCTGCTCGCCACCACCGCGGTGCTGCGCCACCGGTGGGGGATGGCGATCGGCTGGGTGCTGCAGGCGGCGCTCGTCGCCCTCGGCATCCTGCTGCCCCTGATGTACGTGGTCGGAGTCGGATTCGCCCTGCTCTGGACCTATTGCTTCACCCGCGGCCGTCGCATCGACGCGCAGCGCATGTCACAAGGAGAACAGTCATGACCGCAGTCGAAGAGACCCTCGTTCTCGTCAAGCCGGATGGCGTGGCGCGCAACCTGACCGGCGAGATCCTGCGCCGCATCGAGGCGAAGGGATACCAGGTGGTCGACATCCGGATGCTGCAGGCGGACCGCGATCTGCTCGCCGCCCACTACGCCGAGCACGAGGGCAAGCCGTTCTACGAGCCGCTCGTGGAGTTCATGCAGTCCGGACCCGTCGTCGCGATCCGGGTCGCCGGGCACCGTGTGATCGAGGGTTTCCGCTCGCTCGCCGGCACCACCGACCCGACCTCTGCCGCGCCGGGCACGATCCGCGGAGACCTCGGCCGCGACTGGGGCCTCAAGGTGCAGCAGAACCTCGTCCATGGCTCGGACGCGCCCGACTCGGCCGCGCGGGAGCTCGCACTCTGGTTCGCGTGACGTAGAGTCGCACCGACGGCACCGCTGCGGTCACGGGGTGGGGGATTCGATGCGAGTGCTGACCAGGTTGCGTTCGGGTTCTCGAGACCGCCGTCCGGCTGCCTTCGCGGCCGCCCTCGCGGCGGCGGTAGCGCTTCTGGTTCTCGGCACCGGCGTCGCCCCCGCCAGCGCCGCCACGGTGACCGACGCCGCATCGCTCACGGCCGCGCTGCAGCCGGGGACGGATGCCGTCATCACCCTCGGCGGATCGGTCACGGTGACCGACCAGGAGCTGACCATCCCCCGGACCGTCACGCTCGACCTCGCCGGTTTCGATCTGACCACCGCTGCCATCACGCTCGCCGCGGGCGTCACCTTCACCATCACCGACAGCACGGCGACCTCGACCACGATGGGCACGGTGCGGGCGACCTCGCCGGTGGCGTTCCTGGCCGGCATCGGCGTGGACGGCGCGAACCTGGTGATCGACGACGGTCGTGTTCTCGCGCAGGGAGGCAACTTCTCCGCCGCGATCGGCGGCCGTGACGGCGGCGCCGGCGGCGGAACGGTCGTCATCGACGGCGGTGCCGTCGTCGCCACCGGAGGAGGCGTCGGAGGGTCCGGTATCGGCAGCGGATGGGGCGCCGGAGCGATCGACGTCACCATCCGCGGAGGCGTCGTCACGGCGACCGGCGGATACAACGCGGCCGGCATCGGGGGAGGCGGGGGAAACCCGTCCGCCCGCGTCGGCGTGATCAGCATCGAGGGCGGTGTCGTCACGGCCCAGGGCGGCGATCAGGGCGGAGCCGGAATCGGTTCGGGGGTGTGCGCTTCCGCCGCCGGAATCACCATCACCGCGGGGACGGTCACCGCCACCGGCGGCGCCAACTACGGAGCAGGGATCGGTGCCGGACTCGACTGCGGCGGCACGGGATCGATGGGCACCATCGTCATCGACGGCGGAGCGGTCTCTGCGACCGGAGGCAACTACGCCAGCGGGATCGGTGGTGGCAGCCAGACGACCAACGGCAGCCTCGCCATCAACGGTGGCGTGGTGACGGCGAAGGGCGGCTCGTCGGCGCCGGCCCTGGGAGGGATGAGCGTCGGCGGTGCGATATCCGTCGGTGCGAGTGCGACCGCGACGGCGATCACCGGCACGGGCGGTACGGCGATCGGTCCCACCTTCGGATCGGACTTCGGACCCGTGACCATCGCCGGGCGGTTGATCCTGCCCGCCGGCAGCGAATTGAGGGTCCCCGCCTCGGCCTTTGCCACCGTGGCCTCCGGTGGCCGGATCACGGGCGACGGTGCCCTGTCCGGATCGGGCCGGGTCGACAACCACGGCGCGATCACCTTGCCTGACCCGAACGTCACGCTCGCGGACATCACGGATCACAACTATGCGGTCGTCTTCGATCCACAGGCCGGGGGAAGCCCGGGGGGCGTGCGGGTCCTGGCCAGCACCTTCACCCAGGGCGGCCGGGCATTCCCTCCGGATCCCGTCTCCGCCCCGCGGAGCTTCCTCGGGTGGAACACCGCCTCCGACGGGTCGGGAGCAGCCTTCACCGCCGGCACCACGCTCGCCGGCAGCGCGACCGCAGGGCCGCTGCTCTCGTCCGTGTACGGGCAGTGGTCCGGCTACCTCGTCCTCACCCCCGCAGACACCACAGCCACCGCGGGCGACACGATCGCCTTCAGCGCGGAGGAGTTCACCGGCGCCGGAGATTCCCTCGGAGACGTGACCGCGCAGACCACCCTGGTCAGCAGCAACGGTCCGGCCGATCCGGTGACCGGGCACAGCATCCGGTTCACCGTCGCCGCCCCCTCGCCCGGTGACGTGACCACGGTGAGCGCCCACCTCACGGCCGATCCGACCATCATGGGGACCACAACCGTCGCCGTCGCAGCCGCCGAGGCGGTCTCGATGACATTGACGCCGTCGGACTCCACCGTCGACCAGGGCGACACGGTGACGCTCGCGGTGACGGGTGTCGACGGCTTCGGCAACGCGATCCACGATCTCGACACCAAGGTCGACGTGACCAGCGATCACGCCGGCGACGTCATCTCCGGAATGACCGTGCGCTTCCCGGGTGCGAGCACGCACCTCTTGACAGTGACCCTGCGCAGCAACCCGGCAGTGTTCGCATCCGCCGCGGTCGTCGTTCGTCCGGCAGCTGCGGCTGTGCCCGGCCAGGTCGCGCTGACCGGCTCCGACCCGACGCTCACCATCGCGCTGGGAGCGTCGCTCCTGAGCCTCGGAGTCATCGCCGCTGGCGCGGCGGCTCTCCGCCGTCGGCGCTCGAGCCCTCGCTAGCCCACTAGCCCTGCCCCCAGCTGCCCCACCCACAGCTGCCCCACCCACTAGCCCCACCCCAACTTGCCCACTTTTGACGCCTCCTCGCTGGCGGAGACGTCAAAAGTGGGCAACTAGCGCCTGCGGGCGAGGATGGCTGAGACCCGGGCGCACAACTCCTGCGGGTTTCTCAGGTCGTCGGCGTTCAGTTCCACGACGGCCCACCCGACGGATTCGAGTCGGGTACGCCGCGTCATGTCCTTTCGCCACTGCTCTCTCGTCCGGTGGTAGTCGCCCTGGTACTCCAGGACCAGCATCTCCTTGTCGAAACGGAAGTCGGGCCGCACCCGCGGTCCGCCGTCGGTCATCACGATCGTGTGATTGACCTGCGGTTTCGGCAGCCCGCCGAGTGCAAGCAGCACGCGCAGTTGTGATTCGGGGCGGGATTCCGCGCCGTCGCTCAGCAGCGGCAGGGCGGCCCGGAGATCAGTGGTGCGGCTGATCCGGTCGCCGAACCGGAGCCGGTTCCCCAGTTCCGAGGGCGTAGTACGGCGATGGTGGAGGAGGTGATCTCCGACCGCGACAAGGTCGACCAGTTCGAGGCGCCTGGCGAGTTCGCACCAGACCCGTGGTGGCGAACTGTGACGCACTCCGTCGGTCTCGGTCACGTCGCCGGGGAACACCCGTCGGCTGTGCCCGACGATGCCGGATGCGTGGGGCGCGCGGCGGGGCGAGGGAACCGTGACATCCAGTTCAGGAGGTCTTTCCAAGCGAAACGGGAGCGGCGCCCCGAGCAGGAGCGCGGCGGTGGGCCCGCTGAAGAATGCCGAGTCCGGAAGCCGCACCTGCAACATGCGGCAGCGCTGAAGGATATCCGTGGGAGCAGACCTGGCCCTGACACCCCAGGTCGTGCGGTCGAGGTCGGTTCGGCGCACCCTTCCGGCCGATATACCGAACCCGGCCACATCCCGTGCGAGGAACACCTCTCCGAGCTCGGGCGACAGCTCCTTGGGTGAAAACGGCACCCCGTCAGGATGCAGTCTTGCCCGCGCGCCCGCGCGTGCTCTCCACAACACCCCTCGCCCGCCGCCCAGTTGCCCACTTCTGACGACTCAACACGGCGCGAGGCGTCAAATGTGGGCAAACAGCGGGCGTGCTCCTAGGGGGTGGGAGTGGGAGTTGGGGTGGGGGTGCCGCCGTTCACGGCTACTGCAGCCTGCGCGAGAAACTCCTGGAAGGCGGTCGCGTCGTCGACGGCGCCCGTGTACAGCACGCCGTTCACGAGCACGCGGGGAGTTCCGAAGTCGCCATTCGCGTCCTTCAGGTCCGGGTCGGCGAGGGCACGCGTGCTCGCCGCCGTCACCCAGCTCGTGAACTTCTCGTCCTTCACGCACGCTGCGATCTGGGCGCTGTCAGCTCCGGCGCCGGCGATGATGCTCGCCAGGTCGTCGTTGGTGAGCCCTTCGGTGTTCTCCGGCGGCTGCGACCCGAAGAGGGCGTTCTGCACATCCAGGAACTTGTCGGGGTCGTAGTTCGCCACGCAGGCGGCAGCGCTGGCGGCGCGGGTCGAGTACTTCGTCCCCAGCGACACGCGGTCGAGGATCGAGATCGGGTGCACCTCGAGCGAGGCCACGCCCGCCTGCACGAGCGACTGGATGGTCTGGCCGTTGGTGGTCTCGAACTGGTTGCAGAAGGGGCAGCGGTAGTCCACGTAGGTGACGATGTTCACCTTCACGGTGTCGCCCAGGGCGGTGGTGTCGGTGGGCGTCGGCTTCCCGTTGGCGGGGATCGCGTCGGTTGTCACAGCCTTGACACCAGAGCTGTCGCCGAGGAACACGATGCCGTCGCTGGCCATGTTCGCCGGGCCGGGGCCCGCCGGCTTGTTGGCGTTGATCAGCACCAGCGCGACGACGGAGAAGATCGCGAGAATCGCGACGGTCGATCCGCCGATGAGGAAGATGCGGTTACGACGGTCCTTGCGCTTCTGCTTCTCGCGCAGGATGCGGGCGGCCTCTTGCGCGGCGGCGCGTCGCTGGTCTTTGGTCAGTCGCGGTTCTGGCACGGCTCGCAGTCTCGGTGTCGGGATTCGGAATCGGCTGAGAGTCTATCCGGGCCGCTATGACGTCAGCGCGCGGTACAGGTCCAGCTGGATCTGAGCGAGCAGCGCCACGGTGAGATAGCAGAAGACGGTGATCGGCACCGCCCAGGGCAGCAGCGCCCGGCCGATGGGTGCCGGTCGCGCACCGAACACCCCTTCGCGCGCGTTGCGCAGGGTGAGGACCCAGAACAGCGGGATGGTCACGAGCCAGACGAGCATGCACCAGGGGCAGAGTGTTCCGAGCACGAAGATGCTCTGCGAGATCAGCCAGATCACGAACGCGAACGCACCGGCGACGCCGACGTTGAAAGCGATCCAGAACCACCGGGCGAAATGCGCACCGGCGAGCAGCGCCACACCGACGGCGATCGGCGCCACGAAACCGCCGAGACCGAGCAGGGGGTTGGGGAACCCGAACACCGCGCCCTGCCACGACTCGAGGTTCTTGCCGCATTGCACGAGTGGGCTGATATTGCAGTCGAGGTCGGTCGACGGATCGGTGAGGATCGCGATCTTGTCCACGGTCAGCGAGAAGGCCGCCCACCAGCCGAGCACGCCTCCGATGATGAGGAACACCGCGAACGCGATGGGAAGGCGGGTCCGCTCGGTCACGTCGGTCATGGCCCGATTATGGCAATCACCGGCACAGAAACCCCCGAGTTCTGCTCGACGTGCGATAATCGTGTCAGCCGATCGGGCCGCGCCCGATCCGGCACCACATGAAGCTTTACCGGGCATACCGGGCCGCGTGTGCAGTTCATAGAACGTGCACCGTGACGCATAGCCAGTTGCGACCGCAGTGAGAGTGCGGGCGCCGTGACAGGGCGCAGCGACCACGAGGTCGGCGCGCAAGCGCAGACAGGGTCGAGAAGGCACAGGATTCGCGGGACCGCGTGAAACGGTCCGGCGCACGAGAGTACCCGGCGGGCAGCGCGGCCGCCCAGCCGGATGAGGAGCCAGAAATGGCCAGCGATTCAGAGAACCCGGGCACCAACGAGACGGATGCCGGGGAGGC
Organism: Schumannella sp.; assembly: GCA_025463555.1. Taxonomy (GTDB): domain Bacteria; phylum Actinomycetota; class Actinomycetes; order Actinomycetales; family Microbacteriaceae; genus JBDSKH01. The sequence goes on from JAODAS010000223.1 coordinate 7,708, forward strand.
TCCCAAGCGGGCGTCGCGTCGCCGCGTCAGCGCCCCCAAATCCGCCGCCTCCGCAGTGAGCGCGACCAGCCCCACCGGAGTGGAGCTCGAGCCCGCCACGGCGCCGAAGGCGAAGAAGGCACCCAAGGCCGAGAAGGCCAGCAAGCCGGCCAAGGGCGTCAAGGCCGAGCAGGCCCCGGCCGCATCCGCCCCTACCGCTTCGCCGTTCGCGGTGATGTTCCAGGCACCGGATCTTCCGACGCAGGTTCCGGGGGCGACGCCGATCGATGACGCAGAGCCCGGGGGCACCGCGCGCCGCACCCGCACGCGCCGCCGTTCCGGCGAGGGGCCGCGCGAAGGCGAGGACGCGCCGAACACGACGGTCCGCGTGCGCCAGCCGCGCAAGCAGCCCGAGCCGATCACCGAGCCGCAGCGGGTCAAGGGCTCCACGCGTCTCGAGGCCAAGAAGCAGCGCCGCCGCGACGGACGGGACGCCGGGCGTCGCCGTCCGGTGATCACCGAGGCCGAGTTCCTCGCGCGCCGCGAAAGCGTCGACCGGGTGATGGTGGTGCGCTCGAAGTACGGCCGCATCCAGATCGG
>JAODAS010000242.1 GCA_025463555.1 Schumannella sp.
TCGAACATCCTGGCCGACCGCCTCGTGCGCCTTCTCGATGCAGGGATCCTCGCGCGCGGCACCGCCGCCCGCGGACAACGCGCCCGCTACAGTCTCACGGAGGCGGGCATCCAGACCCTTCCGGTGCTCACTGCGCTGGGCGCCTGGGGAACCAGGTGGCGGCACGGCGACACCGAGGCCGACAGCGAGTTGCCATCTCTCGAGGACCTCATGGATCAGCTCCGCGTCCGCCACCTCGGCGAGCCGCCGGTCACCGCCACAACCCCGTGAGCTTGCCGGCCAGCGCCGTACCCTGCGCGTAGCCGGCGCGGGCTGCGGGCTCCCGTGCCGAGAGGTCCATCATGTTCTCGCCGAACGCCGCGAGCGAATCGGCGTCCGGAAAGACCGTCTCGACCCGGCTGCCGCCCGAGCGCAGCGCGTCGACCTGCGCCTCGAGATGCATCCCCCATTCCAGCGGGAATCGCGTCCGCCCGCCGAGCGGGGACAGCACGAGCACGCGTTCGTACCCGGCAGCCAGATCTGCGTTGTCGGCATTGGATCGATAGCCGCCGTCGATATACCAGGCGTTCCCGATGCTGTACGCGGGACCGCCGGCCGTGCTCGCGGCCACAGCGTCGACAAGCTCGACCCCGCTCGACCGATCGAAGGCGACCGGTTCACCGGTCTCGGCGTCGACCGCCGTCACGAGCAGCCGCCGGTCGGGCCAGTCCTGGCGCGACAGCCTGCCCGCGACCATGGCCCGCCATCGCTCCGAACCGGAGCGGTCGGGGGCACCCGCCATCTCGAGGGCGGCCGCTCCCATCCTGCTGCGCATGTCGGCGGCATCCCTGGATGCCGCGATGATCCGTCCCGTCCGCTCGAGCTGATCGAACATCGGGCCCGCGCCGCCGGCGGGCCTGTGCGGCGGCGAGGCGGCGAGGATGGCCGAAAACAGTTCGGCCGGGGTCGCCCCGGTGATCTGTGCCGCCGTGGTCGCCCCGGCCGATGTCCCGACGATCAGGTCGGCGTCGGTGACGTCCGACCCCGACTCGGACATCCCGGCGAGAACGCCGATCAGCCAGGCGTTGCCGGCAGCCCCGCCGCCGCCGAGAACCAGGGCGCGCTTGCCCGAAGGGAATGAAGAAGGTGTTGTGTGCATGGGAGTCGCCTTTCGCGAATGCCTGTGAGGCGCTCCCAGGGCGACTAGCGCAGTCGCGCGATCCTGCCCTGCAGGGGAGCACCCGTAACGGATACTGCGTCCATGGGTGTCACCTCCTGTCGTCGGGTCACGAACACGGGAATGCTTGCACACGCGATGCGCGATGTGCAAACACCCCGCAGCGTGTCCTAGTTCGCGAGCTGCTCTTCGCGGTGCGGCAGCTTCCAGTTCGGGCGGACGTAGTGGCAGGTGTATCCGGCGGGGTACTTCTCCAGATAGTCCTGGTGCTCCTCCTCGGCCTCCCAGAAGTCACCGGCCGGCTCGACCTCGGTGACGACCTTTCCCGGCCAGAGCCCGGAGGCATCCACGTCGGCGATCGTGTCGAGCGCGACCTGCTTCTGCGCATCGTCCGCATAGAAGATCGCCGAGCGGTAGCTGCGGCCCACATCGTTGCCCTGCCGGTCGCGGGTCGACGGGTCATGGATCTGGAAGAAGAATTCCAGGATGTCGCGGTACGAGATCACGGACGGATCGAACACGATCTCCACGGCCTCGGCGTGGTCGCCGTGGTTGCGGTAGGTCGCGTTCGGGGCGTCGCCTCCCGAGTAGCCGACCCGGGTCGAGATCACTCCCGGACGGCGGCGCAGCAACTGCTGCGCGCCCCAGAAGCATCCGCCTGCGAGGATCGCGGTCTCAGTCGTGGTCATGGTCACGCCTCCTTCGTGGCGAACTGGCTGCGGTAGTCACCGTAGCCCTGGGCCTCGAGCTCATCCACCGGGACGAACCGCAGGGCCGCGGAGTTGATGCAGTATCGCAGGCCGCCGTCGGCGACGGGCCCATCATCGAACAGGTGACCGAGGTGGCTGTCACCGTTGGCGGAGCGCACCTCGGTGCGCTTCATCCAGAAGCTGCGGTCCTCTTTGTTCACGATGTGCGCCGGCTCGATGGGCCGGGTGAAGCTCGGCCACCCCGAGCCGCTGTCGAACTTGTCGCGGGACGAGAACAGCGGCTCGCCGGACACCACGTCGACGTAGATGCCGTCGTCGTGGTTGTCCCAGAACTCGTTGCGAAACGCCGGCTCTGTCGCGTCGGTCTGGGTTACCGCGTACTGATCCGGCGTGAGCTGGGCGATCACGGCCGGATCCTTGCGGTACTCGGTTGTGCTCATGGGGTGCCTACTCCTCTGGTGAGCCGCTGGCTGCGGCCTTCGTCCCATACAACAGCAGGTATCGGGAGAAAGTTCCCGACATCTGCCAGGACGACACTCGGCTAGCGTCGAGCACGTGGCTGCGACGTCGGAGAGGGACAACAACTTCGATGCAGTCCGGCTGATCGCCGCACTCGCTGTCGTCGTCGGGCACGCCTGGCCACTCACCGGGCTGACGCACCCGCCCGCTGTCGCCGGCATCCCGATGTTCACGATCGCCGTCTACGTGTTCTTCACCCTGAGCGGATACCTCGTCGGCACCAGCTGGGTGCGCGACCCGCGTCCGCTCGCGTTCCTCACACGGCGGGTATCGCGCATCTTCCCCGCTCTGATCGTCGTGGTCGTGCTCACGGTCTTCGTGATCGGCCCGCTCGTGACGACCCTCCCGATCGCGCACTACTTCGCCTCGCCCACGACCTGGGGCTACCTCGGCAACGTGAGTCTGCTGGCGACCTACGATCTGCCGGGGGTGTTCGCCGATCATCCGCGACCCGTCGTCAACGGGGTGCTCTGGACCCTCGGGCCGGAGTTCACCTGCTACCTGGGAGTGCTCGCCATCGGGCTGCTCGCCAACGCGACACGGCGAGCGGTGCCCGGGCGCGGCGTCGCGATCGCGTTCGGCGTCGTCGCGGTGGGGCTGGCGGCGCTGTGCCTCGCACCGATCGACCTCGGCACCGCGGCACCCGCGATGCGGGCGATGGTGTTCTTCGGGATCGGATCAGCGCTCGCACACGGCGGCGTGAGACGCATGCCGGTGTGGGCGCCCTGCATCGCCATCATCGTGTGGGTCGCGGGATCGGTCGCGTTCCCCGGTCAAGACCTGCTCTTCGCCTGGGTGGCCCTGCCGGTCATCGTGCTGGCGATCGGCCAGAGCTCATGGCCGGTGTTTCGTGCCGCCGGCCGGTTCGGGGACTTCTCGTACGGAACCTACCTGTGGGGGTTCCTCGTGCAGCAGGTCGTGTTCCAGCTGGTCCCCGCGATTCCCCTGGGGGCGGATGTCGCGCTGGTCGTGGTGATCACGGTCGGTGTCGCCGCCGCATCCTGGCACCTCGTCGAGAAGCGCGCGCTCGGCCTCGGCCGGCGGCTCGCGTCGCGTCGGTACGTTCGGCCCATACCGCAAGGCAGCGCCGCCCTGCCGAAGCTCAGATGATCTAGGTGCGCTGCTGGAAACGCAACGCGTTGCCGGCCGGGTCGCGGAACGCGCAGTCGCGTACGCCCCAGAACTGATCCATCGGCTCCTGCAGCACCTCGGCTCCTGCGGCGCGCAGCTTCTCGAAGGTGGCGTCGCAGTCGTCGGTGGCGAAGACGATGCGGCCGAGGATGCCTTTGGCCAGCAGGTCGCTCAGCACCTCACGATCGGCGGGGGCTCCGCCAGCCCCCACCGATTCGAGCACGACGGAGAGGTCCGGCTGCGACGGGGTGCCGAGGGTGATCCAGTGCATCCCCTCCAGTTCGACGTCGTTGTAGACCTCGTAGCCGAGGACGTCGCGGTAGAAGCCGAGCGCCTCCTCCACATCGTCGATCGGGATGAACGTCGAGGCAACGGTGATGGTGGTCATGCTCGCAACGCTACGCACGCGACCGCTCGGGCGCTTCTCCGTTTCTGACCGGCCGGGTGTGGATCTTCGCGAAATAGCTGGGGATGTCGCGAAACCCCTCATGGTCACGCGCGCGATAGGCGCTGGGCGTCTCGCCCACCAGTTCGGTGAAGCGCGAACTGAACGAGCCGAGCGATGTACAGCCCACCGCGACGCACACGTCGGTGACGCTCAGTTCGCCGCGGCGCAGCAGCTCCTTGGCGCGCTCGATGCGCCGGGTCATCAGGTGGCTGTACGGAGTCTCGCCGAACGCCTCGCGGAACATCCGCGAGAAGTGGCCGACCGACATCAACGCACCGGCGGCGAGTGCCGGGACATCGAGCGGCTCGGCGAAGTCGCGGTCCATGCGGTCCCGGGCCCGGCGCAGCAGCACCAGATCCTCGCGTCTCATGCGGCCAGGTTAGCCGCCCAGGCAGTCGTCTTCGATGGTCATTCGCACGCCCTCTCGATCCGGATCGCCAGCGTGCCGACCGCGCGGTACTGGTGGCCGTCGATCGAGTAGCTGATGGCGATCGCTTCGGCGCTCCCCCCGTGCTCATCATCCGACTTCACAGCGACGGCGAAGTTCTGCACGGTGTCGGCGGGAACGGCCTCCCCCACCGCCCCGACGGCGTGGGCCCAATCCACGTCGATCGAGGGCGGGTACTCGATCGCGCCGATGGCGCCCTCGGGCGTGGTGAGCCAGGCATCGAGGAGGACGATGCCTTTCGGGTCGGCCAGGTCGATGGCGTCGACGTGAATCTCGTGCCCTGGCGAACGAAATGAGTCGCCGATCAGCCAGGGTCGATCGATGGCGGGAGCGCACACCGCCGCCGCGCCGCCGTCGGTGCGGCCGTAGTCGAGCGGACCATGTTGCAACCCGCAGCTCGTCAGAAGAAGAACGAGCCCGACGGCTGCGAGTTGCAGCGGGCGAGGGCGAACGCGAGGTCCGAGCATGAGGAGCCCTTCGGGTCGTCGCCTGACGATCTGAAGAATACTACCGGTTCGCTACTGACAAGTAGCGGCACGTCATCTGAGCAGAGGATCAGACGGTGCCGCACTCCTCGCAGAACCAGGTCGGGTCATCCTCGATGGAATGGAAGTCGAGCGGCTCGTGGCAGATGTCGCACTGGGGCCAGGTGAACTCGTGGTCGGGTGCGGCGTCCAGCACGTGCGCGCGGCTTCGTTGCGGAGCGCGGTCGTGTGTATCGGACATGTTCCGGACGCTACGCCTGCGATCCGGCGCACGCAGCCCCGCGTTCGGGCGACCCTCAGGCGGGGGGTGGCGGCTTCAGCAGGGTCACCGGGTCGACGCCCATCCGGTCCGCCAGACGCTCGAGCGACCGCAGCGTCAGGTTGCGCTCACCCCGCTCCACGCCGCCCATGTAGGTGCGGTGCACGCCGAGGGCGTCGGCGAGTTGCTCCTGCGAGATCCCCCTCTGCTTGCGATAGGCCCGGATGTTGCTCCCGGCGATCCGCTGCAGTTCACCTTCCACATGTCCAACGATGGGGGAAATGATACTTGAACGTCTACATACCGATGAGTAGTATCCAGACGGGGGACCTCGGGGATCACCACCCCGAGCTCCGGGGT
>JAODAS010000243.1 GCA_025463555.1 Schumannella sp.
GTGGCCGTCGGGAAGCCTCCGGGGAACGCCGAGCACCCGGTCAGCAGCAGCAGCGCGGCCGTTCCGGCAGCTGCCGCAGCGCGTCGCATCAGGATTCGTCGTCCGCAGCGTCGACATCCGCAGCGCCGACGTCCGCTGCCCCGATCTCGTCGAGATCCTCGATCCACAGGTCGTCGTCGGCGCGAAGCGTCTGCCAGGCGGCGTAGGCGACGCCGGCGAAGGCGACGACTCCCAGACCGATCAGGATGTAGCGGCCGGGTCCCGAGGACTTCGCCGGCATCTGCACCACGCCGGCGCGCTCGCCGGCACGCGAGACCTTGCGAACCACCTCGCGCACCCGCGGATCCTTCGCGGCCTCGAGCATCGCCAGGGCCGAGCCCAGGGCGCCCGAGATCGCGGGGAAGACGTCATCCGACAGCCGTTCCTTGCCCCAGGATGCGGCGGCGCGACCGGTGCGCAGTCCGTCGCGGACCGCAGGACGCACCCGGTCCTCGTAGGTGTCCCGCACGCGCGGACCCACCTCTTCGCGTGCGTAGTTGGCAGCCTGGCGGCGCGCGTCCCGCAGGACGGAGCTCGCGTGCTCGATGGCCTCGCGCTGCTCGTCCCACAGCTCTTCTGCGCTGCGCTTCAGCCGGTTCAGTTCCCTCTGGCGCTTACGTGACAGTCCCATGTCGACCTCCGTCGGCGGTTGCGGCGAACTCTCTTATCCTGCCAGAGGGCGACACCGGCGCAAGGTCCTGCGCCTGCGTGCTGCCTGGGAGCAGGCTTCAGCTCCCGCATGCCAGAATTGCCGTCATGACCGTTTCCACCGCCGTCGCCACCATCCACACGAACCTCGGCGACATCCGCGTCGACCTGTTCGGTCACCACGCTCCGAAGACCGTCGCCAACTTCATCGGCCTCTCCACGGGCACGCAGGCCTGGACCCACCCCGAGACCGGTGAGGCCAAGAACACCCCGCTCTACGACGGCGTGGTCTTCCACCGGATCATCCCCAACTTCATGCTGCAGGGCGGCGACCCGCTCGGGCAGGGCTTCGGCGGCCCGGGGTACCAGTTCGACGACGAGATCCACGGCGAGCTGATCTTCGATCACCCCTACATTCTCGCGATGGCCAACGCCGGCACCCAGAACGGCAAGGGGACCAACGGCTCGCAGTTCTTCATCACGACCGTGGGGACCCCGCACCTGCAGGGCAAGCACACCATCTTCGGAGAGGTCGCCGACGAGGAGTCGAAGCGAGTGGTCGACGCCATCGAGGCCGTTCCGACGGACCGTCGCGACGCGCCCCTCGAGCCGGTTGTGATCTCCGGCATCGACATCGTCGAGAAGTAGCGGCACTCGGTGCCCGGAACCCAGGCCGAGACCGATCCCTCGGTCTGCTATCGCCATCCCGATCGCAGCAGCTGGACGCTGTGCGCGCGCTGCGGCCGGACGATCTGCCCCGAATGTCAGATCTTGACGCCCGCCGGTGTGCGGTGCCCCGACTGCGTGCGCGAGACCGGCGGTTCGGTCCGATGGGAGTCGACCGCCGCCCCGCGAGCGGCGAAGGCGAAGAAGACGGGGATGCGGCCGGCGCGCGCGTCGCAACTGGCCGGCGCCGTGAGCGCGACCACATATCCGGTGATCGCGATCGGCTCGGGCGCCGTCGCCGTGATCCTGTGGATCACCGGTTTCTTCACCGGCAACTGGCCGTTCACCTACCTCGCCGCGGTGCCCCCGTTCGCGGCCGAGGTCTGGCGGTACGTGACCACCTCGGTCGCGTATCCGGCGCTCTCGAATCAGGTGATCGGCACGGTGCTCAGCATCGGGATCTGGGTGTACTTCGCCTGGGGAGCCGAACGGCAGTTCGGCCGTCGCCGCTTCTTCGGCCTGTTCCTGGTAACCGGATCCGGCGCCGCGGCGATCGCGATGCTCGCCGGCGGCTACTCGTTCGGGCTGAGCGGAGCGATCTGGGGAATCGCCGGTGCCTACCTGATCACCGTCTGGTCCCACGCGGCCGCGCGGAACCGGTTGCTGATCAGCCTCGGGATCTGGTTCGTTCTCAGCCTGTTCGTGCTGGGCAACGTCTTCGCCGTCCTCGGCGGTGCGTTGTCGGGCATCGGCGCGATGCTGCTGCTTCGGTACTACGACGATCGAGCCCGCACGCGTCCCTGGGTCCCCTACGTGATCCTCGCCGGAGCGATCGTGCTGATCGTCATCCTGGCCATCCTCCGCTCTGTCGCTCTGTCATGACCGACGCGCCCGCAGGTGCCGAGTCCGGTGCCGACTCCGACACCGCCCCGCGCTGCTACCGGCATCCCGACCGTGAGACCTGGGTCACGTGCCAGCGGTGCGGGCGCCCCATCTGCCCGCAGTGTCAGACGCATGCCGCAGTCGGCGTGCAATGTCCGGAGTGCGTGCGCGAGGGCCGCGCGACCGTCGCGGGCCAGAACCCCGGCGGCCGCCTGCTCAGGGCGCTGCGCCCCTCGGGCACGCCCATCGTCACGTACACGCTCATCGGCCTGTGCATCGTGCTCTACGCGCTGCAGTACCTGACTGGCGGCGCGCTGACACAGTGGTGGGTGATGGATCCACAGGTGGCGGGTTCGCAGCCGTGGCGCCTCGTGACGGCGGGCTTTCTGCATTCGACCGCGTTCACCGTGCCCCTGCACCTGCTGTTCAACATGTACGCGCTCTATGCGTTCGGTCCCACGCTGGAGTCGTTCCTCGGGCGGTCCCGCTTCCTCGTGCTCTATCTCGTCGCGACGATCGGCGGCTCGGTGGCAGAGGTCGTCAACTACGAGCTCATCGTCCTGACGAATGGAGAGATCGTCCGCGCGACGGGCGGGTTCATCAACGCGGCGCAGTCCCTCGGAGCGTCCGGTGCGATCTTCGGCCTGCTCGGCGCTCTGCTGGTCGCCCGCAAGGCGATCGGGATCGCGTTGCGCCCGCTGCTGATCGTCGCCGGTCTCAACCTCGCGCTCGGATTCGTGGTGCCCAACATCGCCTGGCAGGCACACCTCGGCGGCTTCGGCC